>JABDKF010000132.1 GCA_013003155.1 Woeseia sp. | reverse complement strand
GTGCTGGATTCTAACTGGCACGACCACAGCTGGCTGCCGGTCATCGACCATCAGCAGCGCATTCTGGGCGGTGTTTCCCGCGGCAGTGTTTTCAAAGCGGCCGCACGACACGCCAAGCAAGGCGGCGCAGGAGGCGATTTGCTCACCGTGCTGATGAGCGACCTCACTCACCTGTTTGGCGAAATCCTGACTCGGTCGCTGACCAGGCGGGGAACGCGATGACGCTTGAATTGACATTAAAGGAAACCTACCTGCGTGAGCAGCCGGCAGATGCAGCGCGCTCGCTCGAAACCATCTCGGACCGCAAACTCAGCAAGCAGCTAGCCGGGATTCAGCCCGCGGCGATCGTTGCGAGTCTCGAACTACTTACCGACAGCCGGGCGTCCGCAGTTTTCCGCCAGCTCGACTTGCAACAACAACAGGGCATCTTGCACGCGGCCTCGCCGCGTCTTGCGTTGACGCTGCTCGCCGGTATGCGCGACGAGAAACGCCAGCAGCTGTTCGAGACTTTGCCCGAGGCTGTTCGCAAGGATCTTGAGCGCTTGCAGCAGTTTGCGGACGACTCCGCGGGGCGCCTGCTCGATCGGCCTTACGACACGATTCGCAGCGACATGACGGTGGAAGAAGCGTTGAAAGTATTACGCCGGTCCGGTACGCGTCGCGCGCGCTCGCTGTACGTGGTCGATCGCGAGAACAAGCTGGTCGGTAAGGTCGATATGCAGGCGATGGCGATGGCCTACGAGGACGAAGTCCTGAGCGAGTTGCTTGAGGATCTCGAAGGCACTGTCCTCGCAACGGCGCCGCGCAAGGAAATAGTGGAGCAGCTCGAGAAGTACCGCGTGGACTCGTTGCCCGTCGTTGATGTTGAGGGCCGTTTGCTGGGAGTCGTGCGGTATCAGCGCCTGTTCGACGCGATCGAATCTGTCGCGACCGCCAGTTTGCAGAAGATGGTGGGTGTTAGTGCGGATGAGCGCGCCTTGTCGACTGCGACGTTTGCGGTCAAGCGGCGGCTGCCGTGGCTGCACATTAATTTGTTGACTGCGTTTTTAGCAGCGGCGGTTGTTGGCGTGTTCGAAAGCCTGATCGCGCAATTCACCGCGTTGGCTGTGCTGCTTCCCGTCGTTGCCGGCCAATCCGGCAACGCGGGTTCACAGGCCCTTGCTGTCACAATGCGCGGGCTTGCGCTACGCGAAATCGGCACGCGGGAATGGCGACGCGTTCTGGTCAAAGAAGTCAAAATCGGGCTGCTTGACGGTCTTGCGTTGGCAGTCACCTGCGGACTGTCGGTCTACGTCTGGAGCCAGTCCCTCGGCCTTGCGCTGGTCATCGCCGTTGCGATGGTGATGTCGATGGTAGCGGCTGGCATCTCCGGTGCCGTCGTGCCGATTATGCTGACACGCCTCGGTCAGGACCCGGCGACCGCGTCCTCAATCATTCTTACTACCGTCACTGACGTCGCGGGGTTCATTTCCTTTCTCGGTACTGCATCGCTGCTGTCCTTCATGCTGTGACCGCGCAGCCTCTGCCGCTCGCCGCCGTGCCTAAAACTGGATGGACCGGCCCTGTTTTTTTTATATGTGACAGCCCCAAAAGAAGGGACACTTTATGCATAAATTTTTCGCCTCAGCAGTTGCTATCCTGCTAACAAGCTGCGCCACCTCGCAAGAGGCGCCCGGCGACACCAGGCTTGTCATAGAGAGCAACGGCCGTTCAGTGACCTTCACTGACGACATCACAAGGGAACGCACCGGTTACGACAGCCCGTGGCACTACGCCCACGCGATCCGCGCGGGCGACTTCGTGTACATCTCCGGCATTGTCGTCAGCGCCGCCAATGATGACAGCCTGCCAATATCAAAGGCACGCTTTCGCGAACACACGGAGCGGGCGTTCGAAGCCATTGAGCGCTACCTTGCCACAGCGGACGCGAGCCTCGCGGGCATGACCAAGATCAACACATTTCACGTTCTCGACGGCAAAAATATTTCGCTGGCTATCGATGAGCAGGCGCTCGTCATAGCTGAGACCAAGGCGAAATACGCAGTCGAGCCGCATCCGGCCTGGACGGCCGTCGGCACGACGGGCTTGTTCAGCCCGCGCGGCATCGTGGAGATCGAGATGGTCGTGTACGCGCCACTTTGAAAATATCGCCAGCAGC
>JABDKF010000128.1 GCA_013003155.1 Woeseia sp. | reverse complement strand
CGCTGACAAATTTCCAGGTAACGGAAAAGACAGCCGCTGGCGTTACAGCGTGGCGACGCAAGCGCGCATTTTTCAGCGCGGCAGTGGGAGCAACCAGTACCTGTTGCGCGGATCGCTTGGCTACGACTTGAAGCCCGGGATGACGCTATCTGCCGGCTTCGATTATTTCCTGACTGATCCCGACGGCGGCAGCGAGCGCTACGAACGCCGTCCCTGGCAGCAATTTTCATGGGCCGCTCGAAAGTGGGACTGGGGCGCGCTGTCTCTGCGCTGGCGGCTGGAAGAGCGCGACCTTGAAAATGCCAGCGATACCGGACTGCGTTTCCGGCAAATGGCGCAACTTGCCCTGCCCGTTCAACACAAAAATGTCACAGCTATTTTATCAGTTGAGCATTTCCAAAACCTGAATGACACGGATGCCGGAGCCCGCTCGGGGTTTGATCAACTACGCGGTTATGCAGGTCTGCGGTTACCGATAGGCAACAAGACCTCACTTGAAGCGGGGTATATGCACCAACATATAAACCGACCGAACGGCATAGAATTCGTCAATCACACAGGCATGTTGCATTTGCGTGTAAAGTTGCGCTGACCGCCTCAGTTTCAAACTTCTGTGCTGTGTTTTCGCGATCGGATGCGTCGTTAAGGTATTCGCACGTTACGCGCTCTTGGTACCGGCGAGATCGCCTCGCCTGCAGCACGGCATGATGCACCGCTCGCAGCGACCTGCGTTCATGTCACGACAGCCGGGGTTATCAGCTAAGCCCGCCAGCAAGCAAGCGCATGATGGCACCCACCAGGCCACCGAGTACTAGTGCAACCGTAGCAAACCAGCCTGCGATAAAACCCGGGCCGCGCTTTTTGGGGTCACTCATGTATCCGCCCTGGTAGACGAAGCGGGCAACGATAAATAGCAGGCCCAACGCGGCGCCGATTGTCGGGTTAATGTAATAGCCGAATAACCACAGGCCGGGCAAAAATATGATGAGCTGCTCAACGGTGTTCATGTGTACGCGATACGCCCGCATGAACTCGTCCGGGCCGCTCATTGCCGGTGCAGGAACATCGTGCTTCTGCCTTTGCTTGCCGACCTGGAATGAAAACCAGAAAACCTGCAACAGGGCCAGTACGGTAACGATGGCGAGTAGTTCCATGACGATTCTCCTTGTATTTTTTAGCCATGCAGCGCGCCGCCAGGTTCACGCCCGCGACGAATTAGGCCATTATGCACTCTTTAAGAGTCCGATGAGGCCGCTCTAGCTGTGCAAATGTCGTTAACCGCAATGCACGACTGACCATGAGGACGCGCCTCACGGAAATGCTAGCGGCGCTCTTGAGTCGTTTCTTCGGCGTGAAGGCTGAAGAGTTCGCTGCTGTCGCATGGTCTTTCGTCTATTTTTTCTGCCTGCTGAGCGCGTATTACATGCTGCGTTCCGTACGCGAAACCATGGCGATTGTTGGCGGTGTCAGTAATATTCCGTGGCTATTCACCGGCACGTTTGTAGCAATGTTGGCAGCAACGCCAGTCTTCGGCTGGGTCGCTTCGAAATTTCCGCGCAAGCGCTTCCTGCCGTGGGTGTATTACTTTTTCATCGTTAATATTCTGCTTTTTTTTGCAGCATTCTGGATTGCCGACAAAGAGTATATTTCGCAAGTCTGGGTTGGCCGGGCTTTTTTTGTCTGGCTAAGCGTCTTCAACTTGTTCGTCGTATCTGTATTCTGGAGCTTTATGGCGGACATTTACTCCAAGGAGCAGAGTCGCCGCCTGTTCGGGCTTATTTCGGCCGGCGGCAGTACCGGTGCGCTAATTGGCCCGTTGGTCACCAGTGCGCTGGTCGTGCCAATTGGCTTTCGAAACCTTTTGCCGCTATCGGCCATGCTACTGCTACTCGCCGTTTATTGCGTCTACCGATTGCGCAACAACGCAACGCAACAACGCGACCCCGGTGACCCGCAGTCTGTCGACAGCTCACTGCCGATCGGCGGTTCGGCCCTCGCCGGCATCCGGCTGGTTGCTACTTCACGATACCTGGGCGCAATCGCAGGCGCATTGATTATTGCAAACTTTCTCGGCGTCGCGATCTACATGTACATGGCCGAACTGGTGAAAGAAACTTTTGACGGGACCGATCGCCAAACGCAGGTGTTTGCGATACTCGACGCCGCTACCAACACACTCTCGTTTGTCGGCCAGCTATTGCTGGTGCGTCTCTCTGTTCGCAAGCTTGGCGTCGGTTTTACGCTGGCGTTGTTGCCGCTGGTATCGATTGTTGGTTTCGCCGTGCTGGCCGTACATCCGGTTTTCATAGTCATGGCCACCCTGCAGGTGCTGCGTCGTTCGATCACCTTCGGCCTGACGAAACCTACAACCGATATGCTGTACTCCGTCGTGTCGCCGGAGGAGCGCTATAAAGCAAAGAATTTTGTCGAGACGGCGATCTATCGCGGCGGTGACCTGATTGCCACCTGGACAATTCGTGCGATCAGCGGTATTGGTATCGCAGGCGTAGCGATTGTATGCGTCCCGCTCGCAATAATTTGGGCTTTGCTTGCCTACAAGATCGGCCATGAATACAAACGTCGGGATATTGCGCTATCCATGGAGCCAACGAAGCAGCCATGATGAACGTATCACTACTGCGTCGGTTCGGAGCAATCCTCTACGACACCTTGTTAATTCTCGCACTGCTATTTCTAAGCGCCCTGCCATTTATTGCGGCGCGTGGCGGCGAGCCCGTCGAATCCGGCAACACCGTTTTTCAAGTCACTTTGGTCGCTGTTGTCTACCTATTCTTTGTCATTTTTTGGTCCCGCTACGGACGTACCCTGGGCATGCAATCCTGGGGCCTGCGACTCGAGACGGCAGACGGCGACCCACCCGGCTTGAAACTTGCGAGCCTGCGCTTCGTCGCAGCTATTGTGTCGTGGCTTGCCTGCGGGCTGGGTTTTTTCTGGCAGTTACTGGATGCCGAGAATCTGACATGGCACGACCGCCTGTCTAAAACGCGCGTGCGTTACTACCCGAAAACGGACGAATAGTCGGGTTAACGCACTCGACTGAGTGCGAACAGCGTAATCAGCATCAATGCAAACGTGGGCAGCCATGTGACCAGCGCCGGGTTTAAATCAAAAACCTGACCGGAGTTTGCCAGCGTTTCGCTGGCCAAAAAATAGGCCAGGCCAACCAGGACACCGACCATCAGCCGAGCGCCAGCACGGGCCGAACGCAGCGAGCCGAACACGAACGCTAGCGCCAGTATGGGCATAATAACGACCGTGGCGGTCGAGGAGACACGCGACCAGAGTTCCATTTCGTAACGCACTGCCGACAGCTCATTGCTTCGCAAGTAGCGGATGTAACTCAGCAGGCCGCGTGCGGACAGACTGACTGGCTTGACCAGCGTGATACCCAGCACGTCGCCATCGACCGTGAAGTCTTCGACCTCGAGTGATGACTGTACTACTTCAACGCCACCGTCTCGAAAACGCGTCGCGCGATAGTTTTCCAGGACCCACTGATCAGAATCTGCAATACCGGAATTCTCCGCCCGCGCAACGAGTTGCAGATGATCAGTATCGTCGAATTGAAAAATGTAGACGCGGCCAAATTCGAAATCCGCATTAATACGTTCAAGGTGCAGGATCATGTTACCGTCTTTTACCCACGCCGAATTACCCAGCTCCTGGCTGTCCTGCTCAAGGCGCGCCTCGTCGCGCATATTGCGCGCGTAGTAATCGAGCGGGGGCCCGATGTACTCCCCTATCAACGCCGTAATTACCATGAGAACAAAACCGGTCACGGCAACCATGCCGGCGAACTTCGCCACTGAAATACCTGCCGTGCGCATGACAACCAGTTCGCTGTGACTGGCGAGCCCACCCAGCGCCAGCAACGAACCGATGAGCACCGCAATCGGCAACATCTCGAACGCAAGCTGTGGCAGACGCAGTGCGGCGTAGAGAAGCGCTTCCATCGTGCCGAAGTCGCCCTCCAGATTGTCGACCTGGCCAATGAATTCGAATAAACCCGCCAGCGCCAGCAGTGCCAGCAACACGAGCAGTGTGCTAAGCAGGATGGAGCGCATCAGGTAGGTCGACAGTATGTCCACTACGCGGCCGTCCCGCGCAGACGTCCGAAGATCCTGCGATGAAATCCGTTTTGCAGAGCCAGCATGCCGAGCGCCAATGACAGCATCAGCGCATGGACCCACCAGATGCCAACGGCAGCTGGCACGACGCCCTGTTCCAGCCACGCCTTGCCGGCACTCAGCAAGTTGAAATAGATGATGAACACCAACAGACCTATAAAAATTCGGCCATAGCGCCCCTGGCGCGGTTGGCTCCGACTTAATGGCACGGCAAGAATCGCCAGTATGAGGGTCGACAACGGCACACCGACCCGCCAATGCAATTCGGCAACCGCGGCTCGATCCGCCTGGAAAAACAAGTCGCGCGTGGACATCGCGCGCGGCTCAAGTTCGGGTTCCGTCACGCTCGGCAACCGATACGGAATGCCATGCTCACGAAATTCCATCACCGAAAAACGCGGCGTACCGGGAATCCCCGAATAGCGACGGCCGTCCTGCAAGACGAAAAATCGCGTGTTCGTATTATCTGACTCGCGCTGCTCACCGCGCTCGGCAACCACCACCTCAACGGTGCCGTTGTCCATGCGTGATTGTAAAAACACTTTCTCCACTATGCCGGCACCGACCACCCGTTCTGCGTAGACCACCGCGTCGTCTGCCCCGGCCTTTGTAAACTTGCCGGGCTCAATACTGGCAAGGTCCGCCTGCCGTTGGGCCTCAACGCCAATCCGCTCGATCGCCGTGAGAGAGTTCGGGGCAACGTCCATTGCCAGCCAGGCAACACAAGTGGCGAGCGGCAAAATGAGCCACATTAGCGGGCGATAAATTCCCGCCGGGCCGACACGACATGCCATCATTGCCGGCATCTCACTATCCGAATACAGCCGGCCGAGCGCCAGCATGATGGCAAGAAACAGGGCAATGGGGACGAGAATCGTCATGTATTGCAGGGCTGTGAGCCCGATTATCTGAAAGACCGCATCCTTAGGCAGTTTGTCTTTCGCCACATCCCCGAGGACCCTGGCAAACTGGTTGGTCAGCAAAATACACAGCAATACGCTGGTCACTGACAGCCAAGTCATTGCCACCTCGCGAAAGATATAGCGGTCGAGAATTCGGAACATCGGTATTTCGCAGATTTCTCTTCAGATTCCGCAGTTAACGTCAGCTGCGCGGATCAGTTAGACTACCGGGTTTGAGATGTCCGGGACAGCCCCGGTGGGTCCGTTCAGGGCCGACCTGTCCTGTATCACTAGCACCACCGGCAGCTCATCTAATCGGAACGGTGGGTACCCGCGATGCGCACAGCATGCGGGCCTGCCTTTACACAGGCTGGAATGAATGGATTATTTTACAACTACAAGTGCGGCAAGCCGTCGCACGGCGGGTGCCATAATTATTGGCATTTACGAAGGTGGCAAACTTGGCGCAGCCGCGAAAGACGTCGACGCGGCCAGCGGCAAGCAACTCAGCAAGCTCGCCAAGAGCGGCGACGTTTCGGGGTCGCTGGGTAAATGTGCCGTCTTGTCGTCACTCAAATCCGTTCGTGCCCAACGGGTGGTCGTCGTCGGCCTCGGTAAAATCAGCGAATTTAGTGTCAGTCGCTTTCGCCGCGCCAGCGCCGCCGCTACCAGCGCGCTTGACGGTAGCAAAGTCAAAGACATCGTGACATTTCTGACATTGGAAGATGTTGCGGACGTCGATGCGTACTACCTCGCGCGCCACAGCGTGCAATCAATCGGCGACGCGCTGTACCGTTTCAATGAAATGAAAAGTGGCAAAAAACCGGCAGCCATGCCCCTTAAGAAAATCGGCTTCGGCATCAAGTCGCGTAGCGACGCAGACGAGGCGACGCGTGGTGCCAAGCACGCCGATGCCATCGTTGCATCGATGAACCTTGCAAAGGATCTCGGTAACTTACCCCCCAACGTCTGCACGCCAAGTTACCTTGCGCGCACCGCGCAAGGTCTTGCTCGCAAGTATCGCGATCTGGTGACGAGTATTGTTTCAGAAGCCGAGATGAAAAAACTGGGCATGCATTCACTGTTGTCAGTGACCGCTGGCAGCGTCGAACCTGCCAAGCTCATTGTCATGAAATACAAAGGTGCCGGCAAAGCACCGCCAGCTGTTCTGGTCGGCAAGGGCATTACGTTTGACTCGGGCGGCATCTCATTGAAGCCGGGGCCCGGCATGGATGAGATGAAGTACGACATGTGCGGTGCGGCTTCGGTAATCGCAACGATGGCGGCGGTCGCCAGCCTGAAACTCCCGATCAATGTAACCGCAATCGTTCCTGCCTGTGAGAACCTGCCCAGCGGCACGGCGACCCGGCCCGGCGACATCGTAAAAAGTATGTCGGGGCATACCATCGAAATTCTCAACACCGACGCGGAAGGCCGGCTGATCCTGTGCGACGCGCTGACCTACGCGCGGCGCTTCAAGCCCGACGTCATGATTGACGTCGCCACTCTGACAGGCGCCTGCGTCATCGCGCTCGGCCATCATCACACGGCGGTAATGAGTAACAGCGTCGAACTGGCCAGCACTATCGTGGGTGCCGGTGTGTCTGCGGACGATCTTGCCTGGCACATGCCAATGACGGAAGAATATGATCGCCAGTTAAAAAGTAACTTCGCAGATTTTGCCAATGTCGGCGGTCGTGACGGCGGTGCTATCACCGCTGCCTGCTTCCTCGGAAATTTCACGAAGGGCATCGATTGGGCCCATCTGGACATTGCGGGCACTGCCTGGCAGTCGGGCGCAAAGAAAGGCGGCACCGGACGTCCCGTGCCGCTGCTGACGGAATTCTTGCTGGCCCGGGCAAACGCCTTGCCCTGATCATGTCGCGCGTCGATTTCTACGTACTAAAAGCAGCAGGCGAAGCGTCGCGCTGGCAATTTGCCTGTCGACTCACCGAAAAAGCCTACAAACTGGCCAATACCGTTTATATCCTCGCGCCTGATCCGGCAACGGCCGAGCGCCTCGATGAGCTGCTGTGGACCTGGCACGACGGCAGTTTCGTACCGCACGAGGTTGGGACCGGAAAATCGCGCGCACCGGTTACGCTGGGCAGTCCAGATGCCAAGCGGCCGGAAAAGGTCGACCTGCTTATCAACCTGTGCGACAACATTCCTGAGGGGGTTAGTGCTTTCCCGCGTGTCGCCGAAATTGTAACCTCCGATGATGCAACGCGGCAGGCAAGCAGGGTTCGATTTGCCAGCTACCGCGATCAGGGCCATTCCCTGGAAACGCACAACTTATAAAGGACCTCGCATGTCCAATGGACAGGAAATACCGGTACTCACGGATGTGCTGCAACGCGCGTCGTCAGAGAAAACGGCGGCTGAGTTCGACCAACTGCAAACCGATATTTGTACCGCGAGTCTGCGGCTTGCGGAAGTCAAGTTGCGACAGGCGTGCAAGGAGGCCGAACTTGAGATTACCGAGCGCGTCATGGCCGAGTTGCGCGCGGAATTGCCGTTGATAGTGCGTGCTGCAATTCGGCGGCACAGCAAAACGTAACGCCGGATAAAAGATAAGGATACGTCGCCACGCAAGGCGCGCCGCCAGTCTATGGAAAAAACCTACCGACCTCGCGACATCGAGCAACGCCATTACCAGCGTTGGGAAGCAAACAACTGGTTTGCCCCCTCCGGTGAAGGCGAATCTTACTGCATCGTTATTCCCCCGCCGAACGTTACCGGCACGCTGCACATGGGGCACGCGTTCCAGGACACCATCATGGATACCTTGACGCGGTATCAAAGGATGATGGGCCGCAACACGCTATGGCAACCCGGCACCGACCACGCCGGTATTGCGACGCAAATGGTGGTTGAACGCCAGCTAAATGCCGAAGGCACGTCGCGCGTCGACCTCGGTCGGGATGCGTTCGTCGAGCGTGTTTGGCAATGGAAAAAAGAATCTGGCGGTCAAATAAGCCAGCAATTGCGACGTATGGGCGCGTCGGTCGACTGGTCTCGCGAATGCTTTACGATGGATGCGGAACTGTCGCGCGCCGTAACCAGGGTATTTGTCAGCCTGTATGACGAAGGCCTGATTTATCGCGGCAAACGACTGGTGAACTGGGACCCGGTCCTGCATACGGCGCTGTCTGACCTCGAAGTCTTGCAGGAGGACGAGCCCGGACACTTGTGGCACTTTCGCTATCCACTGGTCGACGGTACGGGGCACCTTGTTGTTGCGACGACCCGGCCTGAAACGATGCTGGGCGACAGCGCCGTTGCGGTGCATCCCGACGACGATCGCTACAAGGCGCTTATAGGCAAAGAAATTGAATTGCCTATCGTGGGTCGGCACATTCCGATCGTCGCAGACGACTATGTCGATCCCGAGTTCGGCACGGGTTGCGTAAAGATAACGCCTGCGCATGACTTCAATGACTACGAAGTCGGTCTACGCCACGATCTGCCGCAATACAATATTTTTGATGACGACGCGGCAATCAACGAGACCGCACCGCAGGACTACCGCGGTCTGGATCGCTACGCTGCGCGCGAAAAAATCGTAGCCGATCTCGACGCACTGGGTCTCCTTGATAACGTCGAAGACTACAACCGCAAAGTTCCCCGCGGCGATCGCTCGGGTGAAATAGTCGAACCCTACCTGACCGACCAGTGGTACGTGAAGATCAAGCCGCTCGCTGATCCCGCAATCGAAGCGGTCGAGTCCGGGCGCATTCGCTTTGTGCCGGAAACGTGGACGAAAACCTATTACGACTGGATGTACAACATCCAGGACTGGTGCATCAGCCGTCAGCTCTGGTGGGGGCATCGCATTCCTGCGTGGTATGACGACGCGGGCAATATTTATGTCGGCGACACCGAGCAGGATGTACGCGAGAAACACGGGCTCGCTCCTGCCGTCTCATTGCGCCAGGACGAAGACGTACTCGACACCTGGTTTTCATCCGCGTTATGGCCGTTCAGCACGATGGGCTGGCCGGATCAGACCGATTCACTGAAGACCTTTTATCCCGGCAACGTGCTGGTAACCGGCTTCGACATCATTTTCTTCTGGGTGGCTCGCATGATCATGATGGGCCTGAAATTCGCCGGCGACGTGCCGTTTCACGAGGTATATATCCACGGCCTGATTCGCGACCAGGACGGCCAGAAAATGTCGAAATCGAAAGGCAACGTACTCGACCCGCTGGATCTCATCGACGGCGTCGACCTTGACACGCTGCTGACAAAACGCACTCGCGGTCTGATGCAGCCGCATTTGCAGCCCAAGATCGAGAAGGCGACACGCAAGCAGTTTCCTGAAGGCATAGACGAGTACGGCGCTGACGCCTTGCGCTTTACGTTTGCCGCTTTGGCGACGACGGGTCGCGATATTCGCTTCGACCTTGGTCGCATCGAAGGTTACAAGAACTTCTGCAACAAGCTGTGGAACGCGGCGCGCTATACGCACATGAACACTACGGAGTCGAGTGAGGCCAAGCCTGAGTTCAGTCACGCGGACCGCTGGATTCGTTCGCGGCTGCGCCGCACGATCAACACGGTGCACGAACAGTTTGGTCGATACCGACTCGACCTCGCGTCCCAGGCGATGTATGACTTCACCTGGCATGAGTTCTGCGACTGGTACCTCGAATTATCGAAACCGGTATTGCAGTCCGATGAAGCATCCGCCGCGCAAAAAGAAGGCGCACGGCAGACGCTAATAATGGTTCTTGAAGCCCTGCTGCGTTTGCTGCACCCGATCATGCCCTTCATTACCGAGGAAATCTGGCAGCAAACACGGCTGCGCGCCGGACTCGAAGGCGAAACAATCATGCTGCGCCCTTACCCCCGGACCGAGGAATTTGCCGATGATCCCGATGCAGAAAGCGACATTGACTGGGTCCGGCAATTCATTCTGGGCGTGCGCCAGATTCGCGGCGAGATGGATATTTCTCCCGGCAAGGGCTTGCCCGTAATCCTGCAAAACGCGACGCCTGCCGATAAGGCACGCGCCGAGCGGCATGTGGCGCTGTTGAATCGGGTGGGTCGGGTAGAGTCCGTCAGACTCTTGTCGACAAGCGAAGAGGCGCCACCCAGCGCGACGGCCCTGCTGGGTGACATGCGGCTGCTAGTTCCCATGAAAGGGCTGATCGATGTGACGGCAGAACGGGCACGCCTTGGCAAACAAACTGACAAAGTTCGCGCCGACCTTGCCAAAGCTCAAAGCAAGCTGGGCAATGAGCGCTTCGTCAGCAATGCACCGGCCGCCGTGGTCGAGCAAGAAAAGCAAAGGGTTATAGATTTCGAACGGCAGCTTGCCCAGCTCGCCGAGCAGCTCGAGAAGTTGGACGCGCTGTCGTAACCGTTTGTATCTGTTCGCCCTGAAGCGGGGACTGGTTCACACTTTGCTACTGGCGCGGGTGAATTTGTCGGTAGTATGCGGTCATATAGCACTATGCGACAGGCAGATCCCATGACAGCAATTCAGCGAGACCTGAAACCCGAGTCGACCCCGCCACCGGAGGCAGTCCTGCGTACGTCAATCGATGCATCGCTTGCGGCTCTGGGCAAGGTTATCCTCGGTAAAGACAACGAGTTGCGTCTCGCATTAACCTGCCTGCTGGCCCGCGGCCATCTGCTGATCGAGGACCTGCCCGGACTCGGGAAGACCATGCTCGCTCAGGCGCTTGCTCGGGTGCTGGGCTTGAGCTATCAACGCATCCAGTTCACCAGCGATTTGTTGCCGGCCGATATCGTCGGCGTTTCTATTTTTCGTCAGCAAAAGGGCGAATTTGAATTCCAGCAGGGACCAATTTTTTCGCAGCTCGTACTAGCGGACGAAGTCAATCGCGCTACACCGAAGGCTCAAAGTGCGTTATTGGAAGGCATGGAAGAACAACAGGTTTCTGTTGATGGCCGCACGCTGCCGTTACCGCAACCATTTTTTGTCGTAGCCACTCAGAACCCGTCCAATCAAATTGGTACATTTCCGTTGCCCGAGTCGCAGCTTGATCGATTTCTGATGCGCCTCGAACTGGGTTATCCCAGCGAAGATCACGAACGCGAAATCCTGACCGGGCAGGACCGGCGCAGCATGCTGCCCTCACTGCAAGCAACGATGACGCCGGCGACCTTGCTCACGCTGCAGGAAGCAGCGGCTGCACTTCACATGAGTCCGCCACTGATCGATTACGTACAGGCGCTCGTTCGCTTCACCCGCGAATCACCCGACATCGAGACTGGATTGTCTCCGCGCGCCGCATTGGCGCTGGTCGCTGCTGCGCGTGCTCATGCCTTGATATTCGATCGTCCAGGCGTGTTCCCGGATGACGTGCAGGACGTGTTCGTGGCGGTTGCCAGCCACCGCCTGCAGGCGGCGAGTGGTTCGAGTTTCGTGCACGCAGGGGAACTGGGCCGACATGTCCTCGATTCAGTGGCTATTCCCTGAGCATCTGAGGCCGCGTTTCGTCCGGCAACGGTTGACGTCGCGCATTGCCAAATGGGCGCGCAAGCGTCAGGGCCGCGACAGCCAGCAAACTGCCCTCGCCTCGCGCCGCATCTATATCTTGCCAACCGCTGTCGGCATGGTTTTCGCGCTGATGGTATTCGCGATGCTGCTTGGCTCGATGAATTACAACAACAACCTGTCGTTCGTGTTGACGTTCATGCTCGCGTCGCTTTCCTTTGTGGCGATGCATCAATGCCAGCGCAACCTCGTTGGCCTCGAATTGTCTTTTGCTGGCGCCGAGCCTGTGCACGCCGGTCGGCCGGTGGAATTTCGGATTGCCGTTCGCAATCGCTCGCGCAGCTCCCGATATCAACTACAGCTCTATGCCGACAAAATCACAAGCACGATAGTGGACCTGGCGCCCGGTGAAAGCCAAGTCATGAGTCTCGAGATACCGACGTCGCAGCGCGGCCACCTCAGCTTGCCGCGGTTCGGCATTCGCAGCACGTTTCCGTTTGAGCAGTTTCGCGCGTGGAGCTGGCTCCATATGGACCTGACGGCATTAGTCTGGCCCACTCAGGCCCCAGAAGCACCGCTGCCGCCGCCGGCGCTCGCGGCGACAGGCCATCGCCAACACGATGCGCGTGGCGAAGAGGATTTCGCTGGCCTGCGCAGCTATGCGGCGGGAGATTCGCCACGTCATCTCGCGTGGAAAGCCTTTGCGCGCAGCGGCGAGTTGTTGTCGAAACAGTTTGCCGGCGCCGATACCAGCAGTCAGTGGTTCGATTTTGATTCGCTGGACGAAGCGGACGTCGAGAAACGCCTGTCAATTTTGACGCGCTGGGTTGTCGATGCCGAGCGCGAGCAACGCGATTACGGCCTGCGCTTACCGGGCGTTGAGTTTCCGCCGGCGCACGGCGGCGCGCAACGCCAGCAGGTCTTGAGCGCCCTGGCGCTGTACGGCAGCGAGCAATTATGAAGAAGCGCAGCGGCACAGACGGCTCGTTACTACCCAGCCTTCCCTGGACGCTGGGCGCGCTCGCTTTCGCGTTGTTGCCGCACATGCCTTTCCTGCCCTTCTGGATTACGGGCGCGTGGCTCGCCTGCGCTGGCAGTCGCTGGCTGATCGAGCGACGCCGCTGGCGTTTGCCGCCTGCCGGGCTGCGTGTTGCGCTCGCGCTTGGCAGCTTCATCGGTGTTTTTGCCTCCTACGACACCATCAGCGGCGTAGGACCGGGCTCCGCGCTGCTGGCTATCATGGCCGCGTTGAAATTGCTCGAAACGAAACGGCGTCGCGATCAATTCGTTTTGCTGTTTATTGCGATTTTTCTGATCATGTCATCGCTGTTGCGCGAACAGTATCTCTGGTCACTGCCCTACCTGATGGTTGGCATCGTTGTCACGATGACCGCCTGGCTGCAGATGGCCGCCAGTACGAGCCAGCGCATTACTGACAGCCTGAAGACCAGCGGTCGTCTGATTGCTTACAGCCTGCCGTTGATGCTCGCGATGTGGGTGTTATTCCCACGTATTGCTACACCCTTCTGGGCCGTGCCAATTGACTCCAGCAGCGCCACGTCCGGCCTGTCCGACACGATGAACCCGGGCGATATCAGCTCACTGTCGATGTCAGACGAAGTTGCTTTTCGCGTGCAGTTTGACGGCGCCGTGCCACGGCCCAGTCAACGCTATTGGCGCGGACTGGTCCTGTACCGCTTTAATGGCCGCAGCTGGACCGGCCTGGAGCCTTCCCCCGACTGGCGCGCGCGTGACAGGATCGAGCCGATCGGTGACCCGGTCAGTTACACCGTCACACTTGAACCCACGCGACAGCATTGGATCCTGGCGCTCGACATACCGTTTAGCTGGACGAGTAAAGACGTGTTCATGGGGCCGCAGCAGCAGCTGACAAGAACCAAACCCATCGATCAGCGTTTGATCTACAAGGGAGTCTCCTACCCGGAGTTTTTTGTGGATCGAGACGCGGGCCGGCTACCGCTCGACTGGTATCGCCGGCTGCCCATGCGCAGCAATCCGCGCGCCCGTGACCTGGCACTCGAGCTCCGGCAAGCCGCAGCAAGCGAACAGCAATTCGTCAACGCGGTGTTGCAACGTTTTAATCAACAGGAATATTTCTACACCCTGCAACCGCCACAGCTCGGCGCCAATCCAGTCGATGAATTTTTGTTCGAGACTCGCCGTGGCTTTTGCGAGCACTATGCATCGGCATTTGCCGTGATGATGCGGGCAGCCGATATTCCCGCGCGGATTGTGCTGGGCTACCAGGGAGGCGAGCTCAATCCAATGGGCAACTACCTTATCGTTCGTCAGTCTGATGCCCACGCGTGGACCGAAGTCTGGCTGGAGGGGCGCGGCTGGGTGCGGGTCGACCCAACCGCAGCAGTAGCGCCAGAACGAATCGAGGCAGGCATGTCAGGAGCAATGGCTGACGGCAGCGGCCTAAGCGCGTCAATGCGTTTACTGCATAACCTTGGCCTAACCTGGGATGCCGTCAACGCAAAATGGAATGACTGGGTCCTGGGCTACGGTCCCGACAAACAAAACGAATTCATGAACTGGCTTGGCATGCAGGAACCGGATTGGCGGAAGCTGCTGCTGACATTGGTCGCCGTCGTGCTGCTGCTAATCGTTGCTGTCAGCGCATTGCTGATGTGGCGCTACCGGCCGCCGCACCGAGACGCTGCGACAAAACTGTACCAACGCTATGCACGCCGTATCGGGAGCGAGCCTCAGCCTGCCGAGACCCCATCGCAGTTTGCGACACGCATACGCGATCAGCAGCCGGCGGCTGCCGATGGCGCCGCCAAGATAACGCAGCTCTATCTTCATGCACGCTACGGAGGCGGCGGAGAACGCGCTGTTGAGGAGCTGCGCCAAGCCGTCAACCGCTACGCAGGTTCCGCGCAAGGACGTTGACGTCGCGTGCCCGGGAAAAGCAACCGCCGCCGAAGCAATTTTTACTACAAGCCTTCGATCAATACTCGCGTGTCTTGCGAAAATGAATGTCGGGCCAGCGTTCTTCGGTCAGCGACAGGTTTACGCGACTGGGCGCAATGTAAACGAGGGTGCCGCTGTGGTCCAACGCCAGGTTGTCATGCGCCTTGCGGCGAAACTCCTCAAGCATTTTCTCGTCTTCGCATTCGACCCAACGAGCGGTCGCAACATTGATCGTTTCAAACTGGCAAGTCACTTTATATTCA
>JABDKF010000107.1 GCA_013003155.1 Woeseia sp. | reverse complement strand
CGGTACTCGGGAATGCCTGACGCGGTGCTGCACCCGGCGCCCGTCAGCACGGCAATGCGCGCGTGGCGATCGAGAAATTCCTGCAGCTGCTCGCTGTGACGTTGTTGCATGGGCCCCTCAGGTTCAGACAATGAGCATTGAGAATACGTGAAGGCGGGCTTTGACTACGCCGGCCGTACCGCACGCCAGTACCACGATATAGGGTCAGTTTTCTTAAAAACCATCGCGCGGCGTCAGTTCCCCGGATGCCCGTCGCGCTGCGCCTGTGACTTTCATGGCAATCGCAACGCTGGGTGACGGCCAATCTCAGGCCGCGTAAACTGCCGCGAAGTGTCGCCGACAGGAAGCGCCAGTGATCCGATGTAATTTATTGTTTTTTATTATAATTTTTGCTTTTTCGGACGCCTGCGCGGAGGTGCTCGATCAGGCTCCCGGCGGCTTTACGGTGCAGCACCAGGTCAGCGTAGCCGTTAGCCGTGACGATGCCTGGGCTGCGTTCGTCCACCACATAGGGAAATGGTGGAACAGCGATCACACGGTATCGGGTGATGCTGCCAACCTCTATATCAACGCCGTTCCCCTTGGGTGTTTCTGCGAGCGGCTCGGCGATACAGGCGGCCTCGTCCACCTGCAGGTGACGTTTGCAAACCCTGCCGTGATGCTGCGGCTCAGCGGGGGTCTCGGGCCGCTGGGGTTAATGGGGACTACCGGCAACATGACCGTAGAATTTGAGGACGATGCAGCGGCGCCCGGTCGTACGCTCGTTATGTTGCGCTATGCCGTTGGCGGCTACTACGCGGGTGGGTTGGACGCACTGGCCGCGCCGGTCGACGGGGTGTTGGGTGAGCAGCTCGCAGGGTTCGCAGCGTTCGTTGGTCGAGGCAAGGCGGCGCAGTAGCGCGGGGCGACTCAATGTCGGATGCAGAGCAGGGTAGCGCGCCTCGTCAATCGGCTACTGTGGTGTTGTTGCGCGACGGAACACGCGGGCCCGAAGTCTTGCTGGTGCTGCGACACGCACGCGCATCGTTCGGCGCAAGCTACGTTTTCCCAGGCGGTGTTAAAGAAGACTGTGACGCCCAGGTGCATGAACGCTGCTACGGCACGACGGATGAAATTGCGAGCCGGAAGCTCGGCGTAAACACCGGCGGACTGAGTTTTTACAGCGCTGCTATCCGTGAATTGTTTGAAGAAACCGGCATCCTGCTCGCGCACCGTGCAGGCAATGGGGGCGCACTGGTGCAGGTGACGGACAACGACTGCGATGCTGAGCGTAATGAGCTCAATAACGGCGACCTGCTTTGGCCCGATTTCCTCGCCGATCGCCAGCTGTCACTGGCCTGTGATGCCCTGCATTACTTTGCGTTCTGGGTAACACCGCGCGTCTCCAGAAAGCGTTTTTCAACACGTTTTTTTATGGCTGCTATGCCATCCGGGCAACTTGCCTGCCATGACGGCGCAGAGCTGACCGACAGCTGCTGGATGCGGCCCAAAGACGCGCTTGCAGCGGCAGCGGTTGACGAGATGTTGCTGCCGCCACCAACGCGAAAGACGCTGCAGGAGCTCAGTGGTTTCACGTCGGTAGCCGGCGCGCTCGGCTGGGCGGGAGAGCAGGAAAGCGCGGGCGTAGGCTGCATACTGCCAGCCATACTCGGACCGCGTAACGAGCAGCGCATTGTGTTGCCGGGCAACCCTGACTACCCGGCAGATCACCGCGGTCAAGAGGCATGAGTGAGCACTTTGTTACGGGTCGGGCAGTAGACGTTGCGCCACAGGTCTGTCGGCTGCTCGCGCCAAACCCTTCGATGATGACGGGGCCGGGTACCAACACCTACTTGCTGGGACAGAAGCGTAGCGTGGTCATTGATCCCGGCCCGCCGATCGCTGCACACATCGACGCCATCGTCGAGCTCAGCGGCGGTGAAGTCGATGCTATTCTCGTGACGCATACTCACCCGGATCATTCGCCAGCGGCGGCCAGACTCGCGAAGCTGACCGGTGCGCCGCTCTACGGCCGGCCGGCGCCCGATGGTCAGCACCAGGACAAGACCTTCGTGCCCGATGTCGTGCCTGAAGACGGCGCGCTGTTTGCCGCCGCCGATGTCAGCCTGCGCGTGCTGCATACGCCGGGCCACGCGTCCAATCATCTTTGTTATCTGCGTGAGAGTGACGGCTTGTTGTTTACCGGCGACCACATCATTGACGGCTCAACGGTCGTCATCGATCCGCCGGATGGCAGCATGAGCGAATACCTGGATTCGCTGGCTCGATTAAAGAATGAGCCACTGAAAAAGATAGCGCCGGGTCATGGCGATCTTATTCCCGAGCCCTTCAGCGTTATCGACTGGATCATCAATCATCGACTGGAACGCGAGCACAAAATTATCGCAGCGCTGCGCGGGCGCGATCCAATAAGCTCGAAAGACCTGACACGCATCGTCTACGCACACGTTGATGAGCGTTTGTACCCGGTCGCCGAGCGCTCATTGCTGGCACACCTGTTGAAGTTGCAGGTCGACCGCCGCGCGACCATCAGCAACGACCGCTGGCAATTGCAGGACGACTGACGCCTTACCTACTTGACGAAGTCAGCGAAGGTGGCGGAAGAATTTGCGAGGTCGGTCAATAGCTGCGGCGGTTCCCAGTATTGCGCGCCGAAGCGATCACGGAATTCGCAAACCCGCGCGTGGACCTTATCCAGACCGACACTGTCTGCGTAATGCATCGGACCGCCGCGATAGCGCGGGAAACCGTAGCCGTTCATCCAGATTACGTCGATATCAGCGGCACGCGCGGCAATACCGTCTTCGAGTATACGCGCGCCTTCCGTGACCAGACCGTAAATACAGCGATCAATAATTTCGTCATCCGGAACAACGCGTTGTTCGATACCGAGGCGTGCCGCTTCGTCGTTTATCAGTTGCTGTACTTCAGGATCAGCTTTTGGTGTGCGCGAACCGTCCTCATAAAGGAATGTGCCTCGCCCGGTTTTTCGGCCGAGGCGCCCCTGCTCGACGAGCAGGTTCGCGACCTGGTAAAAGCGCGGATCATCGGGCAGGTCGTCGCGTTCCTTGCGCGCTTTGTAGCCGACATCTATGCCCGCGAGGTCGCCGACGGCATTCGGCCCCATCGCCATGCCCCAGTCCTGCAGCACGTGATCGATATGTTCGGGTGGCGCGCCTTCCAGCAGCATCAGCTGGTTTTCGCGCCCGTAGGCATAAAGCATTCTGTTGCCAACGAAGCCGTAACAGTTGCCCACGACCACGCCGAGTTTCCTGAGCCTTTTTGCAAAGGCCGCTGAAGTCGCAAGTACGTCGTCGGCGGTGCTCCTGCCGCGCACGATTTCTACCAGCCGCATGATGTGTGCAGGACTGAAGAAATGCAGGCCGATCACATCCTCCGCACGGCCGCTTGCCGCGGCAATCGCGTCGACGTCGAGCGTCGAGGTGTTTGTCGCAAGGATGGCGCCGGCCCGACAGTGTTTGCCCAGGTTTGCGAAAACCTCTTTCTTGACGGCCATGTTTTCGAACACCGCTTCAATAACGAGGTCCGCATCGGCAACGTTTGCGAGATTGGTGTCGGTCGCAAATTGCGCCAGCATCGCGTCCGCTTTGTCCTGACTGAGTTTGCCGCGTGCTACGCCGCCTTCGAACAGACCACGCACCGTTTTCTCGCCACGTCCGATGCCGTCCGCGTCCTTGTCCAGCAGCCTTACGCCAAAGCCTGCGGTCAGGCAGCTGTAAGCGATGCCGGCACCCATCGTGCCAGCGCCGATCACCACAATTTGTTTAACGTCGCGCACCGGCGTAGCGGCAGCGAGGTTCGGCACTTTCACGGCGCTGCGCTCGGCAAGAAACGCGTGGCGCAGGCCCGCTGACTGGCTGGATGCATGGCACGCGAGGAATGCGGCTCGCTCGAACGCCATGCCGCTTACGAGATCGGCGGATACCGCTTGCTCAACGCAGTCAATAATCTTGCCAGGCGCGAACAGCCCGTGACTCCTGGCGGCAACCTGTTCGCGTCGCTGTTCAAACAAAGCCGTGTTTACCGGCGGCATCTGTCGCTCGCTGCTGCGTGGAATCGGCTTTTTTGCAACCTCGTTTGCGAACGCGATTGCGCGAACCAGGAGATTGTCGTCGACCACAACTTTATCAACGATGCCCGCCAGCCGTGCCGGCTGCGCCGGGATCGGTTTTCCGGAGAGCATCATTTCCAGCGCGGCCTCTGCGCCGACGAGTCTCGGCAACAATTGGGTGCCGCCGGCACCCGGCAACAAGCCGAGATTGACCTCCGGCAGCCCCACCATTGCGCTCCCCGCCGCCAGCCGGTAGTGACAGCCCATCGCGACTTCGAGGCCGCCGCCCAGGGCGGTTCCGTGCAAAGCCGCAACCAGCGGTTTGCCGAAACCGTCGAGTGCGAGTACGACGTCCGGCAGGAACGGCTGTTGCGGCGGTTTGCCAAATTCGCGTATATCCGCACCCGCGATGAACGTGCGGCCTGCGCAGGTCAGTACCGCTGCATCGATATTGTTGTCGCTGCCAATGTCTCGCAGGCAGTCCATAAGCCCGGCTCGCACCGCATGGGACAGTGCGTTTACCGGCGGGTTATCGACAGTAATCACGGCGATGCGGCCTTCGGTACGCAGTTCGGTCACGCTCATTTTGCTGCTTCCTGCTGGCAGTCCGGGTGGCGCGCATTGTCGCAGATTACATGCCCCGGGCGACAGTGCAGGCGAGGCGCACCGGATTCAGGCTCCGGGCGACTTGATCTGCATCGGCATCTCGCATAGCGTAAGCAGCCGTTTACGCTGCGTGGATCTGCCTGCATGACCTTTGTTGTTACCGAAGCCTGTATCAAGTGCAAGTTAACCGACTGTGTCGAAGTCTGCCCGGTTGACTGTTTCCACGAAGGGCCCAACATGCTGGTTATTGATCCGGACGAGTGCATCGACTGCACGCTGTGTGAGCCCGAATGCCCCGTGGAGGCAATTTATTCGGAAGACGAATTGCCTGAAGGACAAGAGAAGTTTCTTGATCTGAATCGCGAACTCGCGGTGGACTGGCCGGTAATTACTGAAATCAAGGATCCACCCGAAGATGCCGACGACTGGCGCGAAGTGAAAGAAAAATTAAAATATCTCGAGCGCTAGCGGCCTGCCACTGCGGACGGCACAAATGATCAGTCTCCGCGCGCGGCTTATTCGCTATTTTGCCAAGCGCTCTTTCGCGCATGTGACACCGGCGATGGAGATCGGCGTTGCTCGCCAGATGTTCGAAGACGCGGCGACCCGTTTCAAAAAACCGCGCAGCGTCGCGCTACGCCAAACGGTCATCGCCGGCGTTGATTGTGACTGGTTAATCCCCGCTGGTTGCGAAGCAGCGCCCGTTCTTTATTTTCTGCACGGTGGCGCCTACGTAATGGGCAGCTCCCGCACGCACCGCCGCTTCATCGCACATCTGGCACGCGCCGCTTCCGTTCGAGCGCTGCTGCCCAATTATCGGCTTGCGCCCGAGCACCCGTATCCGCAAGGCATAGAAGATGCAAGCAAGGTGTATCGCGAACTGCTGAGCATGGGCGAGGTGCCGTCGCGGATTTGTATTGGCGGCGATTCGGCTGGTGGCGGCCTGACGATGGCCACGCTGCTGACATTGCGAGACGAGGGTGTCGCATTGCCGGCAGCAGCAATTTTGCTGTCTCCCTGGCTTGACCTGAGTGCATCTGGTGAATCGATGCACAGCCGTGCGAACTTTGATCCTTTGTTTCGGCCCCACCACATGCCGGATGTTGCTGATTTCTATTGCGGTCGGCATGAGCTTCGTGATCCGCGCATTTCGCCGGTGTTTGCGAATCTCGACGGATTGCCGCAGACATTAATACAGGTCGGTGATCACGAGATACTGCTCAGTGATTCGACCCGCATCGCCGAAAATTTCAGAGCAGCGGGGGTTCCGGTCACGCTGGACGTGTGGCCTGACATGTGGCACGTGTTCCAGTTTTTTGTCGGCTTTATGCCCGAGGCAACAAGAGCTGTAAACATCCTGGGCGGCTTCGTCAGGTCCTCACTGCGTGTGCCGGCACCGCGCTAGAACCCCGCGGGTCGCTGGCTGTCCTCAAACATCTTTGTCAGGAACTGGCGAATGGCGGGCACGGCTTCGCGGTGGCTCATCAGTTTTTGTTGTTCCAGCAATTTCGCCATGTCGTCAATCGTCCGTTTGCCGTCAATCAGTGACATGATGAAAGAATAAATCTGTGTCGACAGCGCCTGGGTCCGGAATGAGGGCAGCAGGGGCACCGGCTCTTTCCCGGTTACAAGCCAGTCGGGCAGTGCCTTGTGTCTCGGCGGCGGTTTCAGGTCTTTTTTCTTGTACGCTGCAAACGTGAACACGGTTTCAATACGGCCGTGACGGCTGGCAGGTGAACACATGTACGGGATATCCGCCTGCAAGACCTCTGGCGCCGCAAAGCCGCTTTTTTCCACCAGCATAATCACTTCTTCGGCACTGTAGCGGCGCCGTCGCTGCGGACTGTCGAACGCCAACGAACCAAAGTTCAGCCAGCGACCGCCCGGCTTCAACAGCGCATTGATGCGTTGCGCAAAGATCGGGAAATCTTCGCTGACAATGTCGACGAGCCACGGCGTGATCACGGTATCGAAAGAATGTGTTGCGAAAGGCGGCCGCAGTACATCGGCAAGTAGCAGGAAGAAGCCGTCGCGCACGACATTGGGTGCGCTCAGTGTACGGGATACGGCGGTGTCCCGCAGCGTGCGCGGCGCCAGGGGAAATTCGAACAACTGCAGTTGTTCTCCACGCGTCAGGTCGCGGGCGATGAACATCAGCAGGGGATTGAAGTCGACTGCAACTGTTCGCGTTGGACCCAACTGCTGGTGAACATCATAAGACAGGCGGCCGGCGCCTGCGCCAAGTACCAGGGTGTCACCCGGCGGCGGGTTGCCGCTAGCTTTTAAAGCCTGCCGCAATTGGTCCAGGGATGCTTCATTCTCTTTGTCGCCCCAGCACCAGTCACGGTGTGCATTAGCGTAGTAGGTATTGAGTCCCTGGTCGCCGGGTAAACGCGTGCGCAATGCCAGGTGCGATTCGTAACTGGCGTCGAGCGACTGCATATCGATCGGTAGCAGCAGGTTTTTCAGCGTATGACGATGTTGCTCACTCGCAGACAGCATGAGTTCGAGCCGACGCTTTGTCAGGTCCGCAAGTTTGCTGTCAAGCAGCTCCGACTTGGTGCGTTTGGCATCATGCGCGAGTTGTTGCAAAGCAAAGTGCAGGCGATTGCGCCATTCACCGAGGCTGGCGCCGGGCTCAGCGAACAGCCACGGGAGTTCGCCAATGAGGGGAAACTTAACGTCGCAGGCCTTGCAGCAGTAATACTGCTCAGCGCGAAACAGTGGTGTCTTGTCGCAACGAGGGCAGGCGATAAGTTCGTCGATCGTGGAGGAATCAGGCATCACCGTAGCCGCTTAGTGTTCTGCTTGCAGGTTGCGCATTATGGCAATCGATCTGTCGCGGCGCGAATCCGGCGAAAACGTACGGTGCATCCGCTGGCAACCACGTGGCCACCAATAAAAAGAGCCGGCAGGAAGTCCTGCCGGCTCAAGCTGATGTTTACCCTGCGGAGTCAGGGTATTCAGCCGGGGGTCAGGGGCCCGATGGTGCCGCTGACTATCTGGTCGAAGGCGGTCATTGCATCGCGCAACGAGGTATCGCCAAGACCATGATTCGGGAACAGACTGGCAAACTGTCCTTCCTCGCCATGCAGAGCCATGTAATTCAGTATGACCGTGTTAACGAGTAGATTGACGTTGTTGGCCGCAGGGGTCGCCGCGCGTTGCACGGAGCCGCCTCCATCCATGTAGCCAATTTGTTGATGCAGCGCCTGTTGCTCCGGCGTTCCGCCGCGCAACGTCGCTCTGCCGTTGGGGTTGTAAACCATAAAGAACGCAGCCGCCGTCGAGGAATTGTCACTCACCCATTCACCTTTGCCGCGTCCCTCAGGCGAGTTGTCGATTGCGCCGTTACTCGACAGCGAACCGTCGCTGAAGACGTACATCATCAACGGTGTGCCAATGCGCGCGGCGTACTCGATACATGCGCCCATGCATCGGCCTGCCCGCTCATCTTTCACCTCGCCTTCGGCACGCGCGCCGCCGTGATAGTCATAGCCGCCCATCTCGATGCAGGCAGCCCCTGCGAAACCGTTCATGACCAGCTTCATCACCGACGCCGTCTTGCGGAACTCCCGGCCATCGCGCCCCGAATCGTTGAATTCTGCCTCGGAAAAAATGCCGGCCGGGCCGACAATGGCCGGGTCGTCGCCTGGATCCAGCGGCGTCGCGCCAAACCGGTCGGCGATGTCAGCGGCCTTTAAGTAACCACAGCGCACCATGTCCTTGATGACGGCATCGGCGGTGACGGCTTGACCTGCATCGACCGTGTTCATTTTCTCTGCGCTGATGCGATAGATGGACTCCATCACCGCGGTTGCGTCCTCCGGGCCGAGGATGCCAACGAGTTGACCGGTATCGACGAGGCCCGTCACGTCACTCGGACGATCGACTTTGGTTGGCCGCAGTTCCGGATCCATCATCATGGCCGGGATCATTGAGTTGCCGCCCGAGTCGGTGTTTTCGGTACCCGCCAGCGTGACGATCGAGCCGTCCGCGCCCGCACGTGCGATGCCGTAGAGCGGGTTGTGCGGGTTGTTGCCCGTGTCATTGTCGGAGCGCGACGGAATAACCGCTCCGTTCAGGTTTATGCCGCGGCCGGGCGACATGCTGCGTTCCATACCGCGCTTGAATGCGCTGTCAGAATGAAACGCGAGACCAAAATCGGTATTGGCGTAGGGCAGACCGGAATTGGGATCGTTGAGGCCGGGCACCATGTCGCCGGGCAGCCCCAGTTTTTCGTAACCTGCGGTGGATAAGAAATCCAGCTGGCCGCCCTCGCGCCCAATCAGCACGTTAGAACCGGCAATGTTCGCGCCGCCTGCAAGATCGAAGCAAATGAACGGAATCTTGCCCGCACCTTCCGTAGCAACGTTGCAGGGATTCGACAACAGCGGGGTCAGATCACCCGACAGTTCTGCCAGCGCGTCACGCGGATTGGCAAACAGGCTCAGTACGCCACCGCTCAGCGCGAAGGCAGAGCCCGACATAAAGCCCTGCGACACGAAATCGCGCCGCGTCATGGGTCGGCGATGATCGGGATGCCGCAACGGTTCATCCCAGTTGCCGCGTGTTCTTTTACTGGCCATTTGCTTGCCTCGTAATCCTTGTGCTTATTGCACGATCGTGACGGCGCTGCCGAGCACTGCGGCGCAAACGCCTTTAGCGATCGCGCGCGTGTCAGGGTTGTCGGGACTGACCAGCAACCGGTCTATCAGGTTGTCAGGACGGTTTCCATCCGCGGTCACGTAGCCCAACTCGTCGCGCACGCTGGCGAAATCAGGCTGTGTGCCAATGCCGATTCCCATGATGCGATTGATCAACGGGTCGATAACCTGATTGCGATTGGCGCCGCTATAGGCCGTCGCAGGATCCTGACCAAAGTCGAAGTTGCTGAAGTACGCCGCGGCATCCGGTCCTTCTACCAGCGCATTGCAATACTCAATGGCGAGCTGCGCTACAGCGACCTGGTGTGAAGACAGGAAGGTTTGTGCGTCCTCAACGGTCGGCAGGGACTGGCGAAGGGACTCGAAGGTCATATCCACTGCCAGTGTTTCCGGATCGACGTCTGTTACCGCGGCCATAGTAGCATTGATTTCATCGAAGGTACGCACACCGAATCGTTGCGCGCCGGGCAGGTCCTCAGGCGTGATAATCAGCGGAGGTTCGCCGGTGCGGGCGTAGCTCTCGTCTCCCAGCAAATCAAAAGTAAGAAAGAACTCATCGTCTTCCGGCCCTTTCTCCAGCGGCAATACAGCGCCCAGATCGCTGAGCGGCTGCCCGAGCTCGCCAAACAGGGATGCGCTGAGCGACGTATCGAGGTTGGCGTAGGCCTGCCCGACCGGTGCTTCGGCACCGTTGATGCCGACTCGCAAGCCCTCTAACGGTATCCCCTCGGGCTGCTGCGCTGAGTCCAGCGTGATGAAATGCGGTGCATTGAACAGGTAGCCGTAACTGTCGTACTGCGAAACTTCAAACAGGATGTAACCTGTCGGGACATCAATAATGTCCGCTATGGAAAAGAGCAGGTAAAACTTCTCGCCAACGCCGACATCGAAGTTCTGCACAATCTGTTGTGGCGAGAGTGTGCGGTTGTGTATTGCCACCATCCGGAAGGTGCCTTGCCACAAGCCGCTGTTCGAGGCTTCATTGCCAAGGACCAGCGCGAAAGTATCCTGCCAGTCGACCAGTGAGCCCGGAGTGACCGGATCTGTCTGCGTTACGAGTTCGCCATTGACGTAAATGCTCCGACCCGTGACCGGGCTATAGTTCGCGACGACGTGTTGCAGCGACGCCTGCAAGATCTCATCGGCAGAAGGCGTTGACAGCGCCGGGTCGCCGTTCAGGCTGGTTTCCGTACTGCGGTGCTGAAAATTGTAGTCGTAAAGCGTTTGTTGCAGCGTAAAATTGCGAGCGGTTTCACCGGCCGAATAGCTGACGATGCGGGCCATTTCCTGGGTAACGTTCGCCGGCACGATCCACGCTTCAACAGAATATTCGCCGGTCGCCGTAATGAGGTCGTGCAGCTTCTTGCTCGCGGTGGTTGAGCCCTGCGCTTTGCCATCGTTAATCGTGATGCCCCAACCGCCGAACCAGCTGACGTCGCCCGTCAGGGTCAGATCGATTGCAGGGTCTACGCCGCTCGTATCAAATGCCGTCGTGCCGGCGCCGGTCTTGAACTCCCACAACGCAATCTGGTTGCTTTCGTAGCGATTGCCGCCGGACGCGACGGTGCCGTCGACCACTCGCAGCGACTTGCTGTTGACCAGTAACTCGTCAAGCTCCGTAACGGGCACGGTGTCCGCGAAGTCCTCGATCGCCTGCAGCATTTCTGCGGCAGCGGCCGGACAGTTGTCGTCCCAGCAATTGTGGAATTCATCGCGCAGGCGCACGACGAACCGGGAAGCAGACGGATCGTCAAGATCCATCCTCGGTTTCGCAGCTTCGAAGGCGGTAACCGCGTCCGCTTCCGCGAAGTACGGTTGTTGTGAGGTACTCGCCTGCGAGCTGTGGCAGCCGGCGCAGTAGATGGTCAGGATGGGTGCATGAATGAGATTCTCAAAATCCTCGACCGTCGCATTCGCGTAGTTCTTACTCGAGCCCGGATCCTTATCCAGTGGCGCTTCCAGAACGATCTGACGACCCTCTCCGACGCTTTCGCCCGCCCAGTTCTCGATCCACGTTGTCATGATATCGGCGCACGCTTGCGGGTCCGTGAGCCAGCAGTTGTGACCTTCCGGGCCGCCGCCTACTTTTTCGACCAGGCGCGAGTTGCCAGGCTGCGCCAGGTCTACCACGGTATTGGCAGCCTCATAAGCCAGGTTGACATCGTCATGACGCGCGAACTGCGGATTCTGGCCAAACGATTCATTGTGGCAGCCACCACAGCGACTGCTCATTTGTACGTTGTCCCAGACATTCAGTTTGAACGCCTGAATATCTTCCGTGGCCGGCGGTGGCCCCTGGTAGGAAGCGGGCGGCGTTACACCGGTAATCGGGTTCTCTGTGGTCGGCGCACCGCCGCCACAGCTCGCGAGCAAAAACGTCGCGACAGAGAGGAGCGCGCTGGCGCGACCGCGGGCGACCGGAAGCACGTTTCGTAAGTGTCTGTTCATCAGCAACGCCCCCTACTGGCCCATACAGTAGACGGCCGCTTCCGCGAACGTCTGCTTCATGCGAAAACCCGACTTGAAGGACGTGACCATCTGCGTTACCCGTGCGCGGTCATCGGCGTTTTCAGGTTCTCGCAAACAAACAGCGCGAAAGACTTTTTTTACCTGGCAGCTTGCAAACGCGTCGCTGTTAGCAAGTTCCTGACCCATGGTTTTGGCGCCCGCGCCGCTGCCCGGTAACGCGCCATCCCAGCCCAGGAACTGGTTCTGGCCCTGTCGCCAATAGTTTTCCCAGGAGTCGTCCGGTGTGCGAAAACCGAACGGAAAATTATCTTCGTTGTTGAAATACTTGGGTTGTACGCTGCCCGGTGTGTATTCAATGCTGCCGGACTCTTCATTGAAGTTGTAATAGGCAAACGCCTGGGCCAGCGGGTCCATGCCGCTGTGACAGCCGATGCAGTTATTCAGAAAAAGCCGGCTGTCACCGCCTGGGCTGCGCGCAACGTCCTGGCGAATACGGTCGGGTGGCAGCAGCGTGTCATGCACCTGTTCCATGTCGTTGCACATGTGGTTCAACATCGTAAAGCGAAACATTGCACGGTTGGTGCCCGCAATAAAAAAAGCTTCCGCCGCCGCGCGTGTCGTCATCACTCCGGCAGTAGCTGCTGCGGGCAGGCCGGTAACTTCTGACTGGGTCATTGCCACCAGCCCGCCTTGCATGTCGAGGCCGCGGCGCTCAAGTTCCGCGTAATGATCGTTGTTGCCGTTCGCGTAATTTGGCAGGCCCAGCGACGGTGAGCCGACGTACAGGATGTCGGCTGACAGCAGCGTGTTGAACGCAACGTCGTCACGGACCATACCGACAACGGTTGCAATGTAGTCATTGAGAGGTACGAATACGCTGCCTTCGCGATTAGTCCACGGCGCTGCAAAATTCTTTAGCGTCACGTTATAGAAGTTCGGGTTGTCCATCGCAGTGTAGGCGGCCGCAATCGCGTCATTGTTCTGCAATGGGTCGACATCGGCTTCCATTAGTTGCAAAACCGACTCGCTGGGCGGAACTCCGGCGAGTCGGTCGTGAATACGTTTCGCCTGATCCCGGGGTCCGGCATTGACGGGCATCGACAATGCCAGTGTCAACAGCCACAGTGACAGCAGGTAAAACAACTTGGCTGGGGCATTGCGGTAGCTCATCGGCATCCTGTTATTCATTTGTGGTACGCATCCAATTTTCGGCCTTCGCTTGCGCCTGCTCGCCACTTCAGTTTCTGAAAATAGTGAACGTCTGTTCCCTGACGTTGCGCAATGAGATATCCATTGCGACCGAAAACTATGCAATAGCAGCTACGCGCTCGCTATGAATGCATTCACAGAAATTGCACGCACATCGATTCTATTTTGAGTACGAGCGGCACTGCGGGTATCTAAAGCAAGGGCTGTGCCATTACCGACAAAAAATTCCGTGGGTCGATAAACATTATTGATATCAGCAAGATGGCCCATGCGTTAGCACGCGTCCCGCCGCATCATATGTCAAGTGTTTGTCGGTGCTTGCGCACAGGCTTATGTCTTTGCGGGATCAAGCGGTTGATTCCAATAGCATGAAGCCCTGTCGCCAATCCGCGACGATGCGTTTCGTATTGTCCCCACATTATTTTTTTTAGCGCGGCAATTCTGTTTACCTCGGAAGATTAATGCTGCTGCGTTGCCAAAAATGTTGCGGTCCAGCGGGACTTTGCTGGCGCGGTCTATTTCTTGTTCTCCACTGCGCATGGGCCGGCTGGTGGGGCTTTCGCAAACCACAAGACATTTAACAATACTGCGAGTGTCGTGCGATCGAGACATTACGCGGTGCCGCTGCGCTCTCCTATAATGTCTGCAAATCTCAATGCGTCACGGAAGATTGTGATCGCGTTAACGGTAAGCGCGGGTTGCTGCGTTCACTATGTTTTCCTGATATTTGGCGCCAATTTGCAGGCCTGCATGCCGTTGTTGCAGGCGAGCAGTTTCTGGCAATCGTTGCAGCTAGCGCGTGACGGTGGCCCATTGACGCGATTGTGCATACGGCGTCTAAGGTGACCGACATGAAAGGAAGTATTCGATCAGACAGACCTATGTCGCGACGGGTCGTGCAACTCTTGTTCAGTTTCATCTGGCTGTCTGCTTGCAGCGGCGGCGGCACTGATGGCGTCAGTATTGGTTCAGGCCAGGACCCTGACCCGGTCATTCTTGATTTTCCGGTTGCCTACGTACGTGCACCACTCGCAGTCGATGGCCAGGGCAATTTTCAGTCCGCCGATGTGCGTGAACTCATAAGCTTCGATTTCGGTGCGGACCTGTATTTTCGTGACCGCGCGGCGCCCAGTGCGCTAGCGATCAATATCACCGAGCGCGAAACCAACGGACTCGGTGCCGTTCGCGACCTCGAAATATCCTACGACGGCACGAAAATTCTGTTTGCGATGCGCGGACCTGTCGATCTCGATATCGCACTGGATGACGAAAATCAGCCGACATGGAATATCTGGGAATACGATATCCCGGGGGACGCTTTGCGTCGCGTGATTGCAGCCGACCTTACCGCAGAGATCGGGCACGACGTTGGTCCGCACTACCTGCCGGATGGCCGAATTATTTTTTCATCGACGCGACAGCAGCGATCAAATGCCGTGCTGCTCGATGAGAACAAGCCGCAATTTGCAGCCCAGGATGAGAACCGCAACGAGGATGCCTTCGTACTGCACGTGATGAATGTCGACGGTACCGGCATCGAACAGGTGTCCTATAACCAGAGTCATGATTTTGACGCGACCATACTCGCAAACGGGCAGGTTGCCTTCAGCCGGTGGGACAACGCAGGCCCCAATAATGCGATCAACCTGTACCGGATGAATCCGGACGGATCTCAGCTCGAGCTGCTCTATGGCCAGAACAGTCACGATACTGGCAGCAACGGGCAAACGATACAGTTCCTGAATCCACGTGAACTTGAGGACGGACGCATGCTCGCGCTCGCCAGGCCGTTCACGAATTCAGACGACGGTGGCGACATTCTTGTTATTGATACGCCAAACTTTATCGAAAATTCTCAGCCAAATCGCGACAACGCGGGATTGTCCGGGCCGGCGCAATCGCCGGCTACAGTTAACGCCGTAGTAAATGCAAGCAACGTGACCTCGCCCGGAGGACGTTACCGTTCGATGTACCCGATTCAGGACGGCACCGGCCGTATCCTGGTCAGCTGGAGCCAATGCCGCTTGACAGACATGACGCCGCCAGCCGCTGGCGAACTGCCGCGCATTTATCCCTGCACAACTGAAAATCTCGCAGATCCCGAGCTGGTAGAGGCAGATCCCGCCTATGGCATCTGGATGTACGACACCCGGGACGACACACAGCTACCGATCGTGCCGCCAGAAGATGGCTTTGCTTACACCGAGATGGTGTCGGCTGATCCGCGGCTGGCACCGCCGGTCATATTGGACAGCGAGAACCGCTTTGCCGCCGATCCCGACCTGGTTGCCGAAGATGCGGCGATACTCAATATCCGCAGTGTTTACGATTTTGACGGTGGTGCGGTCGCTAATATAAGTGCGCTGGCTGATCCCGGGCAGACACTGGCAAGCGAGCGGCCACGTCGCTTTCTGCGCATCGTCAAGGCCGTGTCACTACCGGACGACGATGTCGTCGACCTGAACAACACGGCATTCGGACGCAGTACGCAGCAGGGCATGAAAGAGATTGTTGGTTACACGGCCATTGAGCCTGACGGCTCGGTGATGGTCAAAGTGCCAGCCAACGTAGCGCTGGCTGTTAGCGTGCTGAACGAGGACGGGCAACGGCTGACTGCCCGTCATCAGAACTGGTTGCAGTTGCGGCCGGGACAGCTGCTCGAATGCAACGGATGCCACATTGCGAACAGCGGCATCTCGCACGGCCGACGCGATGCGTTTGTAGCGGCCTGGGAAGGCGCGCAGACAACCAGCGCGCCCTACCCGAATACGCGCCCGGAATGGCAGGTGCTGGAAATTGGCGAGACCATGGCTGAAGTGCGCGCACGGACAACTTGTGAAACCGATTGTTCGTCGCTGGAGCCATCCGTTGATCTCGTTTACGAAGACGTGTGGACTGACGAGCTGGCCGCAGGACGTGCGGCTGACGACAGTTTCAGCTATTCGTACGCTAACCTGACAACACCGATACCCACCAGCCCCAACTGCATATTGCAGGGATGGACGTCTAACTGCCGCATCGTGATCAATTACGAAGCGCATATCCATCCGCTCTGGGCAGAACCGCGACCCGTGCTGGACGACGCCGGCAACCCCGTACTCGATGCAGAAGGCGAGCCGATAAGCAACGACTGCTTAAACTGCCACTCGCCGGTGGATGCCGATGGCAATGCGCGAGTGCCGGCAGCTCAGCTCGATTTATCAGACGGGATTTCGCCCGACCAGGCCGACCACTTTCTCAGCTACCGCGAATTGCTGTTTCCTGATAATGAGCAAGAGCTTAATATGGGCGCACTGCAGGATCGCCTGGTACAAGATGGTGTCGACGATGATGGCAACCCGATTTTTGTTACCGTGCCCGTCGGCTCTTCCATGAACGTAACGGGCGCAATTGCCTCAAGCCGTTTTTTCGGTCCGTTTCAGGCGGGACAGAGTCATGATGGCTATCTGTCCGACGCAGAAAAACGCCTGATCTCGGAATGGCTGGATATTGGCGCGCAGTACTACAACAACCCGTTCGACGTACCGCAAGACTAAGGAATCTCCGATCAGTCTCCGTTCACATGCCCGGCGTCGAAGCACACTAGCCTCACTGCCATTGTTGGCGATAGTTTTCGGCACTGTCATTTTGTCGACGGCACCCGCTCTCGTAGTTGCAGCTTCTCAGGAGGTAACGGTGGCGGACCCCTTCCTGGAGCTGCACACCGGGCCCGGGCGCGGTTACCCGATTTTTTACGTGGTCGATCGCGGCGACACTGTGGAGATTCTAAAGCGTCGCACGAACTGGTTTCTGGTTCGCCTTCGCGATGAGCGAGAGGGCTGGGTGCGGCGTTCGCAAATGGAACGGACACTGCAGCCGAGCGGCGCAACCGTCGAATTTGCGGATGCCGAGCAGGACGATTTTACAGATTCGCGATGGGAGGCCGGCATGCTGGCCGGTGATTTCGACGGCGCGAACATTATTTCAGTGTACGGTGGTTATTCGCTAAACCGGCACGTTGGCCTGGAGCTCTGGGGTTCGCAAATTCTTGGCAATTTTTCTAACGGCTGGATGGGCAGTGTCAACGTCATTCACGAGGCGTTTCCGGACTGGCGCATCTCGCCGTTTTTCTCTCTTGGCACGGGTGTGGTGCATATCAGTCCAAAGTCAACGATCGTGCAGAGCGAAGACCGAACGGATCAAATTGCGCATGCAGGAGCCGGTTTTAGATTCTACACGTCACGCCGTTTTATCTTGCGTGCCGAATACAAAAGTTACGTGGTGTTTACCAGCCGCGACGACAACGAGGAAGTAGAAGAATGGAAAGTCGGATTCGCGTTCTTTTTCTGATTTTGCTGGCGCTGACAATGAGCGGTTGCGCAGTTACCCGTAATCTCTTCGGGAGCGAACAGCAATCGGCGCCGGTGCCGGCGGAAGACCCGGGGCAGGTCATAGAGCCACAGGTTGAACGTCGCGATATTCGTGAAGCTGACATCGATACCGAGAACTTCGAGATCGGTGCGTTTGTCGGCATCATGAGCGTTGAGGATTTCGAGTCGAATACAGTTTACGGTGCGCGCCTCGCGTATCACGTGACTGAGAGTTTTTTTGTCGAAGGAACGTTCGGTCAGACCGACGCCGGCTTTACGAGCTTTGAGCGCTTGAGTGGTGGTGCGCCTTTACTATCCGACAGTGATCGAACCTACTCGTATTACAACCTGAGTCTTGGCTATAACATTTTTCCTGGCGAGGCTTTCCTCGGCGAAAGTCGTGCCTACAACAATGCATTGTATGTCACGGCCGGCGTGGGTTCGACGCGCTTCGCCGCCGACGATCGCTTTACCGTGAGTTTCGGCGCGGGCTATCGCTTGCTGCTGACAGATATGATTGCGCTCCACTTTGACGTGCGCGATCACCTGTTCGATACGGACCTGCTTGGCGAGGAAAAAACGGTACATAACCTCGAGGGGCACCTCGGCCTGACGGTGTTCTTCTGATACGGAGTTCACAGTTGCGGGCGGTGAGCAAGGATAAGCTTCTACAATGGCCGAGATTCTAAACACGACGGGACGTTTCCTGCTGGTGCTGCTGCTGGCGGGTGCTAGTGGCTGCGCCAGCGTTGAGCCCTGGGTCAAGCCTTACGAGCGGGATCGGCTCGCTGATCCGATAATGCTGCTCAACGCCGATCCGGTATCGAGTGCGTACATGCAGCACGTTTTCGAAAGCCGGGAAGGCGCGCGTGGCGGTGAAGGCGCCGCGGGCGGCGGCTGCGGCTGCAATTGAGCGACGATCCCGTGCGCACCTTAAGAATTCTCGCCCTGCTTATACTATCGTTCACGGCGCCCGCTGGCGCTGGCGTGCTGCCTGACGATCGCACCGATCTCCTATATCACCGTTACGATGGCGGCGGCGTAACCATCGACGGCCCGTCACTGTTGCTACGAAAAAAACTGGGCAAGAGCGTCTCGGTGGTCGGTAACTACTATGTCGACATGGTCAGTTCAGCCTCGATCGATGTGGTAACCACCGCAAGCTCTTATTCTGAAGAGCGCAAGCAATGGTCGCTCGGGTTTGACTACCTGCGCGGCGACACGACGATGAGCGCGGCTTATGTCAGTAGTGTAGAGAGCGATTTTGACGCCGAAACCTGGAGCTTTTCCGTCAGCCAGGACATGTTCGGTGATCTAACGACCCTGACGCTGAGCTACGCGCTCGGTGATGACATTGTGCGCCGCGTCGACGATGCGGGCTTTAGTCGAGACAATGAACGCCAACACTACGGCATTGCGCTAACGCAGATTCTTACGCGGAACCTCATCACTACGCTGAATGTTGAAACCATCACTGATGAAGGTTTTCTGAATAATCCTTATCGCACCGTGCGCTACAGAGATGCAGCAAGCGGCAGCGGTTACAGCTATGAGCCCGAGTTGTATCCGGCGACCCGCACCAGCAACGCCGCCGGCTTGCTGGCGCGCTATTTTCTGCCGTTCCGGGCTGCTCTCCAGGCGGAGTATCGATTTTTCACTGACACCTGGGACATTGAATCGCACACGGCAGCGCTCGCCTACGTACATCCGCAGGGACCCTGGACGTTTCGCGCCAAGTTTCGCTGGCATGACCAAACCGGTGCCTCTTTCTACAACGACTTGTTCCCGCGCGCCGAGGCGACAAACTTCAGGGCGCGTGACAAGGAGTTGAGTGCGCTGACCAGTACGACGCTGACGTTAGCCGCGAGTTACGAATTTCTTAGCGACGGTTGGGGCTTTATCGACAAAGGACGCGTCACCGCATCATTCGATCGGCTGAACGTCGACTATCATGATTTCTCGGATCTCACGGCCGGCGCCGCTGTGGGCAGCGAACCGCTATACCAACTTGACGCTGACATCGTCCAGGTCTTCTTCTCGTTCTGGTACTGATTCGATCGTGGCCGCATCGGCCGTCAAAAATCCGTACAATGCCGATTTTCTAGCGGACTCAGGAGCTCGTCCATGGGGCGCCTATGTGGAATTGCCCGGCGTAGTGCAAAACGCGCCGCAATGGAGACGCTGACGACGGCTGAAATCTCCTCTGTCAGCGGCGTCGCTGACGATTTTCGCGGCCGCCCCGGCAAGCGCCAGGTCACGGTGATATCGAAGCAGGCCTGGCAGGCCGCATGCCGCGATCTGGGCACCGAATTGCCCTGGACGACACGTCGCGCCAACCTGTTCGTTGAAGAAATGGAGCTGCCGCGGCGCACCGGCGATGTGCTGCAAATCGGGGATGTCGAGCTGCGCGTTACGATGGAAGTCGATCCTTGTCCGCGTATGGATGAGCAGCATGAGGGTCTGAGAAAAGCCCTGTCTCCCGAGTGGCGTGGAGGCGTTGCATGCACCGTGTTGCACGGCGGCACCGTTGCGATCGGCGACGCTGTCCGGCTACGTGCTGACGACTGAATCGAACTCAGGCCAGGTTCTTGTTTATTCTTTTGCTCCTTCTGATCATTCTCGCCGTTCTTACGGCGGTCCTGTACAACCGCCTGGTGCGCGATCGGAACCGCGTGGACGCGGCATGGAGTGACATCGATGTGCAGTTGCAACGCCGCCATGATTTGATTCCGCAACTGGTGAAGGCAATCAAACACTATGCGGCCTACGAAAAAGCAACGCTGGAGGCAGTTACCGAGCTGCGCGGCGCCGCCGCCCGGACCAAAGACGTTGAAGCGCGCGGGGAATTAGAAGAACAACTGGATAAGGGAGTCAGCAAACTCTTGTTGCTTGCTGAGAACTACCCGGATTTGAAGGCGAGCACGAATTTTCTGCAGTTACAAAAAGACCTTACCGAAACCGAAAACTATTTGCAGTTCGCCCGGCGTTATTACAACGGCGCGGTTCGCGCACTCAACACCCGTATTGAGTCTGTGCCGCACAACATAATTGCGGGCACATTCGGTTTTACTCAGCGCGAGTTTTTCCAGAAGTCGTCTGACGATGTTGCCAACGTGCCGCTCGTCAATCTTGGAACCGTGGAGTGAGGTATATCGCCTGGCTGGCGATGCTGTTGCCACTGTCAGTATTCAGTGAAGAGCGCATTCTCAGCTATCACAGCGACATTCTGGTTCGTGCCGATGCCCGGATCGAAGTTACCGAAACGATCACGGTACGTAGCGAAAACAAGCAAATCCGACGGGGAATTTATCGTGATTACCCGACGCGCTATAAAGACCGCTTCGGCAACAGGGCCGTTGTCGACTACCAGCCATTGTCCGTCCTGCGAGATGGCCGTCCCGAACCGCATCATTTCGAGGAGCGTAGCAACGGTGTCCGGACCTACTTCGGCAGTGCTGACGTCACCCTGGAGCCGGGTGTCTACAGCTACACGTACCGTTACGACGCCGGTCGTATGCTCGGGTTTTTCGAGAATCGCGACGAACTTTACTGGAACGTAACGGGAAACGGCTGGGCTTTTCCGATCGAGAAGGCGACGGCGACCGTGCGTTTCGATTTTGGTCTGGACGCGGCGGACACCGGAGCCGATGCCTGGACCGGT
>JABDKF010000081.1 GCA_013003155.1 Woeseia sp. | reverse complement strand
TTACGCGCACTATTAAAACTGAATTATTCGGCTGGCGCGGCGCAAGGCTTGCTGCGCTGCTTGTTGCCTTGCAACCTACGGCGTAGAAAATTGACGGCACGCGTTGGGAAAACGCGGGTAGAATCGCATGCTGACAATTGACACAATCACGGTCTGTGCACCGATCGAATTGCTGCGCAATGTCGACACAATAAAAAGAAAAGAAGGGGGTGCCCATGGGCCGCATCGCGATTGCCGGTCTACAGCTCGACGGTCCCAACGGCGACAACGTCGAACACATGGAGTCAGAGATCGACGCAGCATTGCGGCGGTTTCCGTGGCTGGACATGGTCGTTGCGCCTGAACTGAACGCCTGCGGTACCGATTCACGCTCAGCAGAACCCATGCCAGGCCCGCGTGAGCAGCGTTTTTGCGATATTGCACGTCGACATGGCATCTGGCTGTTACCCGGTTCGATGTTTGAGGCCGCCGATGACAAGGCCTATAACACCATCCCGGTCATTAATCCCGACGGCGAGGTTATTGCCCGCTACCGCAAGATGTTCCCGTGGGCACCGTACGAATCGACGACCACACCGGGCGATACACCGGTTGTTTTTGACGTGCCGGGGATTGGTCGTTTCGGTATTTCCAATTGCTACGACATGTGGTTCCAGGAAACCCTGCGGACACTCACCAGCATGGGCGCCGAAGTTATTTTGCATCCCAGTCTCACCAGTACGATAGACCGTGAGGCCGAGCACAACATCATTCGCGCCAGCGCCGCGATGTATCAGTGCTACTTCTTTGATGTCAACCTGGGACCGAACGTCGGGTGTGGTCAGTCCTTGATTGCGGGGCCGGGTGGCGAGACGATCTACCAGGCTGGCCGCGGCAGGGAAATTATCCCGCTAAAACTTGATTTGGACTACGTGAGGGATGTGCGAGAAACTGGCTGGCATTTTCTGGGCCAGAATCTGAAGGCGTACCGCGACAGTAAGATTGAGTTTTCCAGCTTTAACGATAGTGCAAGCACGGACTACCTTGACTCATTGGGCCCCCTGACCATGCCAAAGCGTGGCCAACAGGCTTAACCAGACTCGAATGACAGGAAGCATTTCATGACAACAACAAGAATCTTTCACAAGACGCCTATTGCACTTGCCATCGGCAGTGTCCTGACGGGTCCCGGTACGGTGGCGATTGCGCAGGAGGCAAACGACTGGCTCGAAGAAATCGAGGTGACCGCGACGCGTCGGACGACCTCGGTACAGGATGTGCCCTACAACATCTCGGCGATCAGTGGCGAGACGCTCGAAAAGGCCCTGATCACCGACCAGGTCGACTTGATGCGCGCGGTGCCGGGCGTCGCTGTTGTTGATCGCGGTTATCGCAACGCCGGAGTCATCAACGGCATCATGATTCGTGGGGTTAACGTTGACGGTGCGGCACTCGGTGATTATTCACTTTCTGCGGTGCCAACGGTCTCGACCTACGTTAACGACACTCCCCTCTATGCAAACTTCGTGCTGCGCGATATCGAACGCGTGGAGGTTTTGCGCGGGCCGCAGGGCACTTTGTACGGGTCCGGCTCCCTGGGTGGGACCGTGCGTTACATCATGCGCGACCCGCAGTTCAATGAGTACTCGGGCAAAGCCAACGCCATCCTCAGCCGGGTCGATGGGTCGGATGGCACCGGCTGGAGTGCGGATGTAGTCGGCAACTTTGGCTTCAGCGATGTAGCGGCTTTCCGTGTCAATCTCGGGCGCATGGATTACCCGGGCATAACCGATTACGCGAACGTCTACGAACTCGACACGAATGGTATTCCTGTCGCACCCAACGGCCTGCTCGATCCCGCTGCCAGCTATCGGCGGGTTGAGGATGCCGATACCGTCGAGATCGATTACGGCCGCATGACCTTCCTGTACGAGCCGAATGACGACTTCAAATTGCGCGCGGCGTACCACGTGCAAAGTGACGACATCGGCGGTCGCCGCCAGGAAACGGTCGGCGAAGATGGATTCGGGCGCACCTACGGACGCTACGAAAACGGTTCGATTCAGCTTGAGCCGTCATCACGGGACGTGCAGCTCGGTTCGCTGGAAATGGAATTCGACCTCGGTTTTGCGACCCTGACGTCCAGCACGTCAAGCTACGAACACGAAGGCGACAGCGTCAGCGAGAATACCGGCTTCTATGCCCAAGCCGGATTTCTGGCGTTCTACTATAACTACCCCCGCCCAATGGCTTCGGCAGTGCGCTCCTACGTTGACGAAGCGAACGTGCAGGAATTTCGCCTGGTTTCCATGCTCGACGGGCCCACGCAATACGTGCTCGGCGCGTTCTACCAGGACCAGAAGCTCGCCTCGACACAACAAAGTTTTCTGCGAGGCTTCAAAAACTACTGGGATGCTTTTTTGCCGGCCTTTGCCGCCGTTGTAACCGGCGACAAGGATTTCGACTATGTGCGCGTAGAAACGTATGAGGACTTGTCGCTCTTCGGTGAAGTGACCTACAACTTCAGGGACGATATCCAGGGAACACTGGGGTTCCGCTATTTCGACTATGAGTTCACCAACAGGACGTTTGTCGATTTACCGCTGTACGCGGGGGCCTTCACACCAGAAACCAGCTTCTTTGACGTAAAAGATGACGACATCCTGTTCAAGGTCAATGCGTCCTGGGATTTCTCTGATACGTCCACCGTCTACGGCACCATTTCAGAAGGCTATCGACGCGGCGGCGCCAACGCGGTACCGACCAGCGGTACCTTTGCAGAGGACCCTGGTTGGCTGCGCTACAACTCCGACTCGGTAATTAACTACGAGATCGGCGTAAAGGGAACTTACGAAAAATTCCGCTTGTCTGCCGCGCTATTCTACGTGGATTGGGATGACCCCCAGGTCAACACCGCCACCACCAACTGGGGTTTTTTCTCGGTTCTGAATGGCAACAAGGCCAGCAGCTCTGGGCTTGAGCTCGAGGTCGATGGCTACGTCAACGAGAGCTTCGAGTATCGCGTCGGCTATTCCTACGTCAGTGCGGAACTCGACGATCCGTTGTTTGCGCCCGACAATGCCGTTGTGCCGCGAGCACTCGGTGGAACCCGGTTGCCGGGCACACCCGAGCACACACTGAACGCTACGGGTATCTTTACCCATGACCTGGCCTCAGGCAGGCAATTGATTACCCGCGTGCAGGCCTACCACCAGTCAGACACGCGCAATGCCATCAACAACACGCCGACTTTCAACGTCGAGCTTGGCTCGTTTACGCTGCTCGATGTCTCGACTACGCTGCTCTACTCAGACAGCTGGGATGCCACGCTCTTCATTCGTAATATCGGCAACGAGAAAGGCGTGACCGGGCTGTTTACCGAGGCCTACATGGGAACCGCGCCCGGCTCCGGCTATTTCGGCAACGGCAACAAGCGTTTCTTGTCCCTGCCGCGGACGATCGGCGTGTCGTTGAACTACCGCTTTTAATGTGAGCCCGGGCGAGCCGGTTGCAGAGGAATACCAGGCTGCCGTACGCGACATCAGGAAACTGCTGAGCCAGCGGCGAGCTGACGATGCGGCGCGTGCCTGTGAAGCGCTCAATGAACGCGGTGAAGCCCGGACGGAACCTGTGCTGCTGCTTGGAAAAGCGCGGCAGCAACAGGGACGCTTCGCCGAGTCGCTCGCGCTGGCCGAAAAAGCGCTGACGAGGGAACCCGCTCACGTGGGTGCCCAACTGCAATTTGCTGAGGCCTGCATTTTCTGCGGTCAGCACGACCGCGCCTTGCAACAGCTGGCCTCGCTCGAGCAAAGTGCGAGTAACGATGCCAACCTCCTCCAGCACGTTGCAGAATTCTTCGCGCATGTCGGGAAACATCAGGAAGCGCACCGCTGCTATCTTCGGGCTATCGA
>JABDKF010000075.1 GCA_013003155.1 Woeseia sp. | reverse complement strand
AGCGCATGCTTAGCCGAGGAATCAAGAACATGAGAAATCTGAATCAACAAGGGGCTCAGCCGGCTGTGTTAAGAAAACTTACGTTAATTCTGGTCGGCTTGTTCACCGTGGCCGCGGGCGGTTGCAGCGGCGAACGCGAGGCAAGTGACGGTACGGTTTTTAATGCGGTCTTACTGCCAACCGACGTGGTTCTTTCTTTGGCCTGCGAAAACGTGGGCATCGGTTCTGAAACCTGTGTTTTGGATGATCCGGAAAACCCCTTCGCTACGACCACGATAATCGAGTTTGACGTTAATAACCCGGATGCATCTAACAAGTTTCAGCTGGCAGATTCGATTCCTATCGGACCGAGCGGCGCGAAAGCACGCTTCTATTTTTGGGCAACAGCGCTCGCCCGCCGGCAGTCGGGTGAAAATCAGTATTACACTGCATTGGCGCTGCACGAGGTGTTCGATGCCAACAGCAATGGCCTGGAACAGGACGAAATCGTGCGGGCCCAGGCGTTAAAAGCCTATCGATCGGTGCTCGATAATTTCTTTGGTAGCGTCGTGGTTTTTAAGTGTTTCGAATGCGCACCGAACCTGCCTCCAGATTCCCCTGATATACCGCAGTTTGCGGTGCCGCTAAACGAGCGGGTTGCCGATCACCTGTTCCGTCCGGAATCGACCGCAACACCGGTATACCCACAAGGATTCCGGGCGCTGATTCCCGGAGGTGGAATTAACGCGCTGGATCGGCTCGTCGACTGGGGCTATGCCTACCAGCCGTGTACCGATCTGCCGGCCTGCACCAACGGCGTCATTACAGTTGGCGAGTTCTGAGGCCACTCAAGAGCGCCGACATGCGCAATAGCCTGTTTGCAAAAGCCCTGCTCATAGCAGGGCTTTTGCCGTTTCAGAGCGGCGCATTTGCTGAGGCGGTTCCGGTAGAGTTAAGCCGTACGGAAAGCGGTTGGCAGCTGTTACGCGGCGGCGAGCCATACCTCGTTCGCGGAGCCGGCGGCACCGGGTCGCTTGAACTTCTTGCCGATGCCGGGGGCAATTCTATACGGACGTGGAGCGCGGATAAGCTCGGACCGCTGCTCGACGAGGCGCATTCTCTCGGCCTGACTGTGGCCGTCGGCATCTGGCTCGGGCACGAACGGCACGGCTTTGACTACGGCGATGCTCAGCAGGTCAAAGACCAGCTCGAGCGAGCGCGCGAAATTGTCCTTCGTCACAAAGATCACCCCGCGGTGCTCCTCTGGGGCATTGGCAATGAGATGGAAGGCTTCGCCGAAGGCAATAACCCGGCGATCTGGAAGGCCGTGAATGACATAGCGGCAATGATCAAGGACATTGACCCTGCACACCCTACGATGACCGTCACTGCCGAAATTGGCGGCGAGCGTGTCAAGTACGTGCACGAGCATTGCCCGGCAATCGACATCCATGGCATTAACGCTTACGGCGGCGCGGCTTCGTTACCGGAACGATTGAAGGCCGCAGGCGCAACGAAACCGTACATCCTCACAGAATTTGGTCCGGCAGGTCCGTGGGAAGTCGAAAAGAACGAGTGGGGCGCCGCGCTCGAACCCACGAGCACAGAAAAAGCGGAGCTCTATCGTCGTAACTACGAGCAAGCGATCTTGCAGGCACCAGACGTCGCATTGGGTTCCTATGCGTTCAACTGGGGCTTCAAAATGGAAGCAACGGCTACCTGGTTTGGAATGTTTCTTGATGACGGCTCACGCCTTGCCGCCATTGATACGATGACCGAACTTTGGTCCGACACGATACCCGGCAATCGTGCGCCGAGTGTCGAACCGCTAAAAATTGATGGCGCGGCAACCGTAAAGCCGAGCACCCGGTTGACCGTAAGCACCGTAGTCGCCGACCCCGACAACGACCCGGTCACGGCGCGCTGGATACTGCGGGCGGAGTCAGGTGACTACACCACTGGCGGGGACTTTCGGCCGATGCTGCCAGAAATTGAAGGCGCCGTTATCGAAAGCCGCAGTGACAGAGCAAAAATCCGCATGCCGGAACAACCCGGACACTACCGTCTGTTCCTCTACGTGCACGATCAGCAAGGAAATGCGGCCACCGCAAACCTGCCGCTGAGAGTTGAAGGCGAGATTCAAACGCGCTTTCCTGTGGTGGTGTACGAGGACAGCTTTGCAGGCATGCCGTGGGCGCCATCAGGCTGGATGGGGGCAATCGATGACCTCACGCTTGACGGTGATTACGCAGTTGATCCGCAGGCTGGAAACGCCAGCATCAAGATCCGCTACACCGGCAAGTTTGGCTGGGCGGGAATCGCGTGGCAGGACCCACCCAACAATTGGGGCGATCGCGACGGAGGCTACGATCTGAGCGGTGCGCGGGAGCTTTCGCTTTGGGCGCGAGGTGCCTACGGCGGGGAAAAAATCAAAATCGGCATTGGCTTGCTGGGGGAAGACATCGCGTACCCGGATTCTGCGATAACCAGCGTCGACGACATCGTGCTAACACACGAATGGCAAAATTATCGTATTCGCTTAAACAAGAAGGATTTGTCCAGTCTCAAGACCGGCTTCGTGATAACGGTTAGCGGCAGAGCAAGTCCGGTGACTGTCTTTCTCGACAGTATCCGTTTCAATCGCTAACAAGAGACGCCGTTCCCGATAGGACTGCGGTTTCCAATATCTGTTTTTTATTGAGGGGCAGGTCCGGTCGACTCCCGGATCTTGATCGTCGCCGGGATGCATTGCGGACCCGTCGCCTCGCCGTCCCCGCCGTTTCTGTTAATCAGGATCGATACGGCCCGCTCGGCCATTCGCACCAGCGGCTGGCGGATAGTCGTTAAGGCGGGATCGACCTGACGCGCCAGAGCGATATCATCGAAACCTGCTATGGACAACTGCCCGGGTACATTGATGTTCAGGTGGTTTGCCTGCCGAAGAACACCGGCTGCCATATCGTCATTCGCTGCAAAGATTGCGGTCGGTGGATTCTTTGACTTAAGCAACTTTGTTGCACATGCCTCACCGGAACCGAAGGAATTGTCGCCGGC
>JABDKF010000070.1 GCA_013003155.1 Woeseia sp. | reverse complement strand
CTGGCAAGTACTTGCCAGCCGCTTGCGGATCCGAGTTGACCGCGAAGTCGACTTCGTTCCTGATTCCGAGTGTCGTAATAAACGAGACACATTTCGACACGGAGCCCCACACGGCAATCTTTTTCCGGTTCGCAGAAAGCTGGGACAACCGATCGCGCCAAAAACGCACGGTCTCTGCACAGCTCACCGTGAATGATCCCAGTTCACGACGGGTTCGCGGCTGAACATTCTCGATGGCAAGTTTCGGAAGCGTAGCTTCGGCGGACGGCCGGGCTGCAAGGACCAGGAAATTGTCTTCGCAGCAGCGCTCCAGATCCACGACGTCGAAGGCGTTGCGCCGAAATACGTGGGCAAGTGAGCCAGCCGTAAAATACGAACAATGATCGTAATTAAATTCCCAGAAAGCCTGGGTTTCGAGTATCCGCAGGGCGTCCGGCACGACGAACAGCAGTAGCGTATTCGGGTTATTGCCTATGTAACGTCGGAGCGCCTGTAAAAACTTTGCAGTGGAATACACATGCTGAAGTGCGTTTCCGCTACAGATGACGTCAACTGCGCAATCGCCGTACCTGGTGGAAAATTCCTGCCGAATTTTGTTGATCGTGCCCTTCACGGAATCCGTCAATTGCGAAGGTTCGCAGGTAACGTCTACGCGGATGCCCGAGTTTCCACCGAGATCTGAAAGCAATAGCAACATGTCATCCTCTGCACACCCGATTTCAAGAATGGTTCTATCGCGGATTTGATATTCCCCGATCCACTTGTCTACGATCGCCTCGGCGTAACCATTGAGATTACTCGTGGTTTGCTGCGCTTTGTGGGTTGGCGAACGGCACTCTTGCAGCGCTTCGTTAAAAAGTAGATTGCTGATGAATCCGCAATTAGCGCAATGCGCTAGTCGCAAGTCCCCACATGGATAGCGCTGCGCACTGACCGCATCCGTAATCGGCTGGCAACTTTGCACAGGCACGCGGCGAACTTCGTAGATCACAGCCATAAACTCTGCAGCGCAGTTCGGACACGACTCGTCCGTCATGTTGGGCATGATCGTCGATACGTTTTTTGGTTTCGAATTTAGTGCGAGCTTGCTCAATACAGATCCCCTGCAAGTTATTTTTATTCTGTATGCCTGGCGTATCGTCACAGGCGGGTAGGGCCGATTTTGCTATCGGCTTCTCATGTGGTTTGGAGCGTTTGGCCGCGGCCGAGCCGCGCATTGGCCACCGGCGTGTGCCGGTGAAGAGCGATCCCTAACTCAGAAAAATCGCTCTGCTACTTCAATGACGTCGCCGGGAAATACAACGGTATCAGGCGAAGCCTTGAGTCGTTCTCGCGCTTCTCCATCACCCCGGACGATGATAAGTTTCTTGGTCTTGGCACGATACGTAAAGCCTCCGGCGACTGCGACAGCATTAATAACGGTCATGCCATTCACGTACGGGTAACTGCCCGGCTCTTTGACTTCGCCGATAATGTAGAACGGACGATAATTCAGAATTTCGGCGTTGACTCTCGGGTTTCTCAGGTAATCAGGTTTGAGTTTTGCAGCAACCGCATATTCGAATTCCTGCAATGTGAGGCCGGCCGCCTGTACGTGCTGAATGAGCGGTAGGGATATCCTGCCTGCGCTGTCCACCTCGAACTCTCCGGAAAGGTCGGGGTGCCCGTAAACGGTTACCTTGACGCGATCGCCGACTCCAAGCGAATAGGCAGGCACCTCTTCGGGCGCCGCCACGCCGGTATTGGCCATCAGGGCGATCAGCAACAGGATGACGACTTGGTATGTATGTCTTGGCTTCATTTTTTTCCGCAGTAATTTTCAGGACTTTCTACAATTGTCCCTGAACGCGCATGAACGCAGCATTAATCGTGTAAATATCATCGGCGAAATCCCGTGGTTCTACCTCACGATCTGAGTAGTCATAGCCGAAATACAGGTAGATATTCCGATTTAACATAAACTTGATTCCCAGGCCGGCGCCTACCACGTCATCTTTTCTGTCGATGCCTTCGTAAACGTCTTTGCCGATCTCGAAATCGGCACTCACAATCAGTGATCGCAGCAATTCGTAATCGAGGCCCAGCTCGAAGTATTCCGCTACGACGCCAGATGCTCCAAAAATACTGGTCGGTTCGATTGTTCGCGCTGCAGCAGCATTCAGCGTGATGAGGTTGCTTACATTCCAGGTCAGGTCCGCGCCGAACGAGACTCCCTCGAAATCATCAAAGCGAATATCGTCGAAATTTTGTAAAAAATAGCCGGCATAAACGCTTATAGCACTTAGCCCCGATATGGAACGAGACGCGCCCAGCACAACTTCGTAACCGTCGCCGCTTCGTGCAAAGCCGTCATCGTCGATTTCCTGCTCATAGTCAAGCGATCTTGCCGCGCCTCGCAAATAGACCGTGTCGCCTGGTTTGAATTCATAGCCGATATCGAGGGACTGAGTCGACTCCTGCCGATTTCGATCGTCATTATTGATGATGCGATTTCCTGCCCTCGCATCTTCGAAGTCGATGTCCGCAATCGATGCATCGAGGCGCACATACAGGCGATTCGGGCGCCGCATGAATGACACTCTTGCCCGATTCATATCGTAGACCGTCAAGTCCGCATTTCTTGCGTTTTCCGCAGATGTGCGTTCCTCATGCGTCCGCTGAAACGCAAGATCGGCTCCAAGGTAGCTGCTGCGACTAATGTCCAGGCGACCTTCAGCGGCGAGTGAGAAATCATCAAAATCCTCGCTATCGTTGTCGTCGTATCGACCGATTTCCGCCTCGGCCTCCAGGTACAAGGAGTGGACGCTCCAGTCCGACTCGAGCGACGCTCCCGGATTCAAAATGTAGATGAAGTCTTCATCTGAAATACTGGGGTCGGCAAAAATATTGTCAGTAAAGTGTGCTTCCATGCCGATGCTTGGCGATAGGCGGAACCCACCGAGCCGGATTCCAGCAGGGTCCAGCGCAGGCCTGTACCGGTTCTCGACCGTTTCAAGAGGCGCACCATCCTGCCCTGCTGCCGGCGTGCAGGCCAGCAGCAGGGCCAGTATGCCCAAACACCATGAACTCTTAGTTACGTTTATCATGTCATTTCCTTATGTACTGGCACTCTATTGTCTCGAATAGGCGCCAGGCGCAGTCGTTCTGCGCAGATTTGCTTTGCAATCTCTAGCTTGCCAGGCGCAGTTCCCCAACCGTGCGCTTGAGGTGGTCAAGTAGCGCATAAATAAAGATCACGACAGCAAACATCTCCAGCGATTCCTCAAGTGCCTGGGCGAACGTAAGCTGCATGGACCTGAACCCTCCCTCTACGCCGTATCGGTCAACGATTACACCTTCAATCGATTCAACTCCGATTGCACCGCCCACGAACATCACGCCGGCAACGACAAATAACCGCCTCGTCGTTGGCTCCAAACGCAGCAGAAACGGAAGAAGGTAAGCTCCGAGTGCAAGAACAAGTAGCGAGTACGGGATGACCCATGCGAAATACAACAAGCCGCCTGTATTCAACCACTGCTGCATTGGCGCATCGGCCATTTCGTGAATCATTACGGCTTCGTCAAGCGCGAGAAACATGAAAACAACTGACAGCAGCAGCCAGCGGGATCGATCGGCCGATTTCGCAAGTTTCTCGACGTGGGCAATCAGACCCAGAAGAGCTGAAGCAAACAGCAACGCGATGGATGAATACCAGCTTGGAATGCTGGGTTCGTGACCCAGGTCGAACCTGTTCATCAACTTCGCAATTGCGTGATCAGTGCTCGGCGCAACATTGTATATGACGATATTTGCGATGAGCCCCATAATCACGATCCCCAGTACCAACACAGCGAGCGTCTGGCAAATTCTCCGGGGGGATATTGCTATAGTCAGTCCTGCGAGGGATCGGGCGTCGACGTTGTTCGTGTGCGCATCGATCTTGGCTTCCGAGCGCGGCACACTATTATCCGCATTGACAGTCATTTGTGATTCTCCAGCCCGGCAAGTCGTGATTCTGTGACAGATTTCACGGGTCTATCGACCGTTCTAAACAACATCAGCGACAGGATTATCGTGGCGACAACTGCTCCGCTGAGCAGTCCATAGACAATAGCGAGAACCCCGTAATCTTTGGCCAACAAGAAAATCACGGTCAGAATTACGCCCGTCTCGAGCACCTTTATGAAAAAGACGGGCCTGGTCTTCTCGAGAATTCGAAGGCCGAAGTTCGGCGAAAGCTCCAGGGCCGAAACCAGAACAAAAAGGCCCAGCACGATAACGGTATGCTCTTGACCCGAGTATTCCGCTCCCTGATAGAGATACGCGATCACGTCGGCGCCGACGAGAATGACAGCCAGCAGATAGACTGTCATTAATGCCCCCAAAGCAAGCTGGCCGTTCTTAACAATCCTTTTGACCGCGCGGATCCCATCATCGTGGTACGCCTTGGCGGTTGCGGGTTGCAGGACGTTGCCCAGACCCAGCAAGACTGGATTAGACAGTTGAACGACCGTCATACACGCTGCAAATATTCCCGTAGCGGTCAAGCCGCTCGAAAATGCCAGGATCCAGTAGATCGATGTGTCGGTACCGGACGCCACAACGGAGCTCCCGAATAGCCAGCGACCCGCAGTCCAGTTCTTGACGAGGTCCGGAATAACTTTTCCAAACCTGAATGTAAAACTGCGCCACTCATGCACCAACCAGCCTATACCTGATAATCCGGCCGCAACGCCGACGGCCCACAAGGCCGTAGTCGCTGACAGCAGGCCAGCGGATGCCAGCCAAATAATCGCGGTAATTTGCAATACGGCGTTAACCAGGTCGAGCAACATGGCTGTTCCCATCTGCAAATGAGCAAACGCGAAGCGCCGACCAAATTCGCGCAAAACGATAAATGGCGTAATCGCCAACAGGATCCAGATGACATCGCTGAAATCACTATTACTTGGCCCTGCCGACATAAACACGGCGGCAAGTGCAAGTAAGGCCATTGCTACACCGGCGAGACCGGCACTGTGTAACAGGGCGCTGCCGGCATAGTCCGTGCGCTCCTTACCGTCGTACCGGTTGCAAAAAATGATGTAGGGCGTTGAGATCACGGCTTCCATTGCGACGACGAGCAACATCGACAGTTGAAACGCAAGTGCAAATTCACCCAGCTGCTGCGCGCCGCAAAATCTGCCAATCAGTATGGTAGTAACGAAGCGACTGCCGCTGACGATTCCCTGGTCTACGAGCGCAATGCTTGAGTCCCGGCTTACCTGGCCAAGTGCCTTTCGGTAAGCTGATGACCAGTTCCTGGCGAGTGCAAAAACCGATTCCGTCGTGCTAATCACAGGTCACAACTTTCCAACAGACAGCAAGAACTACTTCGTGTAGTAATAGGAAAGCGCCCCATGGTACGCGCCGGATTCGGGGTGACCGTACTGGGCATTCTTCCTGACATCGACCTGGGAGAGCGCGATGCCGGCCAACTTGCCAGAAGATTCAATTTGCCTGACACCCATTCGTACGGCATTCCTTTTCGTTTTACCCCAACGCGCTACCAGCACGGTTGCGTCCGCGATTTCAGCAAGGATTCTGGCATCGGGAACCGCTAACAATGGCGGAGAGTCAATTATCACCATGTCAAACGTAAGCCAGAGCTGATGCAGTAACTCCTTGGCTTTCTTCGACCCCAGCGCGTCTGGCGAATTGGCCGTAACGTTACCGGCTGGAATAAAATAGGCCCCGCTTGCCTTGTCCGTATATATGACATTCTCAAGTTTTGCATCGCCGGACAGGACATCAGCAAATCCCCGTCCATTCTTGACGCCAAGCACGTTGACCAGGTTTGGCTTGTGAAAGTCGGCATCGATAACGACAACTCGCTTGCCTGCCATAGCAGAAACTCTCGCAAGGCAAACGCTGATAGTTGTCTTCCCCTCGCCAGGCTGTACAGAAGTTATCAATATGGTCTCGGGTGCTTTCTCCGGCTTGTACAAGGAGATACCGACCGCCAATGCACGGATAGATTGCGCCAAAGCAGAAGATTTGTTTTTGGCGACGTAATCAGCCGGAGCCCGACGGAAGACGTTGAAAGTACGGTGGGACGGAATCAGCGCCAGCAGTGGCACCCCTAAGCCCTCTTCAACATCGACCGAGCTGCGCAAACCCTGATCCATGCTTTCCAGCGCGAAAACAAGCAGCAATCCGAGCATCGCGGACGATACTACGGACAACGCAAGGAACAATGTTTTGTTTGGAAAAGAGGCGGTAAACGGAACGTCCGCCTGAGAAATAATTTTTGCATCCGGTAGGAATATGCCAATGTCCTGCTGGGCGCTCGTTTCTTTGAATCGTGATAAAAACGATTCCAGCATAGCTTGGTTGGCGCGAGCCTCGCGCTCGAGACTCCGCAACTCGATTTGCGCCGTATTAGCTTCACCGACCTCCCGTTCGAGTTTATTGAGACTTCGACGCATCGAATCGTATCGGGCTTTTGCGATCTGAACCTCGTTCTCGTAACCCTGTACGATCTTGTCCATTTCCGCTTGAATGGTTCTTTCAAGGTCTTGCTTCTCAGCTTTCACCTTGATTATTGTGGGATGCATGGGGCCGAATACAATCGACAACTCCGCAAGGTTCCGTTCGAGCTCCGATTGTTTTTCTCGAAGCGATTTTACGAGCGGCGAACCAAGTACCTGGGCTGCGGATTCAACGCCGCCTGCCGAACTCATCAAGCTCTGTATTTGTTGATAGCGTGCCTCCGCCTCGGCCAAACCAGCTTCGGCGAGAACCAACTGTGAATTTATTTCTGCCGTTTGTTGCCCGGTCAAAGTGACATCCGCGCCTTTTAAAAGACCGGATTGCTTCCGATAGTCTTCGACGGCTTTATCTGACTCCCTGACTTTGTCCCGCAGCGACGAAATTTGTACCTCAAGTATCTCATTTGCGCGGCGTGCCGCATCGATTTTTGTCTCGACCTGGCTCTTCAAATATAAATCCGCGACAGTATTCGAAACCAATGCCGCGAGTTGACGATCTTTCGATGAGAATCCGATTTCAATTACGCGAGATGCGGAGCCAACCTGTGCCACGTCGAGGTTGCTTAGAAACTCATTAACTGTCGCAGCCCTTTGCAACTTTAAACTTTCATCTTCAGAAAGATCTGGCGGCTCAGAGCTTGCGATTGACCGCACCCACTTCCTGGCCCTTGAGAAAACGCCTACATCGGGAACCAGGTACTTGTTGAATTCCGGATTCTTCACCAGCTCTAGCTCGTCTACAATCCGCGCAGCCAGATCTCTCGACCGGAGAATTTCAATTTCACCCGAGAAAGTTGACTCATCGCCAGGCAGGCCGGATGCAACCTGCTTCAAATCGGCAATAGTCATCCCCCGGCGATCCATTGCAATCGTCGTTGTTGCCGAATAAATCGGCGTAAGCGACAGCAAGACGGCCACAGTAATTGCCGAAGATAGCAAGACTGTTGCGATGATTATGAGCTTGCGGCGCCACAACATCATCAAAATGTCGCTTAAACCCGTTTCGGGCCGGATCGCCTGCGTTCGCACCTGGCTGGCGCTTCGCGCTGTCATTTCACCAATGTCGTAAGTATCAACTTTCATCCCTAAATCCTGTGCAGCGCATTCCTTTTTAAAGGGAAAACCACTGTGTGCCATGCCTGCTTAATGCGGAAACTGGCTGTTCTTGCCAAGAGCTTGTGCTCCTATGCCGTTCACATGGACACCCTTTTGGAGGAGAATGCCGCAACTCTATTCAGGCCAACTACGATTGCCGACGCTAGCGATTCGGCAGATACGACTTGAGGCCGACTTTCTGACAAATTGCATGAACTACAAAGTACGGCACAATAGTGAGATACCGCTTCCATAATCGGCGCGGTTCCGTCGCCAGGCGAAAAAGCCATTCGAACCCACTGCGCTGAACAATCTTCGGCGCTTGCGACTTCAAGCCGGCATGAAAGTCGAATGCGGCGCCTACACCCAATGCGACCGGTGCTAGCAGATGTTCGATGTGTGATGCCATCCAGCGCTCTTGTTTTGGTGTGCTAAGTCCGACCCAGACGATGTCCGCTCCGCTCGCATTAATCTTCTGAATTACTTCCGCGTCTTCCGCAGGGCTGAGCGGACGGAATGGCGGCGCATGAGTTCCAACGATTCGCAGACCTGCAATCTTTGTCTCGAGACGCGTTCGTAAACGCTCAAGCGTGTCTTCGGTAGCGCCGTAAAGAAAATGTTTGTATTGCCGTTCTGCAGCCATTTTCATAACAGCAAGCATCAAGTCGGGGCCGTATACCCTGTCAACCTGGCTCTGTCCCGCCGACTTCATAAACCAGACAAGAGGCATTCCATCCGGTGTCACGAGACCTGCCGCGTTGTGGATTTTTTTTATGTCATCGTGATGCTGACTCTCGACGATGCCATGCACAGACGTGACGCAGACGTAATTGCGCAATCTGTTTTTCACCCAACTATCGATAATTTCTACTGCTGACGGAATATTTACGGCACTGACACCAACGCCGAGCACATTGATTTTTGTGATCATGTCCTTAGCCTCAGAACTTCTCACTTGCGCATTTCCTTCGTACTCATAATCATTGATGTCCCTGGAATTGAATCCTTTGTGCCGCCAGCGATTCGCCAACAAGGATTGCCATAACAAAAAGCAGAAAGGTGTATAAATTTGACGACATCAGGAGCGGACTGAATATACTTGCGAGACAGGTCAATACCAAAATTCCTGTGAGTAATGCATTTCTGGATTGAAAACTGACCTTGGCGCAGCTAGCAAGGAAAACCAACAATAGTGCGAGGCCGATGAGTCCCGTGGTCATCAACGTCTCCACATAAGCGTTGTGTGTTTGGCCCGCCCAATAGAACCGCGCAGTCAAATAGTAGCGGCTGGCGTAGTAGCCGACGCCCAGTAAGGGGTGCTCGCTGATTGTGCGCCCCGCAAACTGCCAGAGTGGAATTCGCCCGTTGAGCGTCCTTAGGTCATGCGGCAGAAGCCGCATCAGGTCTCCACTGACCAGCAGAATCAGTACCACGGCAATGCCGAATACAAATAGCGCGGTGACGAGAAATCTTAGTGTGCTCGAACCGCGATGAAACCACGCCGCGGCCAAGGCAATTGGTACGCAGACCAGAAGGTTTCGAGAGTCTGTCAAAAGGATCAGAATGATTAGCGTGCCGGTAATCAGAACTTTCGCGGCGTACTGCCGTAATACCAGCGCTGCAACGACGGTTACCAGCGCCATATATTCCCCGGTATCCAGAGGACCACCGTGTGCAAGAATGAGACGACCCTGCCTGCCGGTGTAGGTATTCGACGCTCCGAACTTGAACGGCGTATCCCAGATCAGAAAACTGATAAGGAAGAGCAGTGCCAGACCTGTCAACATTGCAATCAATGTTGAGCTTGTAACTGCTGCAACCGGGTTACTGAAAGAATGTCTCGCATGGATCGTCAGTAAAGCTGCAATATAAAGAAGCAAAATAAGCGTTCCAGCCCGCCCGAAAGACAGCATCGAGTTCGGTGACCAGATACTGGATATCAAGGCCCAGACGCAAAACAGAGCTGCAATCAGCGGCACGCGACTGGTAAACGTCAGATCGCAACGATTTACAAACACTACCGACGTCAGAAACGCCGCCGCAAATCCCAGCAATCCGAGTTCAAGGATTCGAGACTTGTTAAACGCCATTGACATGGCGTCAGCGGGCGCCGCTACTGGAAACAATGCGAAAACAACGCTCAATATCGCGACGATCGTCACAACGAAGCTTGATGTTCGATCCAGGTCCGCGGACGGCTGCCGATCGCGGGCTATTCCTGCGGAATGATACGAATCAAGCAACACCGCTCCTGCTCATCTCCATAGTTAGTGACGACACGACCCGACTTGCAACCCCTGCCGATTGAGAACCAAGTCACGCCGTAAGCTTCCGGCAGTAAAGGCCCTCCGCATAACCGGCGTGTGGACCTGCCTCGATCCCACGCAGCTGCAACATCGCCCAAAATGTTTCCGGGGCAAACCAATTCTTCGCCGACTGACTGGAAAATGACTGAATGATCATTTCTATCTTCTGCTCGCACTGAGACCGACTAAGTGGCATGTAAACGTTCGGTGTTCCCAGATCGCCTTCGTATTTTGGTATTTCGTATTCAAATATCAAATGGTTTCGAAACGTATTCCAGGTGAGCTCGGCAACAAGACGATGATCCTGGTGCCTGTCTTCGAGCCTGTGTGTAAGCACAAGGTCGGGATCGATGGTCTCGCCCAGTTCGTTAAAGAATTCTTTTATTTCGCCACCGTTATAGGGAAAGTAGGCGTCAGGGAAATTTTGAGTAACGATAGATTTCTTAGCGGCACTTTCGAGAAACCGGTCAGCACTTCGCAAGGCTTCCGCCTGCCGTTCGCCCTCACTACTCAATACGATCCAGTGAACATGCAGATCGGCATACTCTTCCAATAGTTTCAGAATGGTGCCACCGCAGCCGATTTCGATATCATCCGCATGAGCACCAATGCACAAGATGCTACGAATTCCGTCAAGGCGCAGCTTCAACATTTTCTACACCGTGGGCAGACTAAAGGAGTCACTGCGGCTCTTTTACCAACGACGGTTTTACGCCCCGTTGCGCACTGCCGGTAGGCGAAACAATCGATACCGGCTTTCGACGACCATTTCCTCCGTGCTGTTGACGCGCAGCACCTTGCGGGGATTGCTTCCAGACTTCCCAGGGCGCATGACCCGTCGAAAACATGACATCAAGAACTTCTTTCTCCTTGAATGTATCCATGCAGGCCCAGAATCCATCATATCGGTACGAGTGCAATTTTCGTTCATCAATCAGTTTGTCAAAAGGCTCTTCCACCAGCTCCTGGCCACTATCGATATAGTTGAAAATTTCAGTCGTAAACACGAAAAAACCACCGTTCATCCACACGCCTGTTTTTTGTATTGGCTCGACACTTTGAACAACGCCATCCGCGTCGGTATTCACCGTATGGAATGTGTTGTATTGCGGCTGCACGGAGACGAACGATGCGATGGATCTCTTTTTCTGCGCAAAGTCGATGAGATTCGGTAAATAGAGGTCGGTGAGTCCGTCCGCGTAATTAGCGAGAAACATTTCTTCACCGTCAAGGTGATGCTCGACCGCCTTCAGCCTTTCGCCGATCTTGGCCTCGGGGCCGGTGTCGACAAAGGTGATATTCCAATCCTGAATATCTGTATTGAGCAGATTGACCTCACCACCGCCTGACGACATCACGAAGTCGTTCGAAATACATTCGTCATAATTGAGAAAATATTCCTTAATGACATTTGCTTGCCACCCAAGGCACAAAATGAAGTCTTTGTGCCCAAAGTGAGCGTAATACTTCATGATGTGCCACAAGATAGGCCGGTAGCCGATCTTTACCATGGGCTTCGGACATGAGTCGGAATAGTCTCGCAACCGCATGCCGAATCCGCCGCAAAAAAGTACGACTTTCATTATTTTTCTTCCTGAGTCATTTTCGGGTGGGACCAGCTACCAACAAGACCTTGGTTCAAATAACCTCAACCTCTGGGATAGGCACGATAAATTTGGCACCCCATTCGCGGGCATATTGAAGCTGCTCGACCAGTTCGTCTTTCAGGTTCCAGGGCAGCAAGAGTATGTAGTCTGGTTTGGTTTCTGCGATTTTCTCTGGTGCATATATCGGGATACGCGTACCGGGCAGGTACTTGTCATGCTTGAACGGGTTTCTATCGACCGTGTAGTCGATAAAGTCCTGCCGAATTCCGCAATAGTTCAGCAAGGTATTGCCCTTGCCAGGAGCGCCATACGCAGCAATTTGCTTGCCCTTCCGTTTTTCCTGAATGAGAAATTCGAGCAACTTGCGTTTCGTTTCCATGACCCGGTCGCCGAACTTCCGGTAAGTTTCAAGCTGATCGAGACCTTCTTGCCGTTCACGTTCCAATAATTTATCAATGCTTGCCTCAACCGCGATGCTCTCATTCTCGGTATGACGCGCATATATTCTTAGTGAGCCACCGTGGGTACTTATCTCATCGACGTCGAAAAGGGTAAGGCCATGTTTGTCGAAAACTTTCTGCAAACTGATCAGTGAGTAGTATGAATAGTGCTCCTGATAGATCGTATCGAACTGGTTGTACTGCAACATGCGTGCTACGTGTGGAATCTCCATTGTGATAACGCCTTGCGACTTCAGGAGAATTTTCATACCTGCAACGAAATCGTTCAGGTCAGGAACATGTGCGAGTACGTTGTTGCCGATCAACAGGTCCGCACGGGTTCCATCGGCAACAAGCTGGCGGGCGGCACCAACACCAAAGAAGCGGCTGATCGTTGGAATTCCTTTTTCTATTGCAACTTCGGCAATGTTAGCCGCTGGCTCAATGCCAAGAACCGGAATATCTTTCTCGATAAAATACTGCAGCAGGTATCCGTCGTTGCTCGCAAGCTCGACAATCTGTGTACTTGTGTCGAGGCCAAATCTCTCTACGGCCATGTCCGCATAGGCCTTGGAGTGCTTGAGCCAGGAATCCGAAAATGAGGAAAAGTAGGCGTAGTAACTGTAGATGTCTTCACCACCAACGAAATCCAGAACCTGTACCAGGAAACAGTCTTTGCAGACGTATGCCTTCAGTGGATAGAACGGTTCCATTCCATCCTTCTGCTCTTCGGTGACAAAGCTTTCGCATAACGGCTGCATACCGAGATCCACTACGAGGTTCTCCAGCTTCGACTGGCAAAACCGGCAGCGGTGAAGCTCATCGGGGTTTGCAGGCAGGTAAGGCGCGCTAGTCGACGGGGCGCTGCCCGTTGCCGTATGTGAATGGTTTTGCTTCGAGTGCACTTTGTCCATGACTTCTGTCCTTATTTTTGTTTTACCCGTATGCCGGGTGTGTACTTTTGAAGAATTGCGGGAAACGAGGTATCGCAACCACGACCTAACGTGATCGGAGTTGCGGGGGTAATTCGTCTTCAGTTGGCGGCCGGAATTCGTACCGTGACCGAATGTTTTCGGGGACCAGGGAAAAGTCTGTCCCCTTTACGTAGTCTCTGATCGTCGTTCCGGTGCTCGCGCTGTCAATATTTGGCGCGCCTTCGTTGTCGATCAATTCGGCCGTGTGGACAGTCCGAAAATCTATGCTGAACCTGGTACGCCCGGACGTGTTCGGCACCGTTGAATGCAGATGGGCCGCGGAGAACATGATCAACCCACCGGGTTCCGGAATTACTCGCAATTCCGGGTTCAGATCCAGCTGTTCGAGCGCCTCTGACTGTTTGCGCTGGTCAGTAGCTACCTGCTGCGTCGCAGCTTTTCGCCCGTTTCTGTTCCAATCCTGGTAGTTAAACTCTGACGATGAATTTTTTACCGGCCGATCCCAGTAATTCATGTGAAAGGCCATCGAGTTTTCGGACTCGAGCGGATAAACCGGCAGCCACCAGTTTATCTGGCACCTGGGCGTCGAATACCAGAGATCCCGATGTGGTTTAAATGCGTAAGCGATCCCCGACGTCAGGTATCCTCCGTGCGTCGCAGTACGAAGGCGAGGCAGATCAAAATAGGTCTCCTCGAGATTGCAGCCTACGTCCCTAAGAATCGCTTGAATCAGTTGCCGGCATTCGGGATGGTGAATAAATTGCGGCTTCAGTTTCGAAAGGATAGCAACGTACTCGTCAACAGAAAGTGAATGCTGAGCGTCCCTTGGATCATGAGGGTAAAATGCTCGCTCCGACAACTCTCGTGCCAGATCGCACAGAAGCTTCGTCGCCGGGGACGGCGAGTAGACAAAAATACTGCCATCGTACAGTCGGA
>JABDKF010000025.1 GCA_013003155.1 Woeseia sp. | reverse complement strand
CTCTTTGCGGAAAGGCCGCAAAGTATATCAGGACGTCGCTGCGGAGCAGTCGTACAAATTTGCGGCAGGAGCTTATGGATTTAAATGCCGATACGCCACTGAGAGTCGATCGCTGGCTGTGGTTTACACGTTTTTACAAGACCCGCACGCTGGCCGCGGCGGCTGTTTCCGGCGGTCATGTTCGTATCAACGGAGCGCGTGCCAGGCCGGGGCAGCGCTTACAGCGCGGTGACGTGATCGAGATCATCAAGGGCCAGTTGCCTTATAAAATGACGGTGGTCGCCAGTCCTGAACGCCGCGGACCGGCACCAGAGGCACAGGCATGCTACGAGGAGTGCCCGGCGGTCATTGAACGCCGTCGGCAATTGCACCAGCAGCTAAAAAGCGATCGTCTGCAAATGGCGCGCACGGCAGGTCGACCTGACAAACATACGCGTCGCTTGCTCAGGCAACGTAATCGCGAAGACTGAAAACGACTTGGTCACTCGCCGGTGCTCCTTTATCGCTATCGGATGAAAGGCTACACTGCGCCGCCTGTTAACATTCACCTCATTGTCATGACCGACACCTCAGGTAACCGTATGACCCGCTTCACAGAGCAGAGCTCAGGAATCACGCAACCACTGGGTGCAGTCAGCCGCCGCTACCTCGCGGACGAAGCAGAGCTTGTCGCGGAGCTGGCTGCAGCGGCTGACCCGGGGGAAGAGGCGCGCAAGCGAATCCTCGCCACGGCGGATTCGCTGGTCAGGGCCGTCCGCAAGCAGTCTGTTAATGAGGGCGGCATTGACGCGTTTCTGCAGCAATACGACCTGTCTTCACAGGAAGGCGTGCTGCTGATGTGTGTGGCCGAGGCGCTCCTGCGGATTCCCGATGCCGATACCGCCGACAAGCTGATCGCCGACAAGATTACTGCCGCTCGGTGGGAAGACTATCTGGGCGTGAGCGATTCACTGTTCGTTAACGCGTCGACCTGGGGCTTGATGCTGACCGGGCAAATGTTGAAGCTCGATGACGAAGCGAGAAGCAACCCGGCACGATACCTCGGTAAATTCGCCAGCAGCGCGGGCGAGCCCGTAGTACGCGGTGCGATGCGCCAGGCGATGCGGATCATGGGCCACCAGTTCGTAATGGGTCGCGACATTGATGAGGCACTAAAACGCTCGCAGAAGGGCGAGAACACTGCCTATCGATATTCGTTCGACATGCTGGGCGAGGCGGCGCTAACGAAGAAAGATGCAGCGCGTTATTTCGAGTCTTACCGACAGGCAATCGAGAAACTCGGTAAGGCCAATACCGCAGACTCTATATTCAGCGCGCCGAGTATCTCGGTGAAGCTCTCAGCGCTGCATCCCCGTTACGAATTTACGCAGCACCAGCGCGTCATGGACGAGTTGGTCCCGCTGGTTACAGAGCTGGCTCTGACTGCACGTAAATCCAAGATGGCCTTGACGGTCGATGCAGAGGAGGCAGATCGCCTCGAACTGTCGCTCGATGTGTTTGCTGCCGCTTTCAAGAATCAACGACTCGCCGATTACCACGGGCTGGGCCTTGCCGTGCAGGCCTACCAGCGTCGGGCCAGCGACGTGTTGAGTTTCGTTGCCGGACTGGCGGCACAGCAGGGTCGGCGCATCCCGGTGCGGCTTGTGAAAGGTGCGTACTGGGATACGGAGATCAAGCGCGCCCAGGAACAAGGACTGGCCAGTTACCCGGTGTTTACACGAAAATCGCACACGGACGTATCCTATTTGGCGTGTGCGCGCCAGATGCTCGCGGCTGCCGATGAAATTTATCCGCAGTTTGCCACGCATAACGCGCGTACGTTGGCCAGTATTCTTCAATACGCGGGTTCGCGCAGCGACCTCGAATTCCAACGCCTGCACGGCATGGGCGAAGAATTGTACGAGGAAGTCATCGATCCCGAAAAATTCGATCGGCCCTGTCGGGTCTACGCACCTGTGGGTAGTCATGAAGATTTGCTGCCGTACCTCGTTCGCAGGCTGCTGGAGAACGGGGCAAACACCTCGTTCGTAAATCGTATCGTCGACGAAGCGGTTCCAATTGAAGATATCATCGCGGATCCGATAGAGTTGTCGCGCCAGAAAAAATTCGCAGCGCATTCGCAAATACCTGCGCCGGCAGCGTTGTTTGGAGCGAAGCGCCGCAACTCGCAAGGCCAGAATCTCGCGGATCGCGGTGCAAGTGCGGCGCTGCTGAAGGCGTTGGATGTTGCGGAACAAACGTCGCTCAATGCGTCGCCCATCGTTGGTGGCAAGGCGTTGCAAGGTGAGGCCTCGCCGTCCGTCAACCCTGCAAACAACCGTGACACGGTGGGCACATGCGTGCAGGCGGACAAGGCGGGCGTCGACCGCGCACTTGAACTTGCCAGTCAGGCGCATACGATGTGGGATGCAACGCCGGCTGCCGAACGCGCCGCGATTCTCGAGCGGGCTGCTGATTTGTTCGAGAGCAACACCGCCGACTTGCTGGCACTGTGCGTGCGCGAAGCCGGCAAGACGATTCCGGATGCGATTGCGGAGCTGCGTGAGGCGGTTGATTTCTTGCGCTATTACGCGCAGGAAACTCGCCGCCTGTTTGCGACGACACAAACGCTGCCCGGACCTACTGGCGAGAGCAATGAGCTTGGCATGCGGGGCCGCGGCGTATTCGTTTGCATCAGCCCATGGAATTTTCCCCTCGCGATTTTCACGGGGCAGGTGGCTGCCGCGCTCGCAGCGGGCAATACGGTGCTGGCAAAGCCCGCAGAGCAAACGCCGTTGGTCGCCTATCGCGCCGTACAATTGCTGCACGAAGCCGGTGTCCCGGCGAATGTGCTGCATTTCTTGCCGGGCGACGGGGCTACCGTGGGTGGTCACGCCGTTGCGGATTCTCGCGTGGCGGGCGTGGCGTTTACCGGCTCAACCGACACGGCGCGCATTATCAACAGAACACTTGCAGGAAGAGACGGACCTATACCGGTCCTGATTGCTGAAACTGGCGGCCAGAATGCCTTGTTTGTCGATAGCTCTGCTTTGCCGGAGCAGGTCGTCGTCGATTGCGTAACGTCCGCATTCAATGCGGCCGGCCAGCGTTGTTCCGCGCTGCGTATTTTGTGCGTCCAGGAGGACGTGGCCCCGCGCGTCATTTCACTTCTGGAAGGAGCAATGCGCGAATTAGTTATCGGAGATCCGGGCAGTCTTGCAACTGACGTCGGTCCGGTTATCGACGATGACGCGCGGCAGGGCTTGCAGCAGCACGTCGATTCGATGGCGACTACGGCGCAGACCATCTATCAATGCGCTTTGCCGGCGTCGACGGCAAACGGGCACTACTTTGCACCGATAGCCATGGAAATCGACGGCATCGACGTGCTTGAACGCGAAGTGTTCGGACCGGTTTTGCACGTGTTGCGCTATCGCCGACGCAAGCTGGCCGAAACGATCGCCGCGGTGAACGCGACGGGCTTCGGGCTGACGATGGGCCTGCACAGTCGAATCTCTGCTCGTACGCGCGAATTTGTTAAATTATCGGGTGCCGGCAACATCTACATTAATCGCAACATGATTGGTGCGATCGTCGGTTCGCAGCCGTTCGGTGGCCGCGGTTTGTCCGGCACTGGTCCAAAAGCCGGCGGCCCGCACTACCTGGCCCGTTTCGGCAGCGAGTACGCGGTGAGCAATAATGTCGCGGCTGTTGGCGGCAACGCCAGTCTGTTATCGCTAACGGATTCCTGAGCGGGAGTTATCCAGAATGGCCGTTATCAGCATTTTCGATATTTTTAAAATCGGTGTAGGTCCATCGAGTTCCCACACCGTCGGGCCAATGAAAGCGGCACGCGCCTTCGTTACTTCCCTCGCCGCTGTTGAGCCAGCGGCCAAGCGCATCGATGTCCGCCTGCACGGCTCGCTCGCGTTTACCGGTCGCGGCCACGGTACCGATTCCGCTGTTTTGCTGGGGCTGGGCGGTGCCGATCCGGCGACCCTCGACCCGGACACGATGGAGCCGACTTTGCGGACAATTTATGAGAGCAAGGAATTGACGGTGCCGGGTATCGGAACATTGCCGTTTGATCCGGATACAAACCTGACCTTTGACTTTGAGAAAGAGTTGCCACGCCATACCAACGGCATGCGCTTTACGGCGTTCGATGCGACCGGCAAGGTGGTGCTGGAAGAAGACTGGTACTCCATTGGCGGCGGCTTTGTGGTGCGCGGTGATGAAGAGGAAGTCAGCAACCAGCAGGGTGAGCCGCCGTACCCGTTTACCGATTGCGCCGGTCTGCTCGCACTTGCTAACGAAAACCGGATGTCGATCGCAGAACTCGTTTATAAAAACGAATGCAGCTGGCGTTCCGAAGCAGAAATTCGCGAACGGCTGGACGCAATCTGGTCAGCGATGAAGAGCTGCGTGCAGCGAGGATTGGTCACCGAAGGCGTATTGCCTGGACGCATGTCCGTTACCCGCCGGGCCCCTAAACTCTACAAGTCGATACAGCAACGCGAAGACGGCGGCGGACTGGACACGATGGACTGGATCAATGCCTATGCCATTGCCGTCAATGAAGAGAATGCGGCGGGTGGTCGGGTGGTTACATCGCCCACCAACGGCGCAGCCGGCATTATTCCCGCGGTGATGCATTACTACCGCGAGCTGGTGCCCACATCGACCGAGGAAGGTATCGATCGCTTCCTGCTGGTCGCCGGGGCGATCGGGATTCTTTACAAGATAAACGCGTCGATTTCGGGTGCGGAGATGGGCTGCCAGGGTGAAGTCGGCGTGGCCTGTTCGATGGCGGCGGGCGGCCTGGTGGCTGCGTTGAACGGTCGCAATGAGCAGGTTGAGAATGCCGCCGAGATTGGCATGGAGCACAATCTCGGGCTGACCTGCGACCCTATCGGCGGGCTGGTGCAGATTCCCTGCATCGAGCGCAATGCGATGGGCGCACTGAAAGCGATCAATGCCGCGCGCCTGGCGCGGCACGGTGACGGCACTCACAAGGTGTCACTCGATCAAGTTATCCGGACGATGCGGCAGACCGGCATCGACATGTCGACAATCTACAAGGAAACTTCGCGTGGCGGGCTCGCCGTCAACGTGCCGGAATGCTAGTTATCGCCGAAGCAGACTACTGCGGCTTTTTCGGGTAGTCGTACAACAGCAGTTCGCACGTCGCGTCGTTACGCAGCTCCCAGGTCTCACTGTCGACAGAGACTGACACTACACCGCAGGTCGGCAAATTGTCGGTCAGATCGGGTACCAGGTAATTGGCAAGATCGGTCAGCCCAGGATTGTGTCCCACAACCATCATATTGTTAAAGCCTTCGTCTTGGCGGCTGATGATTTCCAGAATGCGGCGTCTGGACGCAAGGTACAGATCCTTTTCGCGCTGCAGAAACTCGAGCGGGTAGCTAAGTTCGTTGGCCACAACTTTCGCCGTAGTCCAGGCGCGTACGGCATGGCTGCTGATGATCAGGGAAGGGCGAATACCGGCCGCCTGAATGCGCGCGGCCATGACCGGCGCGTCTCTTTCGCCTCGCTTGTTCAGCGGGCGCTCATTGTCGGCCAGGGCAGGGGAGTCCCAGCTCGATTTGGCATGGCGGAGCAGCGTCAACGTCTTCAATGCATTAATACCGTTTTTCTACATCAGACCCGTTTGCAGCCGTGCTTCGTCTGACATCATGCTTTGGTTCCACGGCGGATCAAATACGAGTTCAACTTTAACGTCGCTGACGGTTGGAAT
>JABDKF010000020.1 GCA_013003155.1 Woeseia sp. | reverse complement strand
TCGATTTTTGCCCAGCCATCGCGCAACGTGACAATGCGATTAAAGACAGCACTTCCAGCATCGTGGTCTTTGGCATCCGGGCAAAAATAGCCAAGCCGTTCGAATTGATAGGAAGTACCCACGGCAGCATCGGCCAGCGTGGGTTCCAGGCGCGCGCTTACAACGTCAAGCGAGTCCGCGTTGAGCACGCTTCGCACGTCATCGGCTGACCCGGGATCCGCATCGGTAAAGAGCCTGTCGTAAAGCCGTACCTCTGCCGCGACAGCGTGACGCGCAGACACCCAGTGAATAGTGCCCTTTACCTTGCGATCACTAGTGCCTGAGCCGCTACGTGTGTCTGGATCATGGCTGCAGCGAAGTTCGAGTACGTTGCCGCGCTTGTCTTTTATTACCTCGTCGCAACGAATGATATACGCTGAACGCAATCGCACTTCACCTCCCGGTTTCAAGCGGAAAAATTTGCGCGGTGCATCCTCCATGAAGTCGTCCTGCTCGATGTATATCTCTCGGCAGAACGGCACTTCACGCGTACCCATTTCGGGTTTATTGGGATGATTCATGGCCTCGAGCTGTTCTTCACGGTCCGCGTCGTAATCAGTAAGCACGATTTTTAACGGTCGCATGACCGCCATTCGCCGCTCGGCCTCTTCACCCAACTGCTCGCGTATGCAGTTCTCCAGAAGCGCCATTTCGATCATGTTTTCTTTCTTGGTAACGCCAACTCGCTTGATAAAGTCGCGCAGCGCGGCGGCCGGATAGCCGCGGCGCCGCATACCGGCAATGGTTGCCATACGAGGATCATCCCAGCCGCTGACAATACCCTCATCCACCAGCTGATTAAGCTTGCGCTTGCTGGTCAGGGCGTAGGCCAGATTGAGCCTGGAAAATTCAATCTGGCGCGGTCGATGTTCAAGGTCAAGCTTGTCGAGAAACCAGTCGTAAAGGGGGCGGTGGTCTTCAAATTCCAGCGTGCACAGAGAATGCGTGACGCCCTCGAAGGCGTCCGACAAGCCGTGTGCAAAATCGTACATCGGGTAGATACACCACTTGTCGCCGGTGCGTTGATGAACCTGGTTGCGAATTCGATACAGCGTTGGATCACGGAGATTGATATTTGGCGAAGCCATGTCGATCCGCGCGCGCAATACGTGTTCGCCATCCGTGAACTCACCGTCGCGCATACGGCGAAACAGATCAAGGTTCTCGTCAACGCTACGCACGCGATGCGGACTGTCTTTGCCCGGCAACGTTAAAGTGCCACGGTATTCCCGAATCTCTTCCGCGCTAAGACTGTCGACGTAAGCGTGCCCTTCGCGGATTAACATCTCCGCTGCGTCGTACAGTCTGTCGAAGTGGTCAGACGCGTAGCTGAGCCGGTTTTCCCAGTCGAAACCGAGCCAACGGACATCGGCCATAATGGCATCGACGTATTCCTGGCGCTCCCTTCCGGGGTTCGTGTCATCGAAGCGCAAGTAGGTCTGGCCGTTATTCTCGAGGGCAACGCCGAAATTCAGGCAAATCGATTTAGCATGCCCGACATGCAGAAAGCCGTTGGGCTCCGGGGGGAAGCGAGTAACCACGGAACCATTGTTTTTTCCGGCCGCGAGGTCGCCTGAGATGATCTGGCGAATGAAGTCTTTGGGCTGTTCAGTGCTCATTGGTAGGCCGGCAGGTCGTCAAAAGGGCTGGATTGTACTTCAAAAAAATGCAGCCGCGTGGCGTCAGGTCAGGGTGATTCTGACGCAGTTTCGCTGCAGGCTATGCACAAGCCCTGAATCTCGAGCATCTGGTGGACGGCACTGAATCCCAGTGCTCCGGCTTTTGTCCGCACCAGGGAGTCGATATCCGCATCATCGAGCTCGGCCACGCTATGGCATCCGCGACAAATCAGAAATTGCCCGGTGTGGGAGCTTGACGGATCGGGGCAGCCGACGAATGCGTTCAGCGAATCGAGTCGATGCACGAGGTCAGCCTCGATCAGAAATTCCAGGGCCCGGTAAACGGTCGGCGGCGCCGCTTTTTTGCCGGCACGATTCAGCGCGTCCAGAATGTCGTAGGCCCCAATCGGTTTATGGCTTTCCCAAACAAGTTCCAGAACGCGCCTCCGGATAGCGGTGAATCGCAGTCCACGTGTGCGGCACAGCTCTTCAGCGGTGGCCAGCGCGTCAGCAACACAACCGTCGTGATTGTGCGCAGGCGGCGGGAACGCTGCGATGTCAGGCAGTCGAGTCATGCGGAAAATCCGGTATCCATGGTGTCAGTGTACATGAAGCGACGCACCCGGCGGATTAGCCAGCAGCTCTGATTCGGGTACAATAGCGCGCTGATTTTCGTCCATTTTCACAGGCGTAGCTCATGCCAGTTATTCAACTTCCGGATGGCTCGAAACGGGACTTTCCCGCCGCTGTTTCCGGCGCAGAAATCGCAGACTCGATATCGAAGAGCCTGGCGCGCGATGCCGTTGCTGTAAGGGTGGATGGCTCACTGTGGGATCTGAATCGCAGCATCGACCATGACGCGACGGTCGAAATCGTAACGCGCGACAGCAGCGACGGGCTTGAGCTGCTGCGCCACGATGCTGCCCATGTGCTGGCCGAGGCGGTAAAGGAAATCTGGCCCGACACCCAGGTTACGATTGGCCCGGCGATCGATAACGGCTTCTATTACGACTTCGCGCGTGACGAGCCCTTTACGACAGAAGATCTCGAAAAGATTGAGAAGCGCATGCTGGCCATCGTCGAGCGAAACGAGGCAATTAGTCGCGAAGTATGGCAACGGAACGATGCCGTAAAATTCTTCCGCGACATGGGTGAAGAATACAAGGCGAAAATTATCGAGGAAATTCCGGAAGATGAGACACTCACCTTGTATCGGCAGGGTGACTTCATCGATCTGTGCCGCGGGCCGCATTTACCGTCCACCGGAAAACTCGGCAAAGCGTTCAAACTGTTGCGCGTCTCCGGCGCATATTGGCGCGGCGATGCTAAGAACGCGATGCTGCAACGCATCTACGGTACCGCATGGGCCAATCCCAAGCAGCTGCGCCAGTACCTGACTCAGCTCGAAGAGGCGGAGAAGCGCGATCACCGCAGGCTCGGGCGATTGATGGATCTTTTCCATTTTCAGGAAGAGGCGCCGGGGGCGGTATTTTGGCATCCGAAAGGATGGGGCCTCTTTCAAAATCTTATCGACTACATGCGGCGGCGCCAGAATGAGGCGGGCTATCAGGAAGTAAACACGCCCGAACTAATGGACCGCAGCCTGTGGGAAGCATCGGGGCATTGGGAATCATTTGGCGAACACATGTTCACAACCGAAACAGAAGATGGCCGCAACTACGCCATCAAGCCAATGAACTGCCCCGGGCATGTGCAGGTTTTCAAACAGGGAATCACAAGCTACCGGGATCTCCCGTATCGGCTCGCAGAGTTCGGCAAAGTGCATCGATATGAACCATCCGGCGCTCTGCACGGGATGCTGCGCGTTCGCGCGTTCACCCAGGATGATGCACACATCTTTTGCACGCCTGAACAAATCACCGCGGAATCGATTGCCGTCTGCGACCTGATTCTCGGTATCTACAAAGATTTTGGATTCGACGATGTGATTATCAAATATGCTGACCGCCCGGAGGTTCGGGTTGGCGATGATGCAGTTTGGGATGCGGCCGAGAATGCCCTGCAAGAGGCACTGAAGGTGTCAGGCCTCGAGTTCAGTCACAATCCCGGCGAAGGGGCGTTTTACGGCCCCAAACTGGAGTTTGTCTTGCGCGATGCCATCGGCCGCGACTGGCAATGCGGCACGTTGCAGGTCGATCTGAATCTGCCGTCGCGGCTCGGTGCGACCTATATCGCGGAGGATGGTCAAAAGCACACGCCGGTGCTCTTGCACCGCGCGATGTTCGGATCGCTTGAACGCTTTATCGGCATCTTGATTGAACATCATGCGGGTAACCTGCCATTGTGGCTCGCACCTACGCAGGCGAAAGTCCTGACCATCACCTCGGACGCAGATGCCTATGCACTCGACCTTGTCACTCGATTGCGAAAGGCCGGCATCAGCGCTGACGCGGACCTGCGCAATGAAAAAATCTCCTACAAGGTACGTGAGCACAGCGTTGCCAAAGTACCGGTGCTTATGGCAGTTGGCCAACGCGAGGTAGAAGAAAAAACGGTTGCGCTCAGGCGTTTAGGCTCCAAACAACAGAAAGTGATGGGTGTCGAGGACGCCGTCACCGCGCTTACGGCAGAAATCGGGGAGCGCGGGCGCGCCGCCTGACCGGCACCGCCGCGAATCCTTGGCGGCCCTTTGCTCTGCTGAACCCCAAGCGGCTGAACCGCAACCTGCAAAACCGCCGAAACTTCTGTTTTAGCCGACAATTCCCGGCTTGCAGGCCCGCCATCAACATCGCTGCAAGTCATTGTGCTGTTCATCACAGAAACTATCAGTAAATCGGCGCAATCTACGCAGTTATTTAATGTCTAACGAAGCCTCGCCAACGCGAGGCAATCTCATGGATGTTGGACATAATTCCCGCGGAGACTGGCAGTGGCTTTTGAACAAATAAAGACACAAGTGCTGATTCTGCACAGCCAGCAAAATGAACTGGAAGCCCTGGGCGCCGGCTTTGGCGATCAATTCGCCGTACACCTTGCTACAACCGGCAGCGAAGCGTTAGCCACCCTTGGCGAAACACCGATTCACATTATCGTGTCTGCGCTAGACCTTCCTGGCATGAGCGGCATCGAAACGTTGCGTGAGGCGAAGAAACGTGTGCCCGACATGCTTGGCATTTTGCTTGCGGGTGAACGCGGCGGCGAGGATATCGAAGCATTGGTAGGCGAAAAGGAAGTTTACCAAGTCGTACGCGGCAACATCGCGACCGAGGAATTGGTTGATATCGTCGCCAGCGCGGCGCGCATGCTGGTCTTATCGAAATCCGCAAACGATAATGAAGCGGTACAACCTGAGCTTGAAGTAGCGCTTCGCGATACTGATCCCCAATTCAAGCCGCAGGATATCAAACCTACGGGCGAGCACATTATTCTCGAAACCCTCGATAATGGCGCCGAAAAGGTCACCGATGCTTCGGACCGCGCACCGATTCTCAAGTCCATTCCAGCAAGCGGGAACGCGGCGGCCACAGAGCAATCGGTTGATGTGCTCGTGCTGTCGAAAGATCACACGTTCGTTGACACTATCCGCGCCGCGGCGCGTGGCCTGCACACGGTTCATCATGCAATCACTGCGCACCAGGCGCACGATATCGTCGCAAGCAATAAAGTTGGGGTACTGGTCACCGATGCAGCGGTCGCGGGCAACAAGGTTGAATTGCTGACGCACAAACTGCGTAGCCGCGCACCACGACTGGTAGCCATCATCGCCGGCCGCCGCGACGACGGCGAATCCTTGATGGAGTTAATCAACAAGGGCCAGATTTACAGGTTTTTGCTTAAACCGGTTTCTGCCGGTCGCGCGAAGCTCGCGGTCGAAGCCTCTGCCAAGTATCACCTTGAAGCGCCGGACAGTGCGTTTCTTGGCCGCAAGCAAGGCGGGCACGACGCGCTGCCATCGGTAAGCGGTGCGGAGACAGATACGTTTGCGGCTCTCGAAACGGCTGAATCAACAACAAACGTCGA
>JABDKF010000352.1 GCA_013003155.1 Woeseia sp. | reverse complement strand
CCCAGAATTTCATAAAAAAGCTGCAGGGCTTCATTGGCGCGAACATCGTTGTTCGCCGCGGCGCGCTCAAAAATATCCTTGGCCGAGGCATGTACCAGCTTCTCGTTGTGCAACGCAAGCAACGCTGCGTAGATGTTTTCGAGACCCGGCCCGGACACCAGTCGCTCGTCGGATACGCGGTCGAATTTTTCACGCAAAATCTCGAGAATTTGCATCTGCAGTTTTGATTCCGGTGCAAAACCAACATGACCGCCTTCGCCGATTATCGGCACCAGCACACCATTGCGGCGCAACAAGCCGGCTGCTCCCAGTCCGGTACCCGGGCCCACAACACCGACAGTGAATTCGCGATCGTCGAGGCTGCTCGCTGTTTCGAGGCCGGCTGCAACGCAATCGGTACTGCTCAGGAACGGAATCGAATAAGCTATCGCTTCAAAATCATTCAGGAGCCGCACGCTTTTTGTCTGGAAGTCGTGCGCAAGATCGTGAGCGGAGAGGCTCCAGTGATTGTTGGTAAACCGCACCGTTCCCTCGACGACCGGGCCGGCAGCGGCAATACATATCGCCTGCGGTTTGCCTGCCCCTGCCCTTGCAAGGTATGCGGCGATTGCGGCTTCTGCTGTCTCGAAGTCGGCGCATCGCAATGTCAGTTCCTGATCGAACCCTGGCTTGTCCGCACGCGCCAGCGCAAAGCGCGCGTTCGTGCCGCCAATATCCCCGATCAACAAACAAGGCCCTGTCATCGTAAGTTGACTACTCACCGTTTGCCTGACTTCTGCTGCGTTGTTGTCAGGCTTACAAAGATCTCAGCATCTTCTGTGAATACCGTGGTGCCGTCAAAGCCGTTTTCTGGCGCTGGCCTGTCCGTGCCTGTTCGATCACCCGCCCTCAATGCTGGCCGAAGATGGTCGCCCCCTGCTCCGCCCCGTTTACCGCGTGGCGAAAAGATGCAAACAATTCACGGCCCATACCGTTGTGGTTCGGTGCAAGATCGGGCGCCAGCGGGTCCCGCGCCTGCCACTCGTCCGCGGCCGCTGCAACCGCCAGGCGACCCTTGTCGGCATCGATCTCGATAATGTCACCGTCCCGAATCCGGGCGATCTCTCCACCGCACGCTGCCTCGGGAGTAATTTGGATAGCCGCGAGAACCTTGCCGGATGCGCCGGACATGCGGCCATCGGTTAACAATGCCACACGTTGACCGCGATTTTGCAGCACACCAAGGTAGGGCGTCAGCTTATGCAACTCCGGCATACCGTTTGCCTTGGCACCCTGGAACGGCAGCACCGCGACAAAATCTCCGGTCAGTTGCTCGTTCTTGAAAGCCTCGGTAAACGCATCTTGCGACAGGAATACGCGCGCGGGCGCCTTGATATGGTAGTGCGCCTTGTCGACTGCCGAGACCTTCACGACGGCTCGGCCCAGATTGCCGTCAACGGTGCGCAAGCCGCCCTCATTGTCGAATGGGTCCGCGACCGGCCGTACGATATCGCGATCCAGTGATTCTGCCGGAGTTTCTCTGAAGGAGACCGCAGAACCACTCACAAAAGGCTCAACGCAGAAATTTCTTAAGCCGCGACCTTTGATGGTGGACACGTCTTCATTCAGCAAACCGGCGTCGAGCAATTCCCGCATGACGAATCCCAGGCCGCCGGCCGCATGAAAGTGATTCACATCCGCGAGGCCGTTCGGGTAGACGTGCGCGAGCAGTGGTACGGCTGAAGAAAGCTCTGCGAAGTCAGTCCAGTCAATTTTAATACCCGCAGCCGCGGCGATAGCCACAAGGTGCAAAGTGTGGTTCGTGGAGCCGCCGGTTGCGAGTAGGCCCACGATCGCGTTGACGATCGCCGACTCATCGACAATTTCTGCGATTGGCAAATAGTTTTCGCCAAGGTCCGTCAAGCCCAGCACCGTTCGCACGGCTTCGGCCGTTAACGCGTCGCGCAAGGGGGTGTTCGGATTCACAAAGGATCCTCCCGGCAATTGCAGGCCGAGGAACTCCATCATCATTTGATTGCTGTTGGCCGTCCCGTAAAACGTGCAGGTGCCGGGGCCGTGGTATGACGCCGACTCCGCGTCCAGTAGCTCGGCACGGCCGATGCGTCCGGCGGCATATTCTTCCCGGATTCGCGCCTTTTCCTTGTTGGGCAAACCGGACACCATCGGTCCGGCCGGCACGAAGGCGACGGGCAAATGACCAAACGACAGCGCGCCGATAAGGAGGCCAGGGACGATCTTGTCGCAGACACCGAGACACAGCGCCGCGTCAAACATATTGTGCGATAAGGCCACTGCAGTTGACAACGCGATAACATCGCGACTGAACAACGACAGGTCCATGCCGTCCTGTCCTTGCGTGACGCCGTCACACATCGCGGGTACGCCGCCGGCAAACTGCGCAATGGCACCCAACTCGCTGGCAGCACGCTTTATGAGCGCAGGAAAAGTTTCCAGCGGCTGGTGTGCACTCAACATGTCGTTGTACGCAGAAACGATGGCGATATTGGGCACCTTGTCGCCTGCCAATATGTTCTTGTCGCCGCCACCGCACGCGGCCATGCCGTGTGCAAGATTACTGCAGGATAAGGTAGTACGTGCTGGGCCCTCATCGCGAGCGGCCTGCATTTGGGCCAGGTAGGCGGCACGCGAAGCAATGCTTTTTTCGCGCACGCGGCGGGTTACTTTGGCGACGGTGGGATTCATTGTTTACGTCCTTTCAAGTTACGGTGCCCAGATCACGCGTAGCGGCACGCGAGACTGGGCAAGTAGTTTGGCAACGGGCAAAGCGCTGTCCGGCTTCCGGGCGTCTTCGTAGACCTGCCGCTTGTCGTTACCGAAAATCAGCAACAGGATCTCCCGACTTTGCAAAATTGTCGCCAACGTCATGCTGATACGTTCGTGGGGGCTTGCCGCGGTCTTGACTGCAACGAACGCGTTATCGTTATCAGGCTTCAAAGCGGCCTCGAGCCCGCTGAAGTCTGGAAATAACGACGCAAAATGCCCGTCGGCACCCATACCCAGCAACACGCCGGCGAACGGCAGCGCCAGTTCTGACATTTTTTGCTGCAGCCGTCCTGGCGCCGCGGTTGCTTCGAGATCGGGGCAGAATAGCGGCAGCACTTTAGCGCTCACAGCATTGTTTTGTAGCAAAGTCTCGCGCAACATTTTCTCGTTGCTATCGTCGTGATCGGCGGCTACCCAGCGCTCGTCGCTGAGCGTCAAGGTTACCCGATCCCAGGAAAGGTTCGCCCTCGAAAGCTTTCCCAGAGTATCCGCCGGCGAGCTACCACCGCTCAATACAATAGCGGCGCTTTTATCCTGCCGCAGCGACGAGCGCAGTGCGCTCTCCATCCGCGTTGCACATTCGGCCGATGCCTCTTCTCGCGACGCGAAGAAATACTCACTCAACATCCGCTAATTCTCCGGATACCAGTTCCGACCGTCCCGGTCGAGCAGCAGCGACGAGGACGTCGGTCCCCAGGAACCGGCGACGTAACTCTCCACTTTCTGGCGCGTTTCTTCCCATCCGGCAATAAGCTGATCGACCCACTGCCAGGCCGCCTCAACTTCGTCGCGACGCATGAACAACGCCGGCTGTCCGCGCAGGACCTCCATCAACAGCCGCTCGTAAGAATCCGGATACTGAATACCAAAAGTTTCCTCGAAACTTAAGTTGAGAGAGACGGGACGCAGGTCGAATCCGCCGGGACCTGGCTCTTTCGCCATGACGGACAGGTTGACGCCCTCGTCCGGCTGCAGACGAATTAACAGCCGGTTGGGGGTGATGTCATATTTTGCTTCATCAAAAATAGAATGCGGAACGTGTTGAAACTGCACCACGATTTCGGAGTGCTTGGCCTTCAGTCGTTTTCCCGTGCGTAAATAGAACGGCACGCCCGACCAGCGCCAGTTTTCAATTTGTAATTTTAACGCGACAAACGTTTCGGTAGTGCTCTCGCCGGACTCAAGCTCTTCAAGATAGCCAGTCACCGCGGTGCTGTTAATTGCGCCGGACGTGTACTGCCCACGGACGGTATGAGCCTTTACGTCTGACGCGGTAATCGGGCGCAGAGAACGCAGCACTTTGAGTTTTTCGTCACGAACAGATTCGTGCGACAGGCTGGTCGGGGCTTCCATCGCCACCAGACAAACAAGCTGCATCAGGTGGTTCTGCACCATGTCGCGCAGAGCACCAACCTGGTCATAAAAATCGATTCGACCGCCAACACCGAGATCCTCCGCCACGGTGATCTGCACGTGATCAACGGCGCCCCGCCGCCAAAGCGGTTCGAACAGAGAGTTGGCGAAGCGGAGTGCCAGCAGATTCTGGACGGTTTCCTTTCCAAGGTAGTGGTCAATACGAAAAATCTGGTTCTCGGCAAACGATTCGCCAACTTCATCGTTAATCGCGCGAGCAGATTCGCTGTCATGGCCGAGCGGTTTTTCCAGCACGATCCGCATGTTGTCGGTCAGCAAATTATTCGTTCGAAAACCGGTCGCAACGGGCCCGAACAAGGTTGGCGCTGTCGCCAGGTAAACAACGCGAATGCGATCCTCGAAGCCTTGCAACACCTGACAAAGGTCGCCCCAGGCGCCGTGATCGAGTGCGTCGGCCTGCACGTACGTCAGGCGCGCCTGAAACTCCTCCCAATGCGATGCATGAAATTCCCCGTCGCGTAACGCGTGACGCAGCGACTGCGCGGTCATTTCACGGAAGGCATCCGTCGACAGCGCATTGCGGCCCACCGCGATAATGCGGCTGTCTTCTGAAATCTGGCCGTCGCGCATACGATGAAACATCGCCGGCAACAGCTTGCGCATTGCCAGGTCGCCGGTGCCGCCGTAGATCACGAGGTCGAACGTGTCGACCGGTACAAACTTCGCCATTGGGCCTCCTCAGGTTTTCGAAACTTTACTACATATCTTCTAAATATTGTCAAAAACAGTGGCAAAACAGCCGGCTTGAGTGTAATTTTGTTACATGTTAGACGATATCGAGCAGCGCCTGGGCAAGCTGAGTCGAGCCGAACAACAGGTCGGCCGCTGGATCCTGGCGCATCCACGGCAAGCAGCCCATGCGGCTGTCGCGGAAGTGGCTGTCGCCGCGGACACCAGCCAACCCACGGTCATTCGCTTCTGCCGCAGTATCGGCGTCAGCGGTTTTCGCGAGCTGAAGATACGACTGGCGGAAACCATCGGTCGCCCGGCGAGTTACCTCCATCGCGACGTCAACCAGGACGACTCGACCAGCGACGCCGCCGGCAAGGTACTGGACCGCTCGATACAATCGCTGATCGACTTGCGTTCCATGTTACCGGGGCTACCGATCGAAAGCGCCGTCGACCTGCTGGCCGATGCGCGTCAGATCGTTTTCGTCGGCTCAGGCGCTTCGGGTCATGTCGCTTGCGACGCCTGTCACAAATTTTTTCGTCTCGGTATCCCGTGTGCGGCCGCGAAGGACGTTCCGACAATGCTGCAACTCGGAGCGACCGCGACGGCCAGGGACGTGTTCGTTGCTATTTCGCAATCCGGCAAATCAAGCGGCGTCGTCCACGCATCGTCCTGTGCAAGGGAGCGAGGTGCAAGCGTTATCACTTTGACCGCCGCCGAGACACCGCTGGCAAGCAAAGCAACATTGTTACTGGCGCTACCTTCGCCGGAGGACGCCAGCGTTTACACGCCGATGAGTTCCAGGCTTGCACAACTCACCATTCTTGACACGCTACAGGTCGCGTTGGCGCTGCGTCTTGGCGACGCAGCGGAGCAACGCTTGTTGCATAGCAAGCAAGTACTGAGCCTGGATCACGTGGGTGACTAGCAGGCGAATAGCGGGACCCGTCAAAAAGTAAATGAAATTGTGACTTCTTCTATTGAGAACAAGAATAACTCCAGCTTCCCGCAACCCGGGACTGACGTCTTGCCCGTGGGCCGGCAGGCCGGTGTTGGGCTTCACCTGACATCGTTGCCGGGCGCATATGGCATCGGCGAACTGGGCGCTGAGGCGCGCCGATTTATCGATTTCATTGCGAGCGCCGGCATTCGCGTGTGGCAATTCTTGCCGACCGGTCCGACGAGTTACGGCGATTCTCCGTATCAGCCGCTATCAAGCTTCTCCGGCAACGAAATGCTGATCGCAATCGATGCACTGCTGGAGCTCGAACTATTGCAGGCGGAAGAAATCACCCCGCTTTTGTCATTGCCATCTGACACTGTCGATTTTGGAAGGCTAATACCCCTCAAGCGAAGGCTACTGGCCCGCGCGGCGTCACGCTTTACCGCAAAAGCGCCCGACTACCTGAAGCGCGAATACCAGGAATTTCTGGCCGCCAACGATGCGAGTTGGCTGAACGACTACGCGCTATTTCGGGCATTGAAAACAGAGCACGATGAACGTCCCTGGCCGAGCTGGAACAAAAAGTTCGCGAATCGCAAGCCAGCCGCGCTCGAAGCCTTTGTCGATACACATGGCGAGCAACTTGAAGCCATCAAGATCATCCAGTTTCTGTTCCATGCGCAATGGCAAGAGTTGAAACACTACGCAGAGTCACGGGGCGTGTTCCTGTTTGGCGATATGCCGATTTACGTTGCGTTAGATTCGGCAGATACCTGGGCAAATCGCAAGATGTTGCAACTCGATAACAAGGGCCAGCCAGAATATGTCGCCGGCGTTCCACCGGACTATTTCAGCTCGGACGGGCAGCTCTGGGGTAACCCCTTATATGACTGGCAGTATCACGCCGACCACGGTTACCAGTGGTGGATCGATCGATTGCGCCATGCGGCCGGAATGGCCGACATGATCCGTATCGATCATTTTCGTGGCTTTGAATCCTATTGGTCGGTTCCGGCTGATGAAAAAACGGCGCGCAACGGACGTTGGGTTCAGGGCCCGGGTGATGAACTTTTTGCCGCCGTACGTAACGCCCTCGGCCACCTGCCCATAATCGCCGAGGATCTTGGCGTGATTACCCCCGAGGTTGAAGGGCTGCGCGATCGAAACCACCTGCCGGGAATGGTGGTGCTACAGTTCGTGCTGTGCGATGAAGATTTTAACGCGCGAGATATTCGCGAATATTGCGTCTGTTACACCGGCACCCACGACAACGATACAACGCGCGGCTGGTTTGAGGGCAATGACGACGACACCCGCAGTGACGAGGAAAAAGTCACCACCCGACAGCGCGTTCTGAACATAACAAAGGGATCAGCTGAAACCGTTTCCAGAGACGTACTCAGGTTGGCGATGAACAGCAGGGCGCGACTTGTCGTAGCGCCGCTGCAGGACTATCTCGGACTTGATTCGTCGTCCCGTTTTAATACGCCCGGGAAAGCCGACAATAACTGGCGTTGGCGAGTCGCTGCCGCGGCATTCGACAAGCGTCTGGAAAAGCGGCTGCTGGCGATGACGCGCGAAAGCGGGCGCGGCGCGACGCCTGGCTAATTGGCCGGCCGAAAAGCCGAAACTCCCTAAACTGCGTTACACTCAATGATCCCCGATACCAGGAGCAACGGACACCATGGAACTCGACGACTACACGAGTGACGCGCGATTCGTCAGCCGACTGACGCGAGAAACTCTTGCGCTGATATTGGCGGGTGGTCAGGGCTCACGATTGTACGAGCTGACCCAGTGGCGCGCCAAGCCGTCCGTTTATTTCGGCGGCAAGCTGCGCATCATCGATTTTCCGTTGTCCAATTGCCTCAATTCCGGCTTGCGCCGCATCGGCGTTTTGACGCAGTACAAGGCACATTCATTGATTCGGCATCTCGTACATGGCTGGACCGGCTTTCGACCCAGCAGCCGCGAATTTGTAGAAATCCTGCCGGCCTCGCAACGGATCGGTGGTGAATGGTACAGGGGCACCGCCGACGCCGTGTATCAGAATCTCGATATCATCCGCACCCATGAGCCTAAGTACGTGCTCATTCTCGCCGGCGATCACGTTTATAAAATGGACTATGGTCCCTTGCTCGCCGCGCATGCCGGTCGCGAGGCGGACATGTCCGTCTGTTGCATCGAAGTCCCGATTGAAGAAGCAGCCGGGGCGCTTGGCGTGATGACCGTGGACGATACGGGGCGTGTTATCGCTTTCGATGAAAAGCCGGAGAATCCGACGCCCATTCCTGGTCAGTCCGAGTTATGCCTTGCGTCTATGGGTAACTATGTGTTCAACACGGATTTTTTATACGAACAAACGATCAAAGACGCTGACATGCCGAACACGACGCATGATTTCGGTCGCGACATTATTCCATCGATTATCGACAAGTATCACATTTATGCGTACCCGTTTCGTGATCCGGAAACTTCCGAACAGGCGTACTGGCGTGATGTAGGAACGCTGGACGCGTTTTGGGAAGCGAACATGGAATTGATTTCCGTGACACCTCAGCTCAATCTTTATGACAATCGCTGGCCGATTCTTTCATCGCAAGAACAGCTGCCGCCGGCAAAGTTCGTGTTCGATGAACCCGGCCGTCGCGGTGAAGCAATTCAGTCAATGGTATCTGCCGGCTGCGTGGTATCGGGCAGCAGCGTGCACCGCTCGCTGCTGTTTTCTGGCGTAAAGGTCAACTCTTTTTCGACCGTCTCAGATTCCGTGATTATGCCGGAGGTCGAGATTTCACGGCACTGCCATATCCGCAGTGCCATCGTCGATCGAGGCACGCTGGTACCGGAGGGGATGGAAATCGGTGTCGATCACGATGCCGATCGCGAACGCGGCTTTCGCGTTACGGACAAGGGCATCACGCTGGTGACTCCCGAAATGCTTGACCAGTCCATTCACTTCACCCGCTAGCCCGGATGCAATTGACTATCCTGGATGGCGAATCGTAACTGCCCTGTTGGGCAGCCCTACCAATAGATAATGAAAGACGAATTCAATGCACTGGCAGAGGGCCGCCACGGCGACCCGTTTTCCATCCTCGGCCCGCACCGCGACGAGACGCGGCGGGTTGTGCGCAGCCTGCAGCCACAAGCCAGCAAGGTCGAACTGATTGACCGACTGAACACGGTACGCGGCGAATTCACAAAGATTCATGCGGGCGGACTGTTCGAGGCGGACCTGCCGATCCGGTTGCGGCGCTACCGCTTACGCGTGACGGACCACGCCGGCGACGTCAGCATCATTGAGGACCCGTACGCCCTGCCCTCGCTGCTCGGTGACCTGGATCTGCATTTGCTCGGGGAAGGCCGGCACCTCGACATCGACGAGACGCTGGGCTCAAGGTTTACGCAGCTCGATGGCATCGAGGGCACCCGCTTTGCGGTGTGGGCGCCGAATGCGTTTCGTGTCAGCGTCGTCGGCAGCTTCAACGATTGGGACGGGCGGCGGCATCCCATGCGCTGCCATCCGGCCAACGGTGTCTGGGAAATTTTTGTTCCGGGCGTTATGCCCGGTGCGCTTTACAAGTACGAATTGCTCGACGCAAACGGGCAACTGTTGCCGCTAAAAACAGATCCACTTGCCAACTATTACGAACCGCCCCCGGGCAACGCCTCCATCGTCTACCAGAGTCATTACGACTGGCATGATTCCGACTGGATGACAGCTCGACGCGGGAAGCTGTGCCTCGATGAGCCAATGAGCATTTACGAAGTCCATGCCGGTTCGTGGCGCCGCAAGGCAGAAGATAATAACCGCTGGTTGAGCTGGAGCGAACTGGCCGACGAGCTCATCGCCTACGTGACTGACCTCGGCTTCACGCACATTGAATTGATGCCAGTGACGGAACATCCCTTCGACGGCTCATGGGGTTATCAGCCAATAGGGCTGTTCGCGCCAACCCGCAGGTTCGGTGAACCGGATGACTTTCGCTACCTTATTGACCGCTGTCACGAGGCCGGCATTGGCGTTATCAAGGACTGGGTGCCGGCGCACTTTCCTCGCGACGAGCACGGTCTGGCGTTGTTCGACGGCACTGCGTTGTACGAACACTCTGACCCGAGAAAAGGCACGCATACAGACTGGGGAACCCTGATTTTCAATTACGGGCGCCGCGAAGTCATTAACTACCTTATTGGCAGCGCCCTGTACTGGATCAATGAAATGCACGTGGACGGCCTCAGGGTCGATGCGGTGGCATCCATGCTGTATCTCGACTATTCCCGCAAGGAAGGAGAATGGCTACCCAACGAGTTTGGCGGCAACGAAAACCTAGAAGCGGTGGAGTTTCTGAAACAGTTTAACGAGGTGATTCATGCACAGGGCGCAATTACGCTTGCAGAAGAAT
>JABDKF010000273.1 GCA_013003155.1 Woeseia sp. | reverse complement strand
ACATTGATCTGGTGGATTTCCAGCAACCCCGACGGCGAGAACGCCTGTGCGTAAGCGCTTAAGAAAAGGAATGCACTTAGTGCAATAAGCCGTGCGGTCTGGCGCCGAGGTGACGAGTTCATCTGGTATCCCCTGAATGTCGTGTCGAATATGACTGCCTCGGAAAGACACCCTAGGGGTCGCAAAGACGCTGAACAATAGGGTGAAGACCCTAGTGGGGGTGGGCTGTTGGGGTATTAAAAGGGTCGCCGGCGTTTTTTTTGGTTGCTGAACCGCCTGGTGCAACCACCCTTGGCGCAGTGCGGTGTTAGCACAGCGACATCGAGCAGAAGCTTGGTCGTGCAGGAATTAGCCGGCGGGAACTGCCCGGGTGTCGGTGCCTTCGACAACGTGCTCCAGAATGCGGCCCTCGCGGCGGGCGCGGAACAGAACTGACGAAGTATCGACGCTGTCGACATCAAAGCCCCTGCTGGTAACGGCTTCGTTGATACCGAGCATGCCGACCCAGGCGTTGCGCTGGCGTTTCGCTTCGTACATCAGGCAATCGGCGAGGTTAATGACGTCGTCGAGATTGGCATTCTTCGCGTGGCCCTCGTACAACGGGTAGGCAACGAAACCGATAGAGCAGGTCGTGCGAATGAGCTGGCCGTCCTGCAGTTCGAATGCTCGCTCTGCAATCTGGCTGCGAATTTTTTCAGCAAGCGCCTCGGATTCGGATTTGTGCGTCTGGCGAGCGATGACAACAAACTCGTCCCCACCCCAGCGCACAACAAAGTCGGTCTCGCGGCAGGCTTCCAATAGCACATCGCGAATATCGAGCAGCAGCTGATCACCGGCTGCGTGTCCGTAGGTGTCATTGATTGGTTTGAAGTTATCGAGGTCGATCATCATGAACACGAGGTCCGCTGAGTCCTGCGGATCAACGCCTGCCTCTTCGTCGCTGTATTTGCGGCTGATGGTCTTCAGGTCCTTGGATACTTCTTCAAACACGAAGCGACGATTGCGCAGCCCCGTCAGTGGATCACTCAGGCTGCTCTTCTCCAACAGCTTGTTAATTTCCTTAAGTTCGCGATTGCGCTCTGCCAGCTTCGCCGAGCGGAGCGCGACCTCCTGTTCGAGGCGCAGGCTATATGCTTCTTCGCGGCGAACCCGGCCCTGGTGCAGGCGCAGGATGGCCAGGCCAAAGAGCGCAACAGCCGCGGCATACAAGAAGTAGGCCCACCACGTGTGCCACGGCGCCGGTTTCACGGTAATGGGCAACGCCAGGCCGTCCGTGTTCCATACGCCGGCACTGTTCGCCGCCTGCACGCGCAGGACGTAGTCGCCGTCGTCAAGGTCCGTGTAAGTGATTCGCCGGCGCGTGCCGAGATCTATCCATTCTTCGTCAAACCCCTCAAGCTGGTACTTGTAGCGGTTTTGTTGAGGCGCGGCATAGTCGAGTGCCGCAACTTCAAAACTGACACGGTCATCGCGATGGCTCAGTTCCAGGCCGTTCTCGAAGTCTTCCGGCAGGTCGGATTTAATGGGATCGTTGGATTTGTAGAAGCCGGTCAGGACCACCGGGGGAACGGCCTGCTGCGTTTTAATCTGATCGGGATCGAAAACGTTGAAGCCGTTGATGCCGCCGAAATACATTTGACCGTCGGCGGTTTGGTAATGGGCACCAAAATTGAATTCCTCGGACTGCAGGCCATCGCGGCGGTGCATGTTCTTGACCGTGCCGTCGGCCGGGTCAAATACGCTGATGCCGAAGTTCGTGCTCAGCCAGAGCCGGCCTGTATCGTCGGACTGGATGCCGTAAATCACGTCGTTCGCGAGGCCGTCCTTCTGAGAGACGTTAAGAAATTCGATGTTGTCAGGGTCCGCAGCGCTGCCGACCACTTTATCGAGGCCGCCGCCGCGCGTGCCAACCCAGACGCTGCCCTTTGCATCGACGTGCAGGGCGTAGACCGTGTCGCTGGCCAGGCTGCGCGGCGCATCGACATCCGAGCGGTATACGTGGAACTCGCCCGTTTTCGGATCAAAGAGGTTCAGGCCGCCGGCATCGGTACCGATCCAGATGTGACCCGAGGGAGCTTCCGCGAAACTCGTAATGCGTGAGCTGCTTAGGCCGCCCGCCGCAGACGGGTTTGCGGCGTAGCGCAGGAACGAATCGGTGCCCGGCTTTTTCACGCTGATGCCGCCACCGAAGGTGCCCGCCCAGATGTTGCCGTTGCTGTCTTCAAAGACTGACATGATGCCGTTCGCGCTCAGGCTTCCTGGATCACCGGCGTCATGGCGGAAGTTTTGCGCGCTGCCCGTCGCGGGGTCGAGATAATCGAGGCCACCGCTCATGGTGCCAACCCAGAGCTTGCCGGCACGATCCATGGCAAGGCTCATTATCCGGTTGTCGCTCAGGCTGCGTGGGTTTGCCGCATCATGCTTGTAGCGTGTCACCGCCTTTGCGGCGGTATCCCTGACAATCAGGCCGTCGCCGAAGGTGCCTATATAAAGAGTGTCGTCAGCAGACTTTGCAAACGACGTAATGCTCGGCTTCGAATCCTCGCTGGCGGCAAGGGTGGTGCTGCTCTGGTAACCCAACCCCCAGGTTTGCGGATTCCATTTGCTGATACCGTTCGTCAGCGTACCCACCCAAAGAATGCCCGAGCGGTCCTCGTAAAGGCTGGCGATGGCGTCGGCACCCAGGCTGTGGGGATCTGCCGGATTGTTGGTGTAACGCGTAAACTCACCCGCTTCCACGTTGTAAAGATTCAGGCCCTTCGCGGTGGCGATCCACAGCCGCTCGTTGCGATCTTCGAGAATGTCAGTAACGCGGTCGTGACTTAGCGTCGTTGCGTTCGCGCTGTCGTGTGCGAAGCGCTGGAACTTTCCTGTGTTCCTGTCGAGGCGATTGAGGCCGGCGCCGTAAGTGCCAACCCAAAGATTACCCGCACGGTCTTCGTGCAGTACGCGAATTCGATCGCCGCTTAAGGATGTTTCGTCCTGCGGATCGTGGCGGTAGGCAACGAGTGAGCCGTCGCTCGTGTTCAGGCGGTAAAGGCCGCTGTCACTGCCGACCCACACGTCTCCGGCGCTGTCCTCGAGCAGCGCGTAGACGCTGTCGGCGGCAGCTTTGTCCGCGCCGCCGTCATGCAACGCATAATGAGTAAACGTTTCGGTGCGCGGATCAAAGCGGTCAAGGCCGGCGTCGCGCAGGCCAAGCCATACAAAGCCGTTGCTGTCTGCAAGCACGGTTCTTAGGACGTTGCCGGCTATGCCGTCGGCTTGTTGCGGGTCGTGGCGCCAGCTCGTAATGTTGGCGGACGGCAGTTCCAACTTTGCCAGGCCGCCGCCGTTCGTTGCAATCCACAAACCGCCGTCTTCGGCGTTTGCGATGTCGTAGATGAAGTCGCTCTTGAGGCCGCCGTCGCCACCGCGCTGCTGCCGAAACTGTTCGAACTCGTAACCGTCAAAACGGTTCAGCCCGTTTTCGGTGCCGATCCAGATGATGCCGCGGGCATCCTGCGCGATGCTGACCGCAGAGCTTTGTGACAGACCGTCGCTCGCCGTCAGTTGGTCAAAGTGCATGGGGCGGGTGTCCGCCGCAAAGACGCAGGCACTTGCAAGCAACATGAACAGCAAGACACAGCACTGCTGGATGCGTGCCATGTCGTGCTTACCAAACGTTTCGCTATGTGCCCGCATAAATCCCCATTTCTGATTCCTGACCCGTTTGATCCGACGAACGGCCCGTAACGCCTGACCAGCGGTCAATTCCGCGTGTTCTGTATTGAATCAAATAAGCGCCGTCCGTGAGGCGACGGGGCACGGTTATGGCCACATTCAATGCGTGACGGCAGTCACATAACGGCTGGGTTAAATCGCGTCGCTCAGGCGCGGTTGGCAGAGCATTTCCACGATCGCGTCGGGGGCTACTGCCGGTGACTTCAGGTAGCCCTGGTATTGCTCACAGTCGAGGCTGCGCAGCAGTTCAAGGTGTTCGCGGGTTTCAACGCCCTCGGCGATTACCGTCAGTCCCAGTCGCTGCCCCAGTGCGATCATGGCGGAGGCGATTGCGTGCGACTTGCCGCCGCTCGCCATGTCAAAGACATACGACTTGTCGATCTTCAGCGTGTCGACCGGCAGATCTTTCAGATAGGAGATGGCGGAGTCACCGGTCCCGAAGTCATCGATCGACAACGTGACGCCGATTGCCTTTAATCGGAACAGCATCGACAAGACGTCGTGGCTGCCGGACAGCACCCCGCGTTCGGACAGCTCGAGGTCGAGGTTGCCGGGCGCGATACCGTGTTTCTCCAGTGTCTTGGCAATAAAATCGGCGAACTCGGAGTCCGTCAACTGCCATTTGGAAACGTTGACGCAAGCGCGCATCCAGGAAAACCCGGCCGCGTGCCACTCGCTAAGCTGACGGCAGGCGGAATCCAGCACAAACAGGCCTAGTGGTTTAATCAGGCCGCTCTCCTCGGCAACCGGTATGAACTCTTCGGGCGAAATGAACGAACCGTCCGCCTGCGGCCAGCGCAGCAATGCTTCCACGGCGACGACACGATCGTCGCTCACGTTATTGATGGGTTGATAGGCAACCTGCAGCTCGCCCACGTTGATCGCCTCGCGCAATTTATGCTCGAGGCGCAAGCGGTTTGCCGCTTCCGCATCCATCTCGGCGCTGTAGTAACTGAAGCCGCCGCCCATGCTGTGCGCCTCGCGCATTGCGGACTCGGCTTTTTGCAGCAGCGCCTCGGCCTGTCCGCCATCCTGCGGGTAAACGGAAATGCCGATGCAGGGCAGCAGGTTAATGACGTTTGAATTGACCTGCATGGGTGCGGCAAGCACGTCCGACACGTGCCGGTGCAGCTTGAGGACCTCTTTGCTGGTGCCATAGCAGGTCAGCGCAAGACCAAATTGTTCGGACCCGGTGATGCCTGCGGCGGAGGTACGCAAGCCCTCGAGGTCGCGCTGCAGCGGTCCGAAATCGTGCAGGCACTGCGTCAGGCGTTTGCCGACCTCCAGTTTGACGATGTCGGCGGCCTGTTGACCCAGTGCATCGATAATCAGCCGAAACCGGGCGAAGCCGATGGCGCAAACGACGAGTGATGTGTCATCGCGCTCGGCGGCATTCCTGCCCCGGGCAAGCAGGTCCAGAAATTTACTGCGGTTCGGCAAGCCGGTGGCCGGCTCGAACGTTTCCGCTTCCCGGAGCTTAACGCTCAGCTTGGCGGCGAGACCGAGCGCCTGGTCAAGCGACTGCCGTACGTGTTGCAGGCTGACGTGGTCCTCGGTTGCCGTGATCGTTCTCTGTATCTGGTGACAAAAAAGCTGCCAGTCGAGCGGCTTGCGCACAACGTTGACGATCCCGGCGGCAAGACAGGCAGAGATTTCCCGATCTGACCCGCAGATAACGTAAACGGGCAGCTCCGCTGCGGATTTCCCGAGGGCGCTGTACAACCGGTCGCCATCTGCCAGGACCATGCCAGCATCGACGACTGCCAGTTCAGGGCTTAACTCGTCAAGCCGCTGCAAGGCGGCATTCGGATCTGTTTCCAATTCGCAATCGATACCGCAGGAACTTAGCCAGCGAGGCGCCCATTTCTGGGACGTCTTGTCCTTGCTGACCAGCAGTACGCGACAAGCGTTGTCCTCGTTGCCACTGGCTTCTTCTTCAACAGGACAGCCGTCCGATAATTGCCGCAGTTCTTCTGTCAGCTCATCGTCGTCTGCGACCGCCTCGAATATTTTGTCCTGCCAAATCATCCGTTCGCCGCCGCCGTCGTTGCGTGTAGCGATTCATGGCTAGCCACGAAGCCGGCAATCCGCTCGGCGTCCAGCGGCGGACTGAACAGGAAACCCTGCAGGAAGTCGCAGCCGATTTCCTGGCACGCGGTGGCAAGCTCTTGGCTGTCGACGCCTTCTGCGACGACGCTCAAGCCAAGCTCATGCGCCAGCGCGACGATCGCCGAGCAGGCGGCGCGGCCCCTGGCGCCGTCGTTCGCACGTGATACCAGGTCCATGTTTATCTTGATTGCGTCGAGCGGGCTGTTGGCCAGATGCTCGAAAGAGCAAATGCCTTTGCCAAAATCGCCAATCGCCATGCGAATGCCGAGCGACCTCAATCCATTGCAAATTTCAAAGTTGTTTAACGCATCGCGGAAGAGTATCTGCTCAGACAGTTCGATCGTCACGCGTCCGGGGTCGAGGTCGGACTGGCGCAGGCAGCGCTCGGTACGCTCAATCAGTTTGCCGCGAGCGAATTCCTGTGCCGAGACGTTTACCGCGAGCGCGAGATTGTCGAGCCCTGCGTTATTCCATGTAGCGAGTTGCTGAAAGGCATTGGCAAAAACCCAGTCGCCCAGCGAAAAGATGACGCCGGTGTATTCAGCCACGTTAATAATTTCGCTGACCGGCTGACCGCCAAAGCTGCGTGTCGGCCAGCGTAGCAGCGCCTCGACTGATACCACGTCGCGACTCGCAGCCTTGACAATGGGCAGGTAGGTCAGTGAGAACTCTTCCTTCGCGAGTGCCGATTGCAGTTCCGACTCAAGGTCGCCGCGCTCGAGCGCGCGCATGCGAACCGTGCCGGAGTGAAACTTGTGACTGGAGGTCTGGCTGTGAACTGCATCTGACAACGCCACCTTCGCGTTCTCGAACAGTTCTTCTGCGGTGCGGCCGTCCTGGGAAAACAGCGCGAGACCCGTCGCGACGCGCAATCCAAACTGCTTGTCATGCGTTTCTATCGGCTGTTCCAGCAGATCGGAAAGCCGCTCTGCGATCACGGCCGCATCGCCGCCTGTTTCAATCTTTGGCACGATCACTGCGAACCGCTGGGCGTCGATGCGCGCGACTGCCGAATAGCGCTCATGGTCGACATCGATATCTTCATTGGCGCCGCGCAGACCGTCGAGCAGGCGTTCGGCAATTTTCTTGATTACCGTTGCGCGGCTGAATTCGAAATAGGCGCGCTCGGCAACGCGCAGGTTCGTGATGTCGATAAGGATCAGTGCTGCACGCCCGCCGCGAAGGCAAAGGCGCTCTGTCAGAACGGCAAGTTCGGCCATCAACCACTCGCGGTTTGGCAGTCCTGATACTTTATCAAGGTAGGCGAGACGCTCGAGGCGTGACACTTTGCCCTCGATGTCGGACACATCGCGCAGCACCACCATGACGCGGTCTCTGCCCTGGACAATAAGAATAGCCTCGTTAGTGGTAACACCCGTCGCACTCTTCAGCCTGAGACTGCGGACCTGCTGGCTGCGGATTGCCCGCCGTGCATTCTTTACTATAGGCACCGATAATTCAGCGGGCCAGACGGCGTCGAGTTGCTGACCGACAAGATCGTCGGCCTGGCTTTCGTCACCTGCGGCATTCCAGCTAAAGACGTTCAGGATTTTGCCGGCAGCGGAAATTTCCATTACCGCGTTGCGCCTGTCGCTGTTTGACTGGTCGCTCGGCGACAGGCCGGGAAGATTCATGGTCGGGTCTTGAGCCAACTGTCTCGCCGCTTTTGCGGAGGTGCCGGGCGAAGTTGGTTTTGAGAGGGGATCAAGCACAGCGCGTCCGTCGCATCGAATCCAGTAAAACAATTTGCAGGCAAAGCGCAGATTCAGCAAGCTTCGCGCATCAAAATTGCGACATGGCGCAAGTAGATTCGCTACGAAAGTCTGAGTTGGATGTGATCGAGCGATTCCGGCGGCGAAATCGTCCGCAATGCAGCAGTATTATGTTGAAAAGGTTAAGCCGCCTTGGCTTGCGAAAACCGCTATTCCTGATCGACCCAGGTGTTCACTGAAGCTGTCTCACTGCCCCAGTTCGACGAACCGTCTTCGAACTCAACGCTGTCGGTCCACATGTAGCCATCCGTCCACATGTAGCCATCGGTCCAGATCGCCTTGTTATTATTGTCTTCGCTGTTCGTCCACATGTAGGCGTCAGTCCACATGTAACCGTCGGTCCACATGTAGCCATCCGTCCACATGTAACCGTCGGTCCACATATAACCGTCCGTCCACATGTAACCCTCGAGGCCCATCAGGACGTAGTTGCCATCCTTGTCGAGGTTCGCGCGACCGCCGTAGTGAACGTCGCCGGCGATGTCGCGGGCAATATCCATGCCCTGGTTGGCGCAGTCGTAGTTGTCACTGTGCACTGCCGAGTACGCATTGATCATGCCCGCGCCCTGTTGAAACACGCTGTACGCGAGCGCGCCGCTGTCGTTAACGGCCGGGCGTGCGGAGCTCATCAACTGGCACTTCACCTGGTCAGGCGTAAGCCAGGGCTTAGCCTGCAGTAACAGTGCGGCGGCGCCCGTGACCATCGCGGCGGATTGCGAGGTGCCGGACATCACGTACAGCCTGTCGTTTTCCTGCACCCACTCAGGGTGCTTCTTTGCAATGCTGTGGTTGCCGTCGTCCATGATGCCCAGCACGTGGCCGCCCGGCGCAACAAGCTCGGGCTTCACGAAGCCTTCGACCGTTGGGCCTGCGGCAGAAAACGACGCTAGAAAGTCATCGCTTTTGTCACGCGGCGAAAAGTTATCCGACATCGCGCCGACGGTAATGACGTAGGGCACATTGCCGGGCACGCCGATGGTCATGGCATCCGGTCCGCCGTTACCGGCAGAGGCGACCACTACGATGCCGGCCTGCCATGCGGCCATAACCGCCTGGTTAATAGGGTCGTCCCAGTAGTGTGATCGGGGCTTCGTGCTGAATGAAAGATTGACGACACGAATGTTGTAGGTATCGCGGTTCTCCACGAGCCAGTTCAGGCCACGTATGACGTCAGCGTAATGGCCCTCGCCGTTTTTGTTGAACGCCTTGACGTTCACGAGGTTTACGTTAGGCGCAATGCCCTGCACCTTGCCGTTATCGGAAATCTGCGAGCTGGCAATGATGCTGGTCAGGTGCGTGCCGTGTCCGTGCTGGTCCTTTGCGTGCCGTTCTTCGCCCTTGAAGGCGTCGTATTCTGCGACGATTTTGTTCTGGCCATTCATGTTGCGCTTGATGTCATTGTGGCTGTACCACATGCCGGTATCGAGCACGGCAACGGTGAC
>JABDKF010000329.1 GCA_013003155.1 Woeseia sp. | reverse complement strand
AGAAGGACGAGCAATGGCAGCGAATCCGTGACGTCCGCGCACACGGCGGTGCCATTCTGGGCAGTTTCGAGGCATGGCTATTGCAACGGGGCATGCGCACGCTGTTTCTCAGAGTTGAGCGCGCCTGCCGCTCGGCGCAAACCATCGCTGAAGCACTCATGGACCACCCGGCCATTGCAGACGTGCTCTACCCGGGCCTGGCCAAACACCCGGGCCACGCAATTGCGCGTCGCCAGATGTCGGGCGGTTTCGGTGGCATGTTGTCCATACGTGTTCGTGGCGGCGAAGCGGCGGCGCTAAAAGTTATCAAGCGCTGCGAGGTATTCATCAGGGCAACCTCACTCGGCGGCGTCGAAAGCCTGATCGAACACCGCTACTCCATCGAGGGCCCGACCAGCCCTATCCCGCAGGACCTACTGCGCCTGTCTGTTGGTCTCGAGGACGTCGATGACCTGATTGCTGATTTGCGCGATGCGCTTTCCTGAGCGCGAGCGACGCCGGTCAGCGGCGGTAAACGGGGGGCAGGGCGTTGTCCGGGTCCAGGTAACGATCGCGCAGCAAGGTCTGCCGACTTTGCAGCGGCACGTCATCGCCGCGGATAAAAACGCGGAGCGGGAAACTCGTGAGCTCAAGCGGGTCATCTTTCCAAATGACGAGATCTGCTACTTTGCCCACTTCAATACTGCCAACGCGGTCAGCCACACCGAAAAACTCGGCAGGCGTTAACGTAATGGCGCGCAACGCCGCTTCCCAGGTCAGACCATTGGCCACGGCAATACCGGCGGCCTGCGTAATATTGCGGGCATTGTGATTTATCACCTGCCGATCCCCGCCAAAGGATACGGATACGCCAGCTTCAACCAGTAAAGCCGCTGACTCCATGCGTGCATTCAGTTCATCGAAAGTATTCGGCAAATTACCTGCGGCATTCAGAATGACACCGACATTGGCATTGGCAATCTCATCCGCCAACATCCAGGCCTCGGAACCGCCGGCAACGATGAGTCGCAGACTGTAAGTAGCGGCAAGCTCCAGCAGCTTGCGAATATCACTCGCACGCTCTGCCATTGCCAGCACCGGGATCCGCCCTTGCAAGACGTCTTGCAATGCTTCCAGGTCCGCGCGGCTTACGGAGTAGGCACGGCGAGCGCCGCTGTCGAACTCCGTTTTATGATTTGCATAATCGATCGCATCATCGAGAGCGTTCTGGAATTGCAGCAGCGCCGCGGCGCGCGATCCGCCCGCCAGTTGGCTGCCGCGCTCGCCCAGGTTCACGACCAGCATGGCCCGGGGTTTGATCACTGATTGAGGGTCGCCACTCAGGTCCACGATCGCACCGAGGCCCGACAATACGTGACTGACGTTGCCGACATCGTCAGGTCCTGAGCCGGCAGGCGTCACCGCTGCGTGGGTAATCCCCTCGATACGATTGACAGCGACCAGCGTGGAGCGCGGATTAAACGCGTCAGCCAGATCGAAACTGGCGGTAAATGCATCGCCTCGCTGCACGAAGTCGACCGTGCCGGCAACCGCGTTGACCTCGGTAACGCCAATTTGCCCCATCGGTGAGAAGAGGCCCGGAGTAATGATTCGGCCCCGGGCATCGATTTCAGTCGCGCCAGCCGGTGCGTCTGCACCACTGCCAACCTCGCGAATGATGCCGTTCTCGACAACAATGTCCGCATTCGTCAAGGTTCCCGCCGGGCCGACCGTGTGAATCGTCGCACCCCGTAACACGAACGTATCGGCGGCAGCCGTGAAAGAGAGCAGCACAAGAACAACAATCGCCAAAGAACGGTTCATAGGGCACCTCCGGTTAGCTGCGCAGTACCGAGGCTGAAATCCGTGACAGGATTGTCTTGCGGCTGCAATCGGTCGTACGCCAGTGCACCATCGATGTATACGCGTTCAACGGTCGTGTAGACGCTGAACGGGTTGCCACTCCAGACGGTGACATCTGCCATCTTGCCGGCCTCCAGGGTCCCGGTTTCCGCAAGTACGCCCAACGCACGCGCGGGGTTGGCAGTAATCCAGCGTATAGCATGCTCAGGTGGCAGATCGATGCCCGCACTCGCCGCGGCCCCGATGACTTTTGCAGCTTCCTGGTTCAGGCGTTGTATGCCGTAATTATCGTCGGAATGAATGATGGCGCACGCACCACCCTGATCGACCAGCGCTGCGTTTTCCCGGATGCCGTCGTACGCTTCCATCTTGAAGCCCCACCAATCCGCCCATACCGCCGCACATACATCGTTGGCCGCGAGGAGCTCGGGAATTTTGTAAGCCTCCACCGCGTGATGGAAAGCGGCAATTTTGTAATCGAACTCTTTCGCAATTTCGAGCATTACCGCCATCTCGTCCGCGCGGTAACAGTGATTATGAACCAGGATTTCGCCGTCAAGCACGCCGACGAGCGTCTCCAGCTGGAGGTCACGCAGCGGTTTTTCGGCGTCGCCATCCTGGGATTTTTCAAGCTTGTCCTTGTAATCCTGTGCCGCAATCCAGGCGGCACGATAACCCGCCACGTTCCCCATTCTCGTGGAGGGCGGCTGTGTGCGGCCGCCGTAGACGCGCTTCGGATTCTCGCCGCAGGCCATTTTTAGTCCGTAAGGCGCATTGGGAAACTTCATGTCCATGACCGACTTGCCCGGGATATTTTTCACCGTCACGCTGCGACCGCCGAACAAATTCGCGGAGCCCGGCAGGATTTGCAGGGTTGTGACTCCCCCCGCGAGCGCAGTTACAAAACCCGGGTCCTGCGGCCATACGCTGTGCTCCGCCCAAACCTGTGCAGTGTTCGGGGCCGTTGCCTCGTTGCCGTCCGAGTGCGCGTCGGCTTCCGGACTGGGATAAACGCCCAGATGAGAGTGCACATCGATAATGCCCGGCGTGATCCAGAGACCGGTAGCGTCCACCCGTCGAGCGTCGTCATCGGCAAGATCCCTGCCGATTTCAGCGATGCGGCCGTCACGCAGAAGAATATCGGCACCGTCAATGCGCTCACCTGAACCGGTCAGGAGGGTTGCACCGACCAGCAGTTCCGGCTGAGCGGGCAGGGGCACGTACCGGCTTGCATAAGCGGCGCTCTGTTGGTCTTGCGTGCCAGCATCGGGGCCGCAGCCCGACAAAACGTTAACGGCGACGGCCAGCAGAAAAAAATTGCGAATGATCATGAAAACTCCGTAGTGCATCACTCAAATCCGGCCATTTTTCGGCCAGATTGGGGAAGGGTCGTCACGCGGTCGAACGGACGTGACTGTGCAGCCATAAGCGAAGGGCAAGGCTAGCAAATTCCACCTCCGACGGCACCGGCCCCGGCCGAGCTGGCGGCGACCGTGCATTGCTCGCCGAATATGGCTAAAAAAGCCGCAATATCAGGGTATTTGGTCATTTTTCTGTCCAAAAATGAGACCTGATCCGAATATTGCCGCGCCAGCTTTTGTTACATTGGAGCCACGTTCTACAGTGGACCGGAAACCACGTGACATGAAAAAAGAGGTAATTATTACTGAAGGCGAGCTGCCTGCAGAGGTCGTTGAGGCGATCAAGGATGGCCGTAAGCTGGTCGCCATCCGGATACTGCAGGAGGCCACCGGTATTGGCATGGCAAATGCCAAGGTGCTGGTTGATCGTGCGTCAGCGAAACTCGCGCCACGTCCGCCACGCCAGGTTTTCATGAAAGACTATTACCACGCTGCACACACGCGCATGCTCGCCATGATGCTGGTGCTTACTGTCCTGTTTGCCGCCTACCGCTATTTGAACGGTTCCTGAGTCAAGATCCGCGCTCATCCTGAGCGTCGCTGCACAATCAAAAATCCATCAACGCTCCATTCCGTTTACAATGGCGGTCTTAAGCCGTCGCCGCACTAACGGAGTCTTGACGATGGAAAATAGTGATCCGGAAAAACCCTCTGAACCGCAAGCAGCGAGAAGTACCGCTGCGCTGGAAGAACACGTAAAGTCGCGTTCCACCTGGATGCGACTGCTATTTATTATTGTTTGTGGCATGTTGTACGCCTTGTCCCGCGTGGTCGTATTCGTCGTCGTGCTGCTGCAGTTTTTCTGGCTGTTGTTCACCGGGGAACCTAATTCGCGCCTGACAGCCACGGGACAATCGTTCGCGACTTATACCTATCAGCTCGTTCGATACCTGACCTTTAATACCGAAACGCGGCCCTTTCCGTTTGACGACGACTGGCCGTCGACCAAGCCACTGGAATAAAAGCTGGCGTCACTGCCGTGATGCGGTTGCGTTGTTCGGCCAGCCCGACCAGCCGGGCCCTCGGACGACCTTGCCCGGTTTCGCGCCGGTATGTTCACCATCTCTTAACACCTGCACGCCGTTTACAAAAACCTGTTCAACCCCGCCGGCATACTGATGCGGCTGTTCGAATGTGGCGTAGTCGTAAATCTCGGCAGGATCAAACACGATCACGTCGGCATAGTAGTTGGGCGCGAGCAATCCGCGGCCGCGAATTCCCGTATTAAAGGCGGGCAGTGATGTCATACGGCGAACGGCTTCCTGCAGTGAAATCAGGCTTTCATCGCGAACAAAGCGCCTGATGACGCGGGCGAAGGTACCGTAGGCGCGCGGGTGCGGGCTGGAGTTCAGAAAAACGCCTTCTGCTGCAGGCGCCGCAGCGTCTGAACCGAAACTCACCCAGGGTTGTGCCGCTTTACGACTGACATTGAACTCTGACATCAGCGTAAACGCTGCGCCCACCCGACTGTCATCCTCAATCACCAAGTCGATCGCTGTCTCGGCGGGGCTCATGCCGCGCTCATCAGCAACTTCCTGCAACGTCTTGCCAATAAGCGGGCGCAAATCCTTGTTGCGAAACTCCAGGAATAAAATGTTTTCCGCACCAGCTTGCTGAAGAAAATTTTCCCAGTCATTGCTGTCCTGTTCCATTTCGGCGGCCACCCGGTTTCGAATGTCCGGGTCTTTGAGGCGCTCAACCCAGGCGTTGTGACCGCCTTCCTGTACCCACAATGGCATCGTCGCGTCGAGACCGGTCGCGCCTGCCGCGTAGGTGTACATGTCAGCCGAAATGCGCAGACCGACCGCGCGGGCACTTTCGATCATGTCGAACACGTTGCCGAGCTTGTGCCAGTTATTTTTTCCCGAAGCCTTCAGATGGTAAATCTCAGCCGGCGCGCCGCTCAGGCTCGCGATCTTGATAAGTTCCTGCACCGCCTCCTCGAGGCGGTTGCCTTCACTGCGAATATGGGAAATGTAAGCGCCACCGAATTCCGCCGCAGCGCTCACAAGCGCGATGAGCTCGTCGGTATCGGCAAAATTGTCAGGCGCATAAATCAACGACGAACCAACGCCGAGCGCGCCTTCGCGCATTGCGGTCCTGACGAGTTCCTGCATACGCGCAAGCTCTGCCGGCGTTGCCCGGCGATTGTCATAGCCAACTTCATGAATGCGCACAGTGCCGGCACCGACGTAGGAGGCTACGTTGACGGACACTCCCCGCTCTACTAACAAGTCGAGATACTCACCGAGCGTATTCCAACTCACGTCATAGCGGATATCGTCCTGGCGTTCCTGCAGTTCCGCGCGCATCGCCGCGTTTAGGGGCCCCATAGAGGAACCCTCACCCATGATCTCGAGCGTCACTCCCTGGTGAACATCGCTCATTGCGCGGCCATCTTCCAGTAACGATTCTACGGCCCAGGAGAGCATGTTAATAAAGCCCGGTGCCACCGCTTTGCCCGTCGCATCTATTTCCAGCGTGGCGGTCTTGTCGTCGAGCACGCCAATCGTTGCTATGCGATCGCCGGTGATTGCCACGTCGGCGTAATATGGATCGTCGCCGCTGCCATCGTAGACCGTGCCATGGCGAATAATGACGTCGTAGTCAGCTGCGGTCTCCTGCGGCGGTGTTTCCTTGCTGCAGGAAGACACAAGGACGAGCGCTGCAAGAACGGTCGCAACAACCAGGTGGTAGTGTCGCCTCATTTTATCCTCCGCGTTACTGTCGCTCAGCGTTGTGCGGCAGAGTCGACGGCGCGCCAGACACGCAACAGGTTGCCCCCGAGAATCTTGCGAACATCATTCTCGCTGTAACCGCGTTCGAGCAACCCCTTCACCAGGTTCGGATAGGCCGCAACATCTTTGAGGCCGATCGGCAAGGTGTCGCCGACACCGTCATAATCTGATCCAACCCCCACATAGTCGACGCTGCCGGTTAGCTTGACGACGTGATCGAAATGATCGAGCGTCTGGTCCAGCGTTGCGAACGGATACGGGCCGTGTTCATCGGTATATTCTGCATAGAACTGGTTGCGCAGTTCGTCGCTTCCTTCGAGCTCTTGTTCATCCCGCCAGGCGTCGTAGGCATCGCTGCGCGCAGTGCCGTACTTGTAGGCAGCTTCCGAAATAAATGCTGAACCAAAATTGATCATGATGACTCCGCCGTTTTCGGCAAGCCGCTTGATCATGTCATCGCTCATGTTTCGCTCCCAGCCCGGCGTGAAGTGTCGAGCCGATGAGTGAGACGCGATTGCCGGCACGCTGGTGATCTCCATGACGTCCCAAAACGCTTCGTCTGAGACGTGGCTGATATCGACCATAATGCCGAGCCGATTCATTTCTTTGACCACTTCGATACCAAAATCGCTGAGTCCACCCCAGCGTTTGTTGTCATCGTAGCTTGAATCGGAGATGTGGTTCGACAGGCTGTGGGTCAGCGTGATGTAGCGAATACCGCGATCAAAAAAATGCTGCACGTTGGCGAGATCGCCTTCAATAGGTGAGCCATTCTCCATCCCCATGGGCAAGGAGATCAGGCCGGCCGCGAACTGCGCTTCGAGATCTGCCGGCGAGAGAGCGACCGCGAATTTCTCGGGTGACGTTGCGGCGATGCCGTCAACCATGTCGATCAGTTTTTCCGCCACCTCTTTGGATTGGCCTGCAGCTTCCAGCGACGCTGGCGTATAGATAGACATGAACGGTGCATTCAGGCCACCGGCAACCGCACGTGGATAGTCGAAATCACCGCCCGCCGTAGCCTCGCTAACGTCCTCCCATTTTTCTTCGAGTCGGTAAGGCACGTCCACATGGGTATCGATAATGATTTCCCGCAACGCAATTTCCCGGGCACGATCGCTGACATCATGAGCAGAGTGATCGACGGCGGGTTCGTTCGTTGCGCCAGGGCCGCAGCCGACCAGTAGCGAAAAAAGCAAGGACGTGAGTAGCGAGCGAGCGATCATGGTGACTCCAGCGACGTTGACGGGGAAACAGGGGTGGTCCTGCAAAGACCACCAATTATAAGGAAATCCTGACAAAAAAACGCGCTGCTGCAGCGACGCCTGGTCAGTGTTGTGTCGGGCCAGCGAGGCCGAGGGCCCCGTCACCAGCAGCGCGGCCGGCCGCTGACCGTTTCACAGCCGTAACGATTTGTTTCCGGGCGTATCTGCGGCGGTTTTTTTCGGTCCTTCCGAAGACGACACGGTATGATGAGGGATGAGTAAAATATTACTGATCGACGATGACGAACGGCACTCTGCGCTGTTGCAGAATTACCTGCAACGCTTCTCCATCACGTTGGAGTGCGCGGGAGAGGCAAACTCGGGCTTGAAAAAGTTGGCAGAGGACAAGTTTGACCTGCTGCTGCTGGATGTGATGTTGCCCGGACGTGATGGGTTCGATATCTGCCGCGAGGTGCGCAAAAAGAGTGCCATACCGATCATCATGCTGACGGCGCGCGGCGACGTCATCGATCGGGTCTCGGGACTCGAGCTTGGCGCGGACGACTACATCGCAAAACCCTTTGAGCCGCGAGAACTTGTGGCACGCATTCAGACCATCTTGCGGCGCGTGGACGTCAACGCCGGCGATGACCGCATATTGAAGTTTGACGGTATCGTTATCGATCGCGATGCTCGCACCGTCACTGTCGATGATGAGCTTGTCGAACTGACTTCGATGGAGTACGAGCTCCTGTCGATGCTGGCGAGCAACGCAGGCAAGCAGATGTCTCGCGACAAGATCCTCTCGGAGCTACGCGGCATCGATGCGGCGATTCTCACGCGCTCGGTTGACATCATGATAAGCCGCTTGCGCAGCAAGCTGGGTGATCCCGGGAAGCCCGCGCGCTTCATTCAAACGGTTTGGGGCCGTGGCTATTTGTTCGTAGGCCGTCCGGCTCAGCATGCTTAAAAGCCTGACCCGATCACTGTCATTCCGACTGCTGATCATTTTTCTGGCGCTGGCAGCGTCCTTTGTCTACTTCTCCATCTCAGCCGTTCGCTGGGTCTATGACACTGACGACCTGCGGGATCTAGTGTCCGGTCATCTCTCACTCCACATCGACTATGTGCTGGACGATATCGGGGAGCCACCGCGGATTGCTCGTGCTATCGAAATTACCCGCCGTGTCCCCGTCGATATTCGAATTTCAGGGCCGCAGATTGACTGGGCCTCCGACCCCAATTTTCCGAGTGAGTCCGAATTACAATTCAACGCCAGGGGTGCTCTGAGCAGTGACGCCGTTTCGTTTTTGAACGCACTGCCGAATGCCGATTTCGCAACCTGGAACGAGCATACGTTCCTGCGTCTGCGCCGTGGGGACCACGCGATCATCGTCGCATCGCCCAAGATTGCGGAAACTGTCACCAACCGGCAGGCAATGCCAATTATCGTTGGAGTCGGGCTTTCGCTGGTGCTGCTGGCCTATCTCGCCGTGCGTTGGCTGTTTCGCCCGGTCAGTGCGATACAACGCGGGGCGGCCCGGATTGGTCAGGGCAGATTCAATGAACGAATTACCCGGGTTCGTGCCGACCAGCTGGGCGACCTTGCCGAGGACATCAACAAGATGGCCGCAGAAGTGCAGGGTATGCTGGATGCCAAACGGCAGCTGCTACTGGGAATCAGCCATGAGCTTCGCACGCCGCTGTCGCGTTTGCGGCTTGCGATCGAAATTCTCGATGATGTCGATGACGCGCTGGTTGATGCAGATGGCATGCGCGGCGACATTAACGAAATGGACACCGTGATTACCTCGTTGCTTGAAGCCGAACACCTGAACAGTCGGCACGCGGCGCTGCACCTCGCGCCATCTGACCCTCGAAAAATGATCGACGGCTTGATCAATGATTTTTTCACTCGCGCGCGACATCGCATTCAAACTGAATTCAGAGGCAGAGAAAGGTCAATCAATGTCGATGAAACACGCGTCAGCCTGATGATCAAGAACCTGGTCAGCAACGCGCTGCGATATTCAACGGAAGACGATGGGCCCGTAAAGATTATCGTGGAGCTCCGGGAGGCGGATATGGTGCTCCGCGTTGAGGACTTTGGTCCCGGCATTCCTGAGACGCAGCGTGACCGAATCGGCGAGCCTTTCTTTCGCGGCGACCCGTCACGAACTCGTGCAACGGGTGGGAGCGGACTGGGCCTCTACCTGGCAACGCTGGTCGCGCAGGCGCACGGGGGGGCGCTAACGCTGGATGAAAATTATCATCAAGGCGCGGCTTTCGAGGTTTGCATTCCGGGCTGAGCCGTCAGCAGCGCGACGCAAGCTCGCGGCCGATGCGGACCGCGCCGGCAACCAATGCATCAAAATCGGCGCGTCGACTGCGATGATTGGTATTGGCCACCCGAATTGAAAAACACCCGTTCAATTCGGTAGCCGAAGGCGCTGCCACACCGTCCTCATGCAACCGCATCAAGAGCTCAGCGTTCAGGTCATTTAGCTGTGACTCATCAAGGCCCTCTGCCCGATACCGGAAATTAACGATGTTCATGGCAGTGGGCGCGAGGCGCTCAAGCTCTTTGTGGTCGTCGACAAGATTGCTTAGATAGCGCGCCTGGTCAATGTTCTGTTCGATTTGTTCGGCGTAACGTTGCGACCCGGCACTCCGCAGCGCCATCCAGGCGCGCAAAGCATGAAACGAACGCGATAGCTGTACCCCGTACTCAGAGAAGTTCACCGGACCGGAGGCAAGACCGCGATCGAGTTTTCGGAGATACGCTGGCAAGACGGAGAAGGTCGCTTTGTGCGGGCTGTCGCCGCGCACCAATACGGCGCCACAGTTGTACTGGACGTAAAGCCACTTGTGGAGGTCGAATGCGACGGAGTCTGCGCGCTCAAGACCCGCAGCCAATTCACGGAAACGCGAGGAGAGGCGCACACAGGCACCGAACGCGCCGTCTACGTGGAGCCAGAGTTTCTCTTGCTCTGCTATGTCGGCCAGTTCGCATAAGGAATCGCTCGCGCCCGTATTGACGGTGCCCGACGTCGCAACGATACACGCCGGTTGTCGGCCCGCGGCCCGATCACTGGCGATTGCCCGGCGCAGCGCGGAGACATCCATCGAATAATCATCAAGCACCGGAATCGTACGCAGGGATTGCGAACCCAGCCCCAGTAATTCGATCCCCTTGCGGATGCAGGAATGTGCCTCACTCGACGTGTAGTAGATCAGCCGGGCATGTTGATGAGAATCAACCCCGGTGTCTCGCGCATCGTAGGGGGCTTGTGCGGTGCGGGCGACGGCCAGCCCTACGAGATTCGCCATAGAGCCGCCGCTGACGAGCAGGCCACTCGCGTCTAATGGGTAGTCCAACAGGGCTTTTAACCAGTCGAGCAGCTGCAACTCGACGTGGGACGCCGCGGATTCGTCGAAGCCGAGGCCACAGGAATTCATTGTCGACATCACCATGTCTGCAATAAGCTGCGTCGGCGTGCCTGTGCCACCGACCCAACTCCAGAAACGCGGATGGATATTGCCTGTGGGGTAGGGCAGCACATGCTGTTTTACCTGTTCGTATACCGCGTCATCGCCCAGCCCTTTTTTTGCCAGTGGCTCGGCAAACAGGTTTTTTGCTGCGGGCGGTAGCGATTGCCATACAGGTCGCTCGTCAACGGTCTGCAGGTAGTCGATAAGATCATCGAGCGCTCGATGACCCAGTTTCCGAAAGCGTGCCCAGTTCTGTGGATCCAGGGTCTGCTCCGCAATGGTACCGGGTTTGGGGTCCTGATCGGCGTTCACAATTAGCCCTCTAGATAAGCAGGTGGCCGATGCAGCCGCGCCGCAACGGGCGGGTAGGCAGTGCGAGGCGACAACAAGATATGCGTTGAGCAGGCAGCCACGGTTGTTGACGGGAACCCGAGAATAGCAAGAAAAGCTCGCGGCGCAGCAGAAGCACGCGGCGCGCGTGGCAACTGCTAGTATTGATGCATGAACCTGCTATCGCTGATCATTATTTTTCTGGCAATTGTCATTTGTGTTGCCGTTGCCTACATCGCGTGGGAACTAACGGCTATAGAACCTCAACAGCCGGAAAAGGGCGAGTCAGCAAAACCGACCGAGCTGCGCGGCGCTGCACCGTCTCGTGAAGACAGCGCGTCACCGGGCGAGTAGACGCTCCCGCTTATTGCCGTCGGCGATCGCCGGCTGGCCGAGCGCTGCGGCGCGCCGGAGATTCACTACGCGATCGCTGAGGAGCTGCTGAGCGCTTTGGAGCCGCTGAGCGCCGTGGTGTTGCTGAGCGCTGTGGATTTGTTGCCCGGCGCTGCGAAGAATTATTTACAGCCGGCCGGGTCGCTGGCGCGGCGGTGGGCCGCCTGGCCTGGCGTACTTGTGGCGCAGCCCTGACCCGCGCCGGCGCACTGCGCTGCGGCTGTCGGGCCCGCGCTTCCGTCGCGGTGCGAGACCGCGCCGCCGCCGTCCGTTCCACGCGGTTGTTGCGGTTTGTTTGCTGCGGTTGCGAGTTTCGGCGTGCGGCCGCAGTGCGTTCCGCTGCCGCCCGGCGTTCCCGCGCCGCGCTCTGATCAAGCCGCCGTCCGTTCGTGGCTCGGGTGCGTACGTTGGCTGAGCTATTTCGTCGCACCGCTGGATTGGCGTTGGTCCGTTGCTGGGCGCTTGCGGCACTATTGGTACCCGCGTTGACTCTTTGCTGATTATCGCCTCGATCACGAAACCGTATTTCGCTACGGGCGTCGCGGTTCACTCCGTCACGCCGCAAACTGGCGCGATCGGTGTTATTACTGCCGCGCGGAGTCACGGCAGCGGACCGCCTCGCATTATTTGAGGTGGCGTTGTTCTGCCGCGCGAGCGATGTGCTACGGGTATTAATCGATTGCTGGCGCCGCCGGTCGCGCGGATCAATCTGTCGGTCGCCGCGGCGATCCCGATTGGCATAGCCGTCACTGCTCGTACTCCGGCGCCGACCGTTGTAGTAACTTTCCCGGGCAGGCTGCAATCCAGGGCGCGCACCGCCATGGCGACGCGGGCGCCAGTAGCTGCCATACCGATTACGATCGTGCAGGTTTGCATAGCCGTCGTAGCCCACACCGCCGTACCAGTTGTTGAAGACTGAAATACTCGTGCGGCGCCAGTAGTTGCCATAGTAATTCCATCCAAAGTACGGATGACCACGGTAGCTGTGGTGATACACGTGCAGGTGATCGCTGGCCCAGCCGATACGAAAGGAGGTAGTGACGCCCCAGAACAAGTTGTTCGCAAAGTGGTACCCGGCAGGATACGGATAGTAGTAAACGGGGTAGGCACGCGGGTAGTAGTGATACACAGGTCGTGACTGATACACGACGACGCGTTCGGGCTCGTAATAAGGAACGTAAATCACATCGTCTTCAACCGGGACAATCTCGATGATCTCGTCATCGTTACGGGTGACCGTTTGGCGCTCGTCGGTTTTCAGGTTTCCTGCGACGTATGCCCTGTCACGAAACTGTTCGACTGCGCTGACGACGTCTGCCTGTTGTGCCACGACGGCCTCACCCAGGCGCCAGGTCCAGTCGATGTCAGCACTCATCATCGCCAGGACTTCCGGGTAATTAAGCAGCGCAACAATAGAATCGTCCCACTCGTCATCCGGCTGCAGCGAGCTATCCTGTTTCAGGTCCTCGAGATAGCGCGCGGCCTGGACAACTTCGAGCGGATAGGTGGACGCCGGCAGGACGATCGCCAGCAAGTCGTCGGGGTACAAAGCAATTGGCCCGACAAGTTCGGCGAGCTCGTTCGAATTCAAGACCGGGATGACGTCATCGGTAGCGGAACCATCAGCATCACTGTAGACGGGGCCCAGCGGCTGGCCGTTCTCGTCCACCGGCGTTTGCGCCAGGGCGGCGGTCGCAGCAAACAAGAGCAGTGTCAACGCCAGTAGCAGTCTGGGCGTGACAAGCGTTAGGGTTTTACTGTTCATAACCGTCTCCATGAGCAGGACGCAATGCTCCAAATAGGGGTCCAGCTTAACTGCTGCTTGCTGAACGCTTCCTTAATCCGGCGGAACGATGTTAACTATTTGATATTAATCATAAAAAATACATCCGCCAAGCGCCGGCAGGTACCCCGGCGTGCGCCTCTCCTGCATTTGATCCCGATCGCGACCGTTCGTTCACAAACCGCGCCGCTCGCGCATAATGCAGGCCTTCGAGGCTAACACACGCTGCTGGCAGGAATCGCACGCAGGCAACGGACAATCGCAGTATGAGTAACGGCATTCTGTACGCATTGACGGTCGCAATTTGGGGTTCGACCTGGCTTGCCATCGAGTTTCAGCTGGGCGTTGTCGCGCCTGATGTCTCGGTGTTTTACCGGTATGTACTTGCGGCGGCAATCATGCTTGGCTGGTGCTTCATCCGTGGCTTGCCGCTAAAATTTCAACGTGACGCGCACTGGCGGTTCATGGCGATGGGACTTTTGATGTTCTGTCTGAATTATCTATTGACCTATTACGCGCAGGTGCACATTACCTCAGCGCTCGCGGCGATCGCATTCACGTCTATGTTGTGGATGAACATGATTTACGCGAGATTATTTTTCGGCATCAGAAACGGCATCCGGGCTATCGCAGGTTCAGTGCTTGGAATTATCGGTGTGGTCATTATTTTTTACCCGCAGATCGGCAGCGTGTCCGTTGATGATGCCACGCTGTTTGGCTTTCTGCTGGCACTGGCAGGGGCGATGCTCGCCTCGCTTGGCAACATGGTTTCGCAGGATGCGCAGCGTCGCGGACTACCAATTGTGCAGTCCAACGCTTGGGGCATGTCGTACGGCGCGTTGTTCACCGGGCTGATCGTGCTGGGTGGCGACAGCCAAATTACATTTGACTGGTCCGGACCTTACGTTTTGTCACTGCTGTACCTGACCTTTTTCGGCACCATCGTCGCCTTCGGTGCGTATCTCACCCTGCTGGGCAGAATAGGTGCACACAAAGTTGGCTATGCCGTGGTACTGTTCCCGGTCGTCGCCGTAATGCTGTCGGTTGCGTTCGAAGGTCTGCCGCTCACCGCCAGTCTGATCTTCGGCGTCGTCCTGGTGCTGGCCGGAAACTTTTTTGTGGTGCAATCGAAAACGTACCCAACACCAGTTGCTCAGGGTGTGGGCGTCGCTGACAAATCCAGCAGCGCCGCAGCGACGGCCGACCGCCATTCGGCGACCACTGCATCAGCAGCAACAAAATTCGAACGGTAAATCCGCCGCAGGTCGCTCGCTGTCATGTAATCCGGGTGATGCAATTCGACAATGGTCGCAAACGGCAGTGATTGCTCACCTTGGGTAACGGAAAAGCGGTAAACGTGCATCGCGAGGTCGCGCGGCAGGCTGATGTCCATCAGTTGCGCCACGGTGGTCTCGCCAGATGCGACAGAGTAGTTGCCAATGTGCCGCGTTTGTTTCGATACTTCCCACCCGGCGTCCTGAAAGGAACTGCCGATCGACGCGCCGCCGCGAATGCTTGCAGCCACTTCAGCAAACTCGGCATGCGGCTTTTCGAAATAGGTGATTGCCAGCGTGCGCGTGATCAAGCGATCATCAAGCCGACTGGCGAGATTGCTGACCCGCCGGGATTCATCTTGTTGCAACAGTCGAACGACATAGCTGCCGAACCGTTCGGCGATACGTTCGCTGTTCAAAAGCGCGCGTTGCGGAGCGCAGGCGGTGATCAGCAGGGTAATTGCAATGAAGGCCGTTACCCGTGAATCTTGCGATCCCGATATTCGCTGTGTTTGCTGCTTCATGATGCCGCGTACTTTACCGCGAACGGCGGCGCGCTGCCGCGGACAAGATTGTTGCATTGATGCGGGTATAATACGGTCCACTACGATCTGGATGACCCCGGCATGTCCGATACATTGCACTGTTTTAGCTGCGGCGCATCGCTAGAGGCGATGTCATTGCCCTTGTCACGTCAGGATCAGTGTCCGCAGTGCAGCCGCTATCTGCATGTTTGTCGCATGTGCGAGTTTTTCGATGCGCAGGTGGCAAGGCAGTGCCGCGAAGACGATGCGGAAGAGGTTATGGACAAGGAAAAACCCAATTTTTGTGACTGGTTCAAGCCAACGGGCGGGCGTTTCGAGGCTTCCGGCCACTCGGCGGCAAAGCACGCCGAGCAGCAGCTGGACGCCTTGTTCGGCGAGTCGGATGCGGCCGAGGCGGACGCCGACAATAGCCACAAAGCCGCAGACGATCTTTTTCGCTGAACGCAACCGTGATTAAAAAGAGCGACAATGGTGCGGTAGTCGTGCTGTCTGGCGGCCAGGATTCAACGACCTGTCTGTATTGGGCGCTGCAGCGTTTCAGCGATGTTCGCACCGTGACCTTTGACTATGGCCAACGGCATCGCATCGAGCTTGATTGCGCAGCGCGCATCGCAGCAGAGGTCGGCGTCGCACACCAACAATTGCCGCTCGACTCGCTGAGCGCATTGGGCGGCAACTCGCTAACCGATGCCGGCATTGCAGTGGGTTCCGAACCCGCAGCAGAAGGCGAGTTGCCGAATTCGTTTGTGCCAGGCCGGAATCTTTTGTTTCTGACGCTCGCGGCGGCCTACGCCTGGCAATTCGAGATCAACGACCTTGTTACCGGAGTCGCACAAACCGACTACAGCGGCTACCCTGATTGTCGTCAGAACACGCTGGATGCACTGCAGCAGACATTGCGACTTGGCATGGAACGCGAGTTTGTCATCCACACGCCACTAATGAATCTTTCGAAAAAAGAAACCGTCTTGCTGGCGCAATCTATCGGCGCGCTGGAAGCGTTGGCCTTAACGCATACCTGTTACAACGGTGCGCGACCGCCCTGTGGACAGTGCCCGGCGTGCGTACTCCGTGCAAAAGGTTTCGAGGAGGCGGGCATAGCAGACCCGTTGTTAGCGGCGTGACTTATTCCGTCAAGGAGATGTACTACACGCTGCAGGGCGAGGGCGCACAGACCGGGCGACCGGCGGTCTTCCTGCGTTTCGCAGGTTGCAACCTCTGGAGCGGCAGGGAACGGGATCGCGAGCGCGCCGTCTGTCAGTTCTGTGATACCGACTTTGTCGGCACTGACGGCAGAAACGGAGGAAAGTTTGGCGATGCTGAATCGCTCGCGGCGGCGGTCAAGGCCCGCTGGCCGGAAAACAGCCACGGCGATCCGTACGTGGTCTGCACGGGTGGCGAACCATTGTTGCAGCTCGATGACAGCGCAATCGAGGCCCTGCATACCGCAGGTTTCAAGGTGGCGATTGAGACGAACGGCACTCTCGCGGCGCCTGCAGGCATTGACTGGATTTGTGTCAGTCCGAAGGCCGGGGCGACCGTTGTGCAAACCGTGGGCGATGAGTTAAAACTGGTCTACCCGCAGAGCGAAAGCGCCGCGCAACCCGAAAAATTTTGCGACTGGTCGTTCCAGCATTTTTTTCTGCAACCGCTGGACGGCGACGACACGATGGCGAACACGAAAGCCGCCGTAGCGTATTGCCTGCGCCACCCGCAATGGAGGCTGAGCCTGCAAACCCACAAGTTGATCGGCATTGACTGAGTCCAGTTTGCCGAATTCGCGTCTACATCGCGTAGTGCGCATTGTCTTTGCGCTGGCCATAGGCATTGGCCTCGCACTTTACGCCTACCAACGCATCTCGGATCCGTTGCCGCGCCAGCAGCGCATGCAGGAGGAGGCCGTGGTCCTGCAGGCTCGTGAAATCTTGATCTCGGTTATCGCGCCGGCTTCCGACATTGAAATTGTCGATCCTCTCAATAAGAACCGGGTTGCCGGGAAGGTCTATATTTATCCCATCGACGACGGTTGGCAGGTGTCCGGGCACTACCGGCGCCCGGGTGAGATACCCTGGCAACCCTGGTTAATGACGCTCGATAACGACGCAGCGCTCGTCACACTAAGCGTGCAGGATAAAGCGCTTCAGGAAATTGCAAAGCGCGACGCGCGTATCATCGTAAAGCCGCCCGACTGACGTCGCCGAGTGCGCTGCCTCGTTTAGCTGCCAGACCGGTTTGCGTAACCCAGTGCGAACGCAACGTGCGCGCGCACGCCATTTATTAGTGCGCCTTCCCAGGAATCAAAAAACGGCGAGTGGTTGGGCGGATGATCGCCGGGCGCCACACCCGGTTCGTTGATGCCCAACATCAGGTACAGGCCCGGAATTCGCTCTTCAAAGAGCGCAAAATCCTCGGCTCCCGTAATGTAGAAATGATCACGTACGTTGCCTTCACCAGCGGCCCATTCCAGAGCCGGCATCATTTCCTGCAACAGGACAGGGTCATTGGTGGTAACCGGCGCATAACTGTCTATAACGACTTCAGCAGTAGCGCCTGCGGCCTCGGCCATGTTGCGAACAGTGCTCTTGAGCTTCGCATGCAGTTGTTCCCGCACGCCCGCGTCAAAAGTTCGAATCGTGCCTGTCATTTCTACGTCGTCGGGAATGATATTGCCGCGTACGCCACCGTGGATGCTGCCGATAGTGATTACCGCCGGGCCCCGGGTAATGTCCAGCTGCCGGCTGGGAATTGCCTGCAGTGCGGTCATGATCTGGCCCGCGAGGAAAATCGGATCAACGCCGGCCCAGGGTGCCGAACCGTGCGTTTGACGGCCGGTGATCTTGATATAAAGACCGTCGGCTGCGGCCATGAAAGAGCCGGAACGGTAGCTGAGCGTGCCGCCTTCTCTGGGCCATGCGTGTATGCCAAATATTGCTTCAGGCGCGTCGGGACCGTCGAGGACGCCTTCCTCAATCATTAGTGCTGCGCCGCCTTGCTCGCCGGCGGGCGCACCTTCTTCTGCTGGCTGGAAAATAAACTTGATCGTGCCGGCAATTTCATCACGGTTGGCCGCCAGAACCTCGGCCGCACCCATGAGCATCGCGACGTGGGTGTCGTGCCCGCAGGCGTGCATGACCGGCACTTCCTCGCCATTGAATTCACCGATTGCTTCGGACGCAAAGGGCAGGCCGGTTTGTTCTTTTACCGGCAGGCCGTCCATGTCTGCGCGTAGCGCAATCGTCGGGCCTTTTTTCCCGCCGCGCAGAATACCGACCACCCCGGTATGAGCTACGCCTGTTTCTACTTCGTCAAAATCCAGCGCGCGGAGGTGCTCTGCAACAAGTTTCGCCGTGCGGAATTCGCGGTTTGACAGTTCCGGGTGCTCATGAATATCCCGACGCCAGTCGATGACTTTCGCCTGCACTGCGTCAATTGAATTTTCGACTGCAGCCGTTGGCTGCTGAGCCATGGCAGTACCGATCCAGCACGAAAACAAGCTTACAGATATCAGTCGAATCATTGGCGCCGCTCCTGCGAGTAAAAATTAAACAGTATCACGTTGCCCCGCAGCGACGCAGTGCGATTGCGGCGTCCAATTGCGCCAACCGCATATCGCTTACCGATCCGTTTCGATCAGTTCGTGACTATCGGCAGCAGTCAGGTCACAGCCGTACACTTTCTTCAAGCGTTTGATTGCGGCCAGCGTATCGTCTGAGAAGGGGGCCTTGCTTTCGAAGCTGTGCAATACAATGCCCTCAAGCAGGTCGCCGAGCGACAGGTCGCAATACTCCGCCAGTCCCTTGAGTACTTTCAGCAGCGAGGTCTCGATGCGCACCCCGGTTTGGGAGCGCTGTACCGTTTTACTTGCCATTTCATTCTCCGGTATATTGGTAATATGGTAACAATATAACAAAGAACGACACCAGAGTGCAACAGCTTGCTACTCCCTGACTGGTCGTCGTTTTGCCTTCAGCTCCGAGCGATGAGATTTCTGTTGCAGGCGTTTTTCCCGTTGCCGCCGGCTGGGACGGGTGCGCTTGCGTGGCTTGGGCCGCGCCATGCCTTTTTGCAACAGGTCTTTGAGACGCAGCAGCGCATCGCGTCGATTCTGTTCCTGCGTGCGGTGGCGCTGCGCTTTAATGGTAATCACGCCGTCTTTGCCAATCCGCCGGTCGGACAGTGACAGCAAGCGTTGTTTCAGATGGTCGGGTAGAACCGCGGAATGCTGGCTGTCAAAGCGCAGGTGGACTGCGCTCGCAACCTTGTTCACGTTTTGCCCGCCTGCGCCTTGCGCCCTGATCGCTGAGAATACGAGTTCGTTACCCGGAACAGTCACGCCCCCGCCGATCTCAAGCACGATGCTTTACCACTGGGACCATACGGGCTGGCACTGCGCTGGTAGTGGTGCGCAACAACCCAATTCCGACCAGGACGTTCCAGGTCGATGGAAATCCGAGCCAACGGATGCGAGCAGCCCGAAGTCGTCTGCCAGCGTGGCCAGTTTGCGGGTGATTTTTTCTTCCTGTTTGCCGGATATCACTTCAATTCCGGTGCCGCCTGCCGCAACAAAATCGCGCAGCAACTCACAGAGTTTGGTGCGCGTAAATTTGTAGTGTTCGGGATGTGCGAGCACCGCGATCCCGCCGGCAGCACGTATCCATTCGATAACCACGTCATGATCCGGCCACACGTCTCGCACATCGCCTACCTTGCCGTCGCCCAGGTATTTTTTGAATGCCGCTGAAATGTCAGGTACCAGAGCCTGTGCTACGAGAGCCTGCGCAAAATGGGGGCGGCCAACGTTGCTACCGCCTGCGGCTGCAAGTGCCTCATCGTGCACATCGGGCAATCCTTGCTTAACAAGTCGTGCAGCTATTTTTCGTGCGCGCTGCGCACGCGCCGCCTGCTGCTGCAAAATGCCTGTCTGCAGCACGGGATTGTCGACATCAATATTGAGGCCAACGATGTGTACGCCACGATTGCGCCATTGCGTTGACAGCTCGATGCCCGGAATCAACGTGATGCCCACCGGGCAGTCGAGATCGGGATAGGCATTCACCGTGTCATGATCCGTTATCGCCAGATGAGTGACACCCTGCGCGGCGGCACGCTCGAGCAATTGCGCCGGGCTGAGTTGCCCATCAGAGACGTTGGTGTGGCAATGTAAATCGAACTTCATTGGAGATCTGGCCCTTGCCGAAGCGGGCACTTCATCACAGTGCCGGTAGCGATCGCAAGTCGCCGCTGTCACAGGGGATTGACCTGCTAAATATGTGAGAATGCACGGCACCGCATCCCCGCCGCCAAGCAACCCGACCGCATGTCTTATCGAAACCTGACGCTCTTGTTTTTCTGCCAGCTGATTTCGGCGACGGGCTCATTCTCCATTGTCATGCTCGGCGGCATTATCGGCTCGACGTTAAGCACCAACGCGTCGCTGGCGACGCTGCCGGTTTCCATGATGGTGGTCGTCGTCGCCGCCACCACGGTACCCGCAACCATTCTGATGCGCCGTATCGGCCGCAAGAGCGGATTTGCCCTCGCATCAGTTTCGGCGGCAGCCGCAGTGCTGTTGGCGGCCTATGCGCTGAGTGTCGGCAGTTTTTTGCTATTCACGGCGGCGGCAGGCCTCTTTGGTATCAACATGGCGTTTACTCAGCAGTATCGCTATGCCGCAGCCGAGAGCGTGGAGGCGCGGTTCACCGGCAGGGCTATTTCACTCGTATTGATGGGTGCGATCGGCGGAGCGCTGCTCGGACCCCTCCTGGTCACGCGCGGCGCAAACTGGATAGCAAGCATTCCGTACGGCGGAACTTTGCTCGCGCTGGCCGGGCTGTACCTGCTGCAGGCGGTACTGTTTTTTCTGCTCGGCCCCCTCCGCGGCGAAGAATCGGATGCGGTCAGTGGCGCCGGGCGGCCGCTGCGCGAAATCATTCGGCAACCGCTTTTTGTCGTGGCGGTGCTAGGCGGGGTCGCAGCCTACGGCGTCATGACGCTGATCATGACGGCAACGCCGCTCAGCATGCATGTGCACGATGGCTACTCGCTCGAGGTCACTTCGCGAATTATCCGCAATCACGTACTCGCCATGTACCTGCCGTCGCTGGTTTCCGGGTTTCTGATCGAGCGCCTTGGCGCGGCGCGGATGATGGCGGCTGGCGCGCTCGTCTTGCTCGGCGCCTCCGTCGTGGCGCTGCAAGGGCAGGCCATTGTCCATTATTGGATATCGCTGGTCCTGCTGGGGGTAGGGTGGAATTTCCTGTATGTCGGTGGCACCACACTGCTGACTCGCACTTACTCCATTGAAGAACGATTCCGCGCGCAGGCGGTAAATGAATTCAGCGTGTTCGGCTCATCGGCAAGCGCCTCGCTGCTGGCAGGCGTGGTGATTCACCTGTACGGCTGGACGACACTTGTACTGTTGCCGTTACCGTTGTTGATCGCGACACTGATTGGATTGCACCGGGTATGGCGCGACCCGCGCGCGCAGCGGGCGGTGCAACAAGCTGTTTAATGCCGCAGACTTTCGGGCAGGCGCCGGATACTCAGAAGAAATTGAAATGCAGCCCTAGCGAAACGACGGGCCAGGTCTTGAAATCTTCCGCCTCTTTTTCAAGCTCGCGACGTTCCTCTTCCATGCGTTGCTGAAAGTCAGGGTCGTCGGCAAAGGAGCCGTCGGAGGTCAGCGTGACGTTCGGATCACCCTGGAACAGAACCCCAAGATCAAGGTTCAGGCCAACGCGATCAGCGAGTTCAAAATCAAAGCCAAGCCCGACGTAAGGAGACGGGCTGTCGAAAGACGTCGTGCTGCGCAGCTTGCCGACCTGGTCGCCGGTATAGGTTTGCCCGCCAACAACGTATTCATTGGATTCGCGGCTTTCCATCACGAGCTGGTTGTTGTTCTTGAACGCGCCCACTGAAAAACGTAGTGGGCTGAGCGGCACACGCAGATTCGCGGTGGCGTAGAAAGAATTGAGCTCGAGTGTTGCATCGTAGACGATACCTGCCTGCTCACCGTCATCGTCATAATCGAAACGGTTTAAGCCTGCACGCAGGTCCAGCCAGGGGATCGGTTCCCAGCGCGTTTCAAGCCCGATTCCGAGCGTACCGGCCTTGGCACCAAACCACAGGTTGTCGTTCGCTGAGGCAGTCGTGCCGGCGAGCAAAAAGGAAAGTAGCAGTGCTGCGGACTTGGTCAGGTTCATTGCGGTTACCGGTTGCGAAGCAGGCGAAAGGCATTCAGAGAGTTTGCATTGTAGAGCTCGGCATCAAGTGACGCTGTGATGCCGATCACAAGGGGTGGCGCGGGGCAATAGCTGCAGTCTGAAAATCGAACGTTTCTCACACTTTTGCCCGATTTTGCTGTCAGCGAGGAGGTTGA
>JABDKF010000317.1 GCA_013003155.1 Woeseia sp. | reverse complement strand
ACCGCCTCCACGCCACCGCTGAGTTTATCGCCGGGGACGACGGGTCCGACGCCTGCCGGCGTGCCGGTAAACAGCAGGTCCCCCGGTGCCAGCGTGAACAAGTTCGATAACTCCGCCAGCGCATCGGGTACCTTCCAGATCAGATCAGAAATATTGCCGTCCTGGCGCATATCACCATTGACGCTGAGCCAGATTCGACCCGACTCCGGGTGGCCGATCTCCGCAACCGGCTGAATAGCAGAAACAGGGGCAGCAAACTCGAAACTCTTCGCCGGATCCCACGGCTGGCCATGTTTCTTGAATTGGAGCTGCAGGTCGCGGCGCGTCATGTCAATGCCGACCGCGTAACCGAAGATGGCTGCGCGGGCCTCGGCGACGGTGAGCTGACGACCGCCGGCGAACAGTGCGACGACCAGTTCGATTTCATGATGCAGATCTTCGGTACCCGGCGGGTACGGCACGCGTCCGCCGCCAGGAACAATGGAGTCAGCCGGTTTCATAAACCAAACCGGCGCGTCGCGCTTTGGGTCATTGCCCATTTCCCGTACATGCGCCGCGTAGTTGCGGCCAATACAGTAGATGCGATGCACCGGAAACGTTTCACTGCGCCCCGCAATCGGGATCGTCGGGTAGGCGATGTCAAACAATGTGCTCAATGGCTTTGCTCTTGGTTATTATGAGGTTCTGTTATAACTGAAACGTCACTGGCACGCCCGTCACAGGAGCCTGGAAATGGCACGTACAGAATCACGCATGCTGGCATTGGGCGCCATTGCGCCAAACTTTGAGCTGCCAGACCCATCCGGCAAGATGCATGAATTGCAGCAAGGCAAGGCTGCCACGCTCGTCATGTTTATTTGTAATCACTGCCCGTTTGTCAAACACGTGCGTGGTGCGCTGGCGGCGCTGGGCACAGATTACATGTCACGCGGCGTAGCCATTTATGCCATCAACAGCAACGATGCTTCGACACACCCCGAGGACAGCCCTGCAAAAATGCAGGAGGAAGCGGCGCGCTTCGGCTATGACTTTCCCTACCTTGTGGATGCCGATCAAGCCGTTGCCAAAGCTTTCGAAGCGGCTTGCACGCCCGACTTTTTTGTTTTCGATAAGGATCTTTTTCTCGTATACCGTGGGCAACTCGACGGCAGTCGGCCGGGTAATGGCGTGCCGGTCACGGGCGAGGACCTGCGTGCGGCGCTTGACGCAGTCCTTGCGGGTAAACAGCCTGCAGAAGACCAGGTGCCGAGTGTCGGCTGCAACATTAAGTGGTCAGCAGGAAATGCGCCATCGTGGTTTGACTAAAACGCCAAACTTATGGCCCGGCAAGCGACGTGACGGATGGGTCACGCCGCTGCCATTCAGCAACAATTACTCGAAATCGTAGCGCTCGCGGGGCTTGCGCACCCTGCGGATTTTTTCCTGCGCGTCGTATTCCCGGCGTTGCCGTTGTACTTCATGACGCTCGCCGCTAAATGCGACCCGGCTTAACCGACTACCGAGCATCCGGTAGGTTGGGTCATCGAGCTCGTCAATGTCGCTGGCGTAATGTCGGATAGACATCAGTCGTTCCTCAGTAGGCGCTCTGCAATGGCAGGCAACATTGCAATAGCGTCATTAGTTACTCGCGGTGGCTCCCGGCCTTGGGTAACGGGCGGCATATATTCACCGAAACCATCGACCACACCGGAAGCCACCGACCTGCAAAATTAAGGTGCTCAATAAGAACAAACTTCTCAATAGTTAATGAACGTAGCTGTCGGTTGAAACACTGGTAAATCCGTCAATTTCATCGTAGTTGTCAAAGTCCGCGAGCTCTTGCAGTAAAAAACGGTTCTCGCGAGACATCTCAATCAGTCGCCAGAGCGGCACGCCGGCACCTGTTGCCGCTTTTTCCTCCGGTAATTGTTCGTCCAGTTCGTCGGCCAGCTCATCCGCTTCAAAATCATCATCACTCATGCAGTAATTCTCCGTGTCGTCCGTGCACTCATCCTGCGTGGCGTCCAGGTCAGCGTCCTCTGGCATGCTAATCTCCCGCAGCAGATATAGTTTGACATGAAGATATCCAAATTTAGCTTGATGTCAAGGTATTTTCTCAGGTTTTTACGACGTGGATAAGTTGTTGAAATGAAGAAAGATTTTGTCGAACAATTGCTGCAGCAATGGGCGGAAGAGCGTCCCGGACTCGACGTATCGGCGCTGGGAGTCGTGGTGCGCCTGCAGCATCTTGGCAAGCTGCTGGCGCAGCGGGCGAATCGGGCGTTGCGGCAGCACGAGCTCAAGCACTGGGAGTACGACGTTCTGTCCGTCCTGCGCCGTCAGGGGCCGCCCTTTGAGATGCCGGCGACCGACATCGCGCGCGCGGTACACCTGACGAGCGGTGCGATGACCACGCGGATCGACGGCCTTGAAAATCGCCGTCTCGTGACCCGCCGGCGAAGCGGCAGTGACGGTCGTTCGGTGCTGATCAGATTATCCGCAAACGGTCGCAAGCTGGTCGACGAAGCGCTGCACACTCGGCTCGAAGACGCGGAAGACGTCATGCAACACCTGCCCGACACTGAACGCGCCGAGCTCGCCGCTTGCCTGCGCAAGCTGCTTACCGGGCTGGAGTCCTAGCGACCGCCGTCGGTCAGGTACGTCAAAGTCGCGGCAGACAATCCGCGCTCATTGATGCCGAGCAATTCGAATGCCGCGCGCGAATCTACCTCATTACCTTCGAGCAGCATGGTTAACTGATCGCGCGTGATAGGAAACCAGGAAAATCGATCAAACACCAAACAGGCAAGCCGGACGCCGATGGCCGGGGCCGGCACAACCAGCTTGCGACGACCGGCCGCAGCAGCAATGCGTTTAATGATGCGCGGCCAGCTTAGGGTTTCAGCTCCGCCCAGTTCGAACACCTTGCCGACACACCGTTCATCGCTGAGTGCTGCAACGAAGGCCTGGGCAACATCTTCGACATGCACGGGTGACATTTCGAATCCACCACTCCCGGGCGACACTCCCGTGAAGAACGCCGGCGCCGGGATTGGCGGCTCTATCATCTGCTCGACAAGTTGCGTGCAAAACTCCATGCGGCCGCGTGGGTCGCCAAAGACGACTGATGGCCGGAACACAGTGCCGGCGAGCCCGCTCTGCGCGAGGTATTGTTCAGCGCGATACTTGCTGCGCTGATACGCCGTGCCGTCCGCGCAAACACCGTTGGCGCTCATCAACAAGAAACGTTTGACGCCGTGCTCCTTTGCAGCATCAATGCAACGCCGTGCGCCCTCATATTGCAGCGCCTCAAAGGTAATGCCCGCCGCGCGGTCTTCACGCAGTATGCCGATCAAATAGATTGCCGCATCGCAATCACGCAGCGTCGCTGCGATCGCGGCCGCATCATCTATATCGCCAGGCACGGTAATACAGTGATCAGAATGCTGGACCTTGGCCTCGCTGCCCGGCCTGACCAGAACGACCGGCACGTGCTGTGCCGCAAGCAAGGCATCAATAAGGTAGCTGCCTACAAACCCTGTAGCGCCAAAGAGCGCAACGCGCATGATCACTCCCGTTCAATTATTGCCTGTTTCAATTATTGCCGGTGCGGCCCGCGCAGAGTCATCGTTGCGCCGAATGCCAGCAGTACAGCAAAACCAATACCGGCAAAAGCCCAGCGGGGCAGGTAGCTCGCCCGCTGAAATGCATCACTGACCCCCGGCACAGCCCACAGGGTAGCACTACCGCTGCCGACCTTTAATTGTGCGCGCATGCCCTTTTCCATGTGCTGTGCCATGTCGCAGTGAATCAGGTAGTTACGGTCTTCCGCCGGGACAATGAACGTACCGCTTTGCTGTTGGCCGCCCATTGCCTCGATGTGGAACATGCCGCCAGAGTACAGGTAGCGCGGCAAGCCATGCACCATCCACTGGTGACGCACTGCGTCCTCGTTGACAAAGTTTACCGTCACGCGACTACAAGGCTCGACAATGACTTCGGGCATGTTCATGCCGAATATTACGCCGGGCTCGTCGTTCGCGTATTGCCGACCGGCACGGACGGTAAACTCGTGGTCGCGACTGATCGCACTGCAGCCGCGCGGCAATTCATCGCGGTTTTCATTCATGACGATGCCCCTGGCAGTCGACTGCATATCGTGGTGTTCATGCTGTGCGCTTGCGCTGCACCCGCAAAGCAGCAACATCAGAAAAAAAAATTGCTTCATGATTGACGTCGTCGCAAGGCGCGCAAAAACAGCGCCATTAACACGCCGATGCAAACGGCGAATACGAGCAGGCGCAGTACCAGTGCTCGGTCAGTTCCGGGTTCGCTGAGAATACCCGGCATGTAGGACTCCCAGACCGGTACTTTGCGGCGGTAATAATCGGGCGTGAAGTAATTGTCCCAGGAAACACCCTGTGTCTTTGGCCAGCCATCCGCGCCGAGGTAATCCTCATAAACGATCGCACTGATGTTGCCGCCGGGCCCAATGCCATCGCTTGTCACACCACTCGGCTGATGGTCGTGAAAAGGCCAGATGCCGCGACCATAGGCATGCAGGCCATCGTTGACGAAGCTGAGCGCAATGTCTGCACGCTGTGACGTCGCGAGCCACATAACATCCTGCGGGGCGCGCGCAGCCTCGGGCAACGCGGCTCCATCGCGATCGGTCACGGTGAACTTGTGGCCGTGCGTGTGCAGCGCAATCCCTTTTGCACCGCCGTTAACCACGCGCAGGCGCACTGTATCGTTTTCCCCGGCAATAATCAGGGACTCGCGAAAGGTGTACGGAAACGAACGGCCGTTCAACGTGAAGTAGTCGCTGCTGGCGTCGGTAATATCGTAATCACGGTGCATGGACCGCGTAACGAGTCGCGGATCGTTATCGTGCTGGATACGTTCGTTGAGTTGCTGATCGAGATCGAGGTAGTGCAAATCGTATTCCTGCGCGTATTGTTCGCGACTTTCCCGCGATGGCACACGCACCAGTCCTGCACCGACGTTCATTGTTTGCAGCCAGTTGTCGGGTCGATTCTCTTCGACGATAAACAGGCCCTGCAGACCCATCATCACGTGCACGTGCGGCTGCACGTGGCAGTGGTAGAACATTGTGCCGGCCTGCCGCGGCGTTAGCTCGTAAGTACGCGCGCTTCCGGGCAGCACTGGCACTTCGCTCGTCATTGGCACGCCATCGTTACCCTGGCCGTTAAGCAGTGCGAAGCCGTGATCGGCGCCGTGCAGGTGCAGCGTATGTGGCATGTAGTGCGTGTTCTCGAGCGTAATGCGCACCACGTCGCCCTGTTCGATACGAATTGCCGGCGATGGCAGGCGCAGGGCATCGCGCGCCAGCTGGGACTCGAGGTTCTCAACGGCCATGCCAGCGAGTTTGGGCGCGAATACCCACATGCCCGGCTCGATGCCCGGCGCAATCGCGTAGCGCGTGACCGTGCCACGATCAATCGGCGACGCGCCGTTCAGTTCGGCGACTTCGAGGCGAATGTGGATTTCGTCAGGATCGCCGTCGCCGTCGAGGTCCCTGCCCTTTTCCACCGCGTCGCGCGTAAGGCCACTCGCTGACAGCGTTGCATCACTGACATTGTTGGTGCCGCGCACGAATGCGGCGACGGCATGCGGATTATCGGCAACACATGGCGGCGATTCGGCGATCTCCACACCGTCGATGGTTTGCTGCGCGCGCCAGCCAGAGGCGTCCGGCGGGCAGAATACTTCCGGGACGAGCGTTTTCTGTTCGCGGCTTGCGGGCAGCGGCCGATAGTCAGCAGCGCCAAAGATCGACGTCAGTGTCAGCCGCACGCTGTGCGGGTACCACTGCGGCGGCCATGCGATCAACGCGACGAGCAGAACCGCAAACCATGGACCGTGGCGCCGCAAGATGCTCACGCGTTCGTCTCAACCGGTCGCGCGCCGATGTGCTTCATGCTGAGCAACAGCCCCGCACCCAGCAGCACCGCAACCGCAAACCCGAACCAACCCCACGGCAGGCCGCTGCGGCCGACCGTGAACGGAAACACCGATACGTAAACTTTGTCATTGACCGGGTGTCCTGCGGTGACAATACCGATGTACTCGCCCTCTTCAGCAAACGTAAATTCCACAAGGAACCTGCCATCCTGCTGCACGGCAGGCTGCTTGTAGAACACGGTGACCGCACCGAGATCCGGCAACGCTTCGATGTCGGCCAAGCGCGCGAATTCGCCTTTCCCGGTCGTGTTGCGAATGATTCGGTAGTCGACCGGCACTTCCTTCAGGCTGCGATGCAGGTAGTCGAGCACAACCACGGTCTCGCCGCGCGCCGGCAGGTTCTCGCAGAACTCCTCGTCACCACTCGATTGCGGCTGGTATGCCGTGAAATGCGCCTCGTAAAAGCCAATCGTGATGATGCAGGTATCGTTTTGCAGTACCAGCCCACCACCGGCTTCGGCAACGCCACTGACCAACAATAAAAGTAGCGCAAAGCTGCGCATCGACGTCATTGTTCCTGCAGCCGCTATGCCGTCAGGCAGCCGCGGGCAGCGGCTCCTCGTCGAGCCGCTTGATCGTAAAGCCTGTGTAACCGTAGAAGATGGACACTAGCGGGTTGATCAAATTAAAGAACACAAACGGCAGGTAGGCAAGGGTCGCGACTCCGAGGGTGGCTGCCATGTAGGCGCCACAGGTATTCCATGGAACCAGCGGCGAGGTCAGCGTGCCGGAATCCTCAACCACGCGCGACAGGTTGCGGGGATCAAGATTGCGGCGTTTGAATTCTGCCTTGAACATTTTTCCGGGCAGCACGATGGCGATGTACTGGTCCGCGGCAATCACGTTGATTCCGATACAGCTCAGCACGACCGTCAGGAACAGCGAACCGGTGCTCTTCGCAGCTTTCAATGCTGACTCAATGAGCCGCGCCAGCATACCGGCATGTTCAAGCACTGCACCGTAGGAAAGCGCCGTAAGAATTAACCAGATTGTCACGAGCATGCTGCTCATGCCGCCGCGCGACAACAGGTCATCGACGTCTGCAACGCCCGTGGTCGACACATAGCCATCTGACAGCGCGAGCCAGACACCCTTTGTCAGTGCCAGGCCGGTTGGCAATTGCGGTGACGCCGCGAATGCAAGCACGACGTCAGGTTGCAACACGATCGCGACGAAGCCACCGAGCAGAGCACCGAATAATATGGTCGGGAGCGGCGGCACCTTGCGGTACGCCATGAAAAACACCACTGCGAGCGGAATCAACGCGAGCGGCGTGATATTAAATGCTCCGTCAAGCGTTACTTTAAGTTCCTCCAGCGCAAGGTTCTCTGCAGGCACATCGTTCGTCAACCCGATGCCGGCGAATATCAGCAGCGCGAACACGATCGACGGGCCGGTCGTCCACGCCATGTGACGGATGTGTGTAAACAGGTCGGTATCGACAACGGCAGGTGCGAGGTTGGTCGTATCGGACAACGGCGACATCTTGTCACCAAAGTAAGCACCGGAAATAATTGCGCCGGCAGCTATCGCGGGTGACAGGCCAAGACCCATTGCGACGCCGATAAGCGCAACGCCCAGGGTGCCCGCCACCGTCCAGGAACTGCCGGTGGCGAGTGCCGCAATTGCACAGATCAAACAGGTTGCCGCAAAAAACCATTGGGGATCGAGCAGCTCCAGGCCATAGTAGATGAGCGAAGGCACCGTTCCCGCCATTAGCCAGGTACCGATCAATCCACCGACGGACAACAGGATCAGGATCGCACCCATGGCCGTGCTGATGCCGGCGACGATCGCTTTCAGGATGCTGGGCCAGCTGTGGCCGTTCTGCATCGCCACGATGGCGGCGATCGCTGCGCCCAGCGTCAGTACGATCTGATTTGGGCCAGAGGACGAATCTGAGCCGAACAGGTAAACCGACAGCCCCAGCATCCCGATCAATGAAAAAACCGGCAGCAGCGAGTCGAACAGGGTGGGCGGCTTGATTTGGCTCATGGACAATCTGACCTGGTTTCTGGTTCTTAATGGCAGCGGCTTGATGCCGGCGCTTGCGCTCGGCCTACCGTCTTTTCCCTACCGTCATTTCCTTGGGTCAGCCTACCACGGCAGGCGCTCCCCATTCGCGTGCCAGAAGCCGCCGCTCGTCGCGAGCGTCAACTCGTCGAGCCGCGCAATCAGGCCAGTGGCGGCTTCGGCAGGTGCGATGCCGGTGCGACCGGTCATTTCCGTTGCCACGAGGCCGGGATGCAGCAGCGCCACCGCAATTCCTCGCGGCTTAAGATCATGCGCCAGGTTTTTGCCCACCATATTGACGGCGGTTTTCGAAGCGCGATACCCGTAGTTATTACCGGAGCCGTTGTCTTCTATGGAACCGACGCGGCTCGATACGATGCCAACTTTTGATCCCTTGTGCAGGCAGCCGAGCAACGCACGCGTAACCCGTAACGGCCCTATGGTGTTGACCCGAAACTGCTCGAGCATGTCGTCAAAATCCAGGTTGTCGAAATTGTCGCCGCGCAGGATGCCCGCATTGTTGAGCAACACGTCGAACTGGTCATCGGCAAGCGACCTTTGAAGCGATGCAACGTCTTTGCCAACGCTGACGTCGATCTTGTCAATCACGCGCACATCGAGTTTATCAAGCTCCGGCGAACTGCTCCGGCATACTGCGATAACATCGTCGCCGCGTGCCGCGAACTGTCGCACAAGCTCCAGCCCGATGCCGCGATTGCAGCCGGTGACCAAGACTTTGCTCAAGTGGAGCTCCTTTATCTACTGAAAAAACGAGAGACGTTACTTGCCGCGAATTTTGGCTATTGGTTGGCGTCGGCCGGTGTTAATTTCAGCAGGCGCCCACCGCGCCCGTCCTCCAACAACCACACAGCGCCATCCGGCCCCTGCTGCACGGCACGAATGCGCTCGCCCATGTCATACCGGGCTACCTCTTGCGCCGCCACGCCGTCTAACGCTACGCGAATCAAGGCTTGCGACGACAGGCCACCGATCAGGCCGTTGCCCGCCCACTCCGGAAACTGATCGCCGTCGTAAAAGATCAGGCTCGACGGCGATATTACAGGCGTCCACCAGGTCGCCGGTGCCGCAAATTCTGGCCGCGTGTCGTGATCGGGAATATCTCCACCGCCGTAGTGATCGCCGTTGGAAACGATCGGATAGCCGTAATTGTTGCCGCGTTTTACGAGGTTGAGTTCATCGCCCCCCGCAGGTCCCATTTCGTTGTTCCAAAGTCGCCCAGCGCTGTCGAACGCAAGGCCGAGCGGGTTGCGGTGTCCCAGCGACCAGATTTCAGCGGTGACGCCACCCTCGTCGACGAACGGATTATCATTCGGCACGCTGCCATCATCGTTAAGCCGCAGTATCTTGCCGAGATTTGCCTGCATATCCTGCGCCGGGTCGAACTGTTGCCGTTCGCCGGACGACACGAACAGATATCCGTCGTCGGAAAACGTGAGCCGGTACCCATAATGACCGCGACCCGACACTTTCGGATACTGGCGCCAGATTGTCTCTGAATCGGAAAACGTCGGCTCGTTCGCAAGACTTAACTGTCCACGAACAACTACCGCACCGCGCGTATTGTTGCTGCCCGCTTCGACGTAAGACAAGTAGATGAGGTCGTTGTCCGCAAAGTCAGGATGCAGCACAACATCGCCCAGGCCGCCCTGCCCGCCGTAATCTACCGCCGGCACGCCAGCAACAGCTGTTTTCTCGCCGCCTTGTGTAACAAGCAGCAATTTGCCGGCTTTTTCAGTAACCAACAGGCGCCCGTCCGGCAGGAATGTCATTGCCCATGGCACGCTAAATTTTGCTATGGGCGAAACTTTAAAGGGATGCTCAGCACTGGCACCGGTGCAGGCGCCGCCAAACGCCATAAAGGCCAGCAATAGTGGTCGAAACGTCAACAACGTCTTTCGCATGGTCATTTTGCTATTCCCGAATTTCGAAAATCGATTCAATCTCTACAGCGACATTGCGCGGTAGAGAGTTGGTTCCGAGTGCTGCGCGTGCGGCAAGGCCTGCGTCACCGAACACATCGCGCAACAGGTCAGACACGCCGTTAATCACCGTAGACTGCGCGCTGAAGTCATCCGCGCTGTTTACGAAACCGCGCAGTTGCACGCACTGCACAACACGGTCCAGGTCGCCACGACAGGCGGCCTGAAGCTGGGCGAGAACGCGCAACCCGGCAAGCCGTGCCGCCGCGTAGCCCTCGTCAACGCTAAGGTTAAAGCCCAACTTGCCGGTCGTGGGAATGTCAGCATCGAGCGGCGGAATCTGGCCCGCAATGAATACCTGCCTGCCGGATACCCGGTACGGCACGTAAACGGCTGCAGCAGCAGCGGGTTCCGGCAACACGATACCGAGCTCTTGCAAGCGTCGATGAATCTTGCCGCCCGGTTTTGCGCTTGCGGCAGTTGAGAATCCCGCCGCGAAAGATGCCGCGCCCAATATTTCGAAGAAAGAGCGTCTGTCCATTGGCATCACCTGTTGGAAAACGAGTGCGGGATTGCACGCAGCTCTGCCGGCTGCCGCGTTACTCTAGCGAACGGGTGATGCCAATGCTACAACGCCGCAGGCGCTTGTGTAGAATGCGTGCCTTCGATTTGCCGCCCGGCATTACGCATAACCATCGGGGTAATCATGCGCCAGTCCGCTTCTCGCAATCTTTTCACCGGCGTTCTCGCCATCCTGCTCCTCGGCCACGCGTTGCTTGCAGCGGCGGCGACTCGCGAGCCGGTACGAGCCCGTAATGGCATGGTGGCGAGCGCGTCGCTGCACGCCTCCGAGGTCGGCGTACAGGTTCTAAAAAATGGTGGAAACGCGGTGGACGCCGCCATCGCCACGGCGTTCGCGATGGCGGTAACCTGGCCGACCGCGGGCAACATCGGCGGTGGCGGCTTCCTGGTCTATTACGGCGCCGACGGCACATCGACAACGTTCGACTTCCGTGAAAAAGCCCCGTTAGCCGCAACCGAGCGTATGTATCTCGACGCGGATGGCAATATTCCTGACAACATTAATCACGACAGCATTCTTGCAGTCGGCGTACCTGGCACGGTTGCCGGACTTGCCCTCGCACATGAGCGATTCGGCAGTCTCCCGTGGCGCAAACTCGTCGCGCCATCGGTCAGACTGGCGCGTGACGGCATCCCGATCAGCTGGCTGCTGCACGACTCATTCAAGGGCCGCAAGTCTCGTTGGGATCGTTACCCCAGTTCCGCAAAAGTGTTTCTGAAGAAAGACGGCTCGCTCTACGAACCCGGCGACACCTGGAAACAGCCGGATCTTGCGAAAACCTTGCGACGCATCCAGAAAGACGGCAGGGACGGATTTTACAAAGGCAAGACTGCAGAACTCATTGCCGATTTCATGGCAAACAACGGCGGCATTATCACGCTGGAAGACCTCGCACGATACGAGGCGATAGAACGCGAACCCATTCGCGGCACCTACCGGGGACATGAGATCGTTAGCATGCCGCCGCCGAGCTCCGGTGGCGTCGTGCTCGTTGAGATGCTGAACATTCTCGAAGGTTTCGATCTTGCAAGCATGGGGCACAACTCTGCGCAGTACCTGCACGTGCTGACCGAAGCAATGCGACGCGGCTATGCCGATCGTGCACGCTACCTTGGCGACCCTGACTTCAATGAAGACATGCCGCTCGCACGCCTCACCTCAAAAGAACACGCCGCAAACCTCCGCAACAGCATCAGCCTCACAATAAAATCGGAAAGCGATCCGCAACAGTTCGCGGATCGTTACGAATCACCGGAGACAACACATTTCTCCGTGGTCGACAAGGACGGCAACATGGTGTCGCTAACCTACACGCTGGAATGGGGTTACGGGTCGCACATTGTCGTCGAAGGTGCAGGGTTCTTGCTGAACAATGAAATGGGTGATTTTAACGCGCAGCCAGGCATCACCGATGAGCGAGGTCGCATTGGCACAGCACCGAACTTGATTCGTCCGGAGAAGCGCATGCTGTCCAGCATGACGCCGACGATCGTTGCGAAAGACGGAGTCCCATTGTTCGCAACCGGCAGCCCTGGCGGAAAAACGATAATCAACACAACAATGCAGACCATTCTTAACGTGATTGACCACGGCCTGAATATTGCCGACGCGGTGGACGCCGGGCGCATGCATCACCAGTGGCTGCCGGACCGCACGATCATGGAAAAGACGGGCTTCTCACCGGACACAAAGCACCTCTATGAGGCACTCGGCCACAAGGTGCGCGAAGTTGGCGGCATCGGTGCGGCGATGGCCATTTATCGCGATCCAGAGACCGGTATCCTGTACGGCGGCGCGGACAGTCGCGCCGGCGATGGTGGCAGCGCGTCCTACTGATCCGGCACACGTCGCACGCCATCGCGCAGATTAGCGCTGTTGGTTTTTCATGACGTCAGGGTCCGGCGACGGACTCTGCAACTATTCCTGATCGGCTAACGGCGGCAGTGCCTGCAGGTAAGCGGCGATCGCGAGTCGGTCTGATTTCGTCAGTTGACTCGTGTTGTCTTCAATCACCGGTGCCATCGCGCCACCGGAAAAATCGCCGTCCGGCTCCATGCCAATGTCGAGGTAGTATTCGATGTCGCGCGCGGACCAGCGACCGATGCCGTCCTGTTTGTCAGGCGTAATATTCGGCACCGGGCTGTCGTCCGGACCTTCCGGGTTACCGGCAAGCTCCCGGTCCTGAACTAACGCTCCGAGGTTCTTGCGCGGCGTGTGACACTCGCCACAATGCCCGAGGTGTCGCACGAGGTACGCACCGCGATTCCATGCATCATCGCGCGTCGGGTCCGGTACGAAGCGCGCCGCGCTGAAGTAGCGTGATTGCCAGGCACTGGCCGCCAATCGCGATGACATGTAAAACGGCAAATCATGATCGCGGTTAGTTTTCTTGATCGGCGGCAAACTGCGAAGATAAGCCTTGATATCAAGAATGTCGGCGCGCGACATGCCGGTGTATGCCGTGTAGGGAAACGACGGGTAGTAGGCGTCGCCGTCCGGATTGCGCCCTTCGTGAAACGCCTTTACGAAGTCGTCGTCGCTCCAGCTGCCGATGCCGGTTGCGTTGTCGGGCGTGATGTTTGGAGAATAAAAAACGCCGTACGGCGAATCGAGCATGCGGCCACCGGCCAACGGCATCGCACCCTCAACATCCTCGGTATGACAGGTAATGCAGCCACCGGCATGCACGAGATACGCGCCTCGCCTGATCTGCTCCTCATCAGCAACCTGCGCCGCGACGCTAAAGGGCAAGACCGCGAGCAGCACTTGCAGCACCCGCGGAAGACGCTGTCGAATGCTTAATCTCTGAAACGGGGCAACGAGACGAATTAGTGCGGCACCCGGAAATCGTCATGACAACCACGGCAGGACATGCCAACGCTGCGGAACGCCGCGCCAATGGCGTCCTTATCACCGCCTTCGGCAACGACCAAGTGAAAGTTTCGGGTAGCCTCTTCGGATTTCTCCATGACGGCTTTGAACTTCTCAGGCTGTTCCCAGATAGCCGGCAGCGCTTCAGTTTCACCCACGGCGGAACCCTCCTGAAAAACGCGATGTATTTCGGCGACACCGTTCGCCAGCCCCAAAGCATGATTGACAAGATAGCCATCGTCCTCCACGAGCCCGCGTACAATCATCGACGCTGCGACAATATGGCCTTTCAACGTCGTCATGACCGCAACGCGATAGTCGAACGCATCTTCAGGTGCAGGCTCGGCAAGCGCGCTGGATGAAATCGCACATATAATGCATGCAAGAAATACGCTTTGAAGAGTCTTTTGATACATGTCTTGTCTCCACGGTAAGGTCGGGGCCCGATAGCCAGAGTAGCAAATCTCTGGCCTTTGAGAATACGTTTTCACTCGAAAGCATGGCGTCGGTCGCGCGCGAGTCCGATCGCGGAACTATTCCTGGCTCAAACAGCCTGAACTACCAATCGTCCTCAACGAAAACACTGCAGGATTTGCGCCATGACGAAATTGAAAATTTTCAACTTTATTCTGGCGATTTCGCTTGCGGCCCTGTCAGGATTTCCCCAGGCAAGTTTCGCTCAGCGTGGCGTGGCCGAGTCCCAGCAACACTTGCAGGATGCCAATGACGCATACACCGCGGAAGACTTCCCCGCCATGATTCGTTCGCTGGAAACGGCGCGCGAACTGAATCCGGCAAGTCTCTACACGCGCTACAAACTCGCAGCGGCGTATGCACGCAACGGCGACACTGAGCGCGCGCTGGAATTGCTGGAATCTCTGGCGCGTGCACGAGCAGATTTCGGCATCGCTGACGATGCTGACTTCGCAGCACTAGCAAACGTCCCGCGCTTTAGAGCGTTACTGCAAAGAATTGCGGACGACACCGAGCCGTTTGGCAGCAGTCGTATTCACTATGACCTACAGCGCATTGACCTGGTGCCTGAGGGGATTGCCTGGGATGAGACCGGCGAGCGTTTATTTTTTGGCAGCATGCGCACGGGCGAAGTGTTCGTTATCGATGCAGACGGACAGCTCACAAAGTTTGCTACGTTGAAACACTCGACGCCGCAGGCGGCGATCGGTATGACGGTGGATACCGAGCGAAGCCTGTTGTGGGTCATCGGCAGCGCTTTCTTTCTGACAGAAACGGTGTTGCCGGACGCGCCGCGCTGGTCCGGCGTTTTCGGCTTCGACCTCGCAAGTGGCGAGGAGAAACACCGCTATCTGCGCGATGATGTCGGTTTCGGCTTTAACGATGTGACCGTTGCGCCAAACGGCGACCTGTACTTAAGCGGCAATGTCATTGGTAAGGTGCCTGCCGGCAACTCGGAAATTGAAACGCTGCAGACCTCAGAACCTGTTTACGGCAGCAACGGCATCGTTGTCACGCCCGACGGCAAGCACCTCATCACCTCGTCCTATCCTGCCGGCCTTGCGGTCATCAAACTGGCGGACGGGACGACCCACTTCCTGACCGCGCCTGATGGCATAGAGCAGTACGGCATCGACGGATTGTATCTTTACGAAGGCGACCTGATCGCGGTACAGCACGGCGTCAAGCCCTGGCGGCTAATGCGTTTCAAGCTCAATGAAGAATTAACGGCAATCACAGAGGCAAAAATTCTTGATCTGGGCAACCCCCTGTTTGTGGCAACGACCGGCGCCATCGTGGGTGATGAAATCCGCCTGATCGGTCAGGGAGCACCCGTAGGGGAAATGCCCGCACATATCCCGGCAGCCCTGCGCGAATACGTCGGTCGGTCGTTGATAATGACAGCACCGCTTAACTGACATACCCTCGTTGCTTCCGGCAACGATAAACAGAATAAGATAATGACCGATCCCGGCTGGCTATCAGTACTCCCTCCGCTGCTTGCCATCCTGCTTGCGATCTGGAGCAAACAGGTGATCTTGTCGCTGTTTGCCGGTATCTGGATGGGGTGTTTCATTCTGAGCGGCTTTAACCCGTTGCTTGGTGTGACGGCCGCGCTCGACGCCGTCGTCAATGTTTTTCAGGATCCCGGCGATACCCGCGTACTGATTTTTACGCTGCTGATCGGCGCACTGATTGCCACCATCGAAGAATCCGGCGGCGTGCGCGGTTTTGTGCATTTCCTGGAAACACGTCGCTTTGTGCACAATGCGAAACGTGCACAGTGGCTCGCATGGCTGACCGGTATCGTCATTTTCATCGAGTCCAACATAACGCTGCTCGTGGCCGGCGCCGTCAGCCGCCCGCTTTTTGACCGTTATCGAATCTCGCGCGAGAAACTCGCCTACCTGATCGACGCTACGTCAGCACCGGTGTGCGTAATGATTCCGCTCAATGCCTGGGGCGCCGTCATTATTGGCCTTATCGCGGGCACCGGCGTTGCAGAACCGCTGCAGATCTTCATCGCCTCTATTCCTTATAACCTGTACTCGATTGCGGCAATCTTTCTGTCCGCTGTCGTTATCTGGAAAAATATCAACATCGGGCCGATGCGTGCCGCCGAAGCAAGAACGGCGAGCGGCGAATTGCTGTGGCCTAGCGCGACACCGATGATTGATATCAGCGCAGACCATGATACGCAACACGCGGGCAAACCGGTACCGCCCGCGTATTTGATGATGCTGCCAATCACGGCAATGATCCTGATGATGCCGGTCGGTCTTTACATTACTGGCGCCGGCAATCTGATTGAAGGATCGGGTTCCGTATCGATTCTCTGGTCGATCAGCTTTGCCATAGTCGTTGCCTGGATCTTGTTGCTCGCTCGTCGACAAACCTCAATCCATCAGCTGATGCGCGTCTTCATGAAAGGCGCGGGCTCGCTGTTACCCATAGCAACGATTCTGTTGCTTGCTCTCGCACTCGGTGACGTCGCCAAACTGCTTGGCACGGGGCCCTACGTGGCTGGCGTCGCGGGTGCGGCCGTGCCGGCAGCGCTGCTGGCACCACTGATTTTTTTGGCGTCTGCTTTTATCGCATTCTCCGTCGGGTCGAGCTGGGGCACCTTTGCCATCATGATTCCAATCGCAGTCCCTGTTGCAACAACGCTGGGACTCCCGGTACCGCTGCTGCTCGGCGCAGCTATCTCGGGTGCGATTTTCGGCGATCATGCCTCGCCGATCAGTGATACGACGGTCGTTGCGTCGATGGCCTCCGCGACTGATCACATTGACCATGTGCGAACACAGCTCCCGTACGCCCTCGTGGCCGCAGCCATCGCGACCCTCGGCTTCCTGGCGTTAAGCCTGCTTTCCTGACTGCCGCCGGTCGGCGCCGCAATGTAAAGATTTGTGGCAATTCCCCAAATAGCGTCTCGCAGCAGTAAGATTTCTCCGTCATTGTTTGTCCGTTATGGAACGCTGAGACGATCGCCTTGACGTTTTGCTTACGGTCGGGCGGTGGCTCGCACGGAGAAAGTCGGCGCTGAAATTAACGGAATAACGGTAAAGTCAGGTGCTGTGGAGGCTTTGATTTGCCGATGTTACATGCGCTGCAGTGAGCTCAAAGGGACAGGAGCTACCAGTGAGCCAGCAATTCGCGCCGTATTTGGTACCTCGGCCCGGGTGCGCTGGTTGCAGCATGAATCATGCTGTCTTTGACGGCTTGCCGGCCGGCAGCGCTGAAGTCCGCGAGGGCCAAAGCAAAGGAGTTAGGTCTCTACCCCCTGACCTTACTTCTCACGCTGTAAAGGCGACGGGCAGTAACCGCAAGGTTGCTGCCCGTTTTTTTATATCGTCCCAGTAAATGAATAGGCAACCGGTCCCGTCATTGTTGCACTGGCATCGCTATCTATTGCGATATCTACCTCGCCCCCTGGCAGAGACACTCTCATTTGCGACGCGGTGGTGAGTCCGCGAGCACGCGCTGCAAAAACTGCCGCACAAGCACCGCTGCCGCACGCCATCGTTTGGCCTGCGCCTCTCTCATACACCGCAAGCCGCAGATTATTCGGGTCAATAAGTTCAGCGACCCCCACGTTTACCTGTTGCGGAAAAAGCGGGTCGTTTTGAATGGCTGGCGCGAGTGTTTCGATATCGACGGCATCAATTGCATCGACGAAAAATACGGCGTGCGGATTGCCGACGCTACACCCCGTTGGATCCTGTAACGCGCCGTAGGCGATAGGCAAGTGCAGCGTATCGCAGGCTCGTGACAACGGTATTTGCTGCCACGCACTGCTAATTACGCCCATGTTACAGCGCACTTGCAGGTCGCCCGCTCGATCGCAGGCCAGCAAGCCCGCTACCGTTTGAATAACCACGCTGTCTGTCTTGCTTTCTTCCATGAGTAGCCACGCCACGCAGCGGGTTGCGTTGCCGCAGGCTTCGGCTTCGCGTCCGTCCGTGTTCAAAATTCGCATGAACGCGTCTGCGTTGTCAGATTGCTCGATCAAGATCAGCTGATCTGCCCCGACTCCCACCTGTGCATCACAAATTCTTACCGTGTCTTCCACTGTCGGCGTGAACGATTCTTTGCGCGCATCGATAATGACAAAATGGTTGCGCAAGCCGTGCATTTTGACGAACGGCCGCGATCCTGCGCCGCTGTTGACGGCAAACAGACTCATAGCCCGATGCCTGCCGCATGATCGGCGCGCACTTCGCGGTAACTAATTTTTCGCACAGCAGTGCCCGCAATAATCGCTCGGGGCAAACCAATGGTCACATGAGCGACGCAAGCTCTTTTGATTGCTATACAACACAGGACGAACGAGTGACGCATTATCAGCCTGACCTTTTTCTATCTGCAGCCGGCACCCCGACACGTCGATAATCGCAGGAAGCGCTGCAGCTGTCAGCCGCTACGTTGCCCCGGGACACCGACTCGGAGTAAATTTGGCCTTGCTGTGGACGCCGGTGACCGCAATGAGCATGACCGAAACGCTTTTTCGTGACGACGCCTACCAGAGAGAGTGCGAGGCAACGGTGCTGGACTCACTGGATGGCTACGTTATTCTTGATCGCTCCGTTTTTTATGCGATGGGTGGTGGTCAGCCCGGTGATACAGGCAGGTTGCGCTGGGATGGCGGCGAGGCGCAGGTTGTTGACACCCGCTATGGTGATCGCGGCGCAATTCGGCACGTGCTCGCTGATGGTGCGGAATTGCCGCCGGCAGGCATTAACATCATCGCCGAAATCGACTGGGACCGGCGCTATCGACACATGCGCATGCATACCGCTTTGCATTTGCTGGGCGCGGTGCTGAAGTACGGCGTGACCGGTGGCAACATCAGCGCGCAACGCAGTCGCCTCGATTTCGACATGGAAGATACGGTCGATAAGGACGAGGTCACGGCAAAACTTGCCGACCTCGTCGATCGGGATATCGCGGTGAGCTGCCGCTGGATCACCGACGCAGAACTCGCCGCACAGCCCGAACTCATACGCACGATGTCGGTTCAGCCGCCGAAAGCGGCCGGCAAAATCCGCCTGCTGGATATCGAGGGCGTCGATTTGCAGCCCTGCGGCGGCACGCACGTGCTAAAAACCGGCGAAATCGGCGCGGTCCGTGTCGCGAAGTCCGAAAAGAAGGGTAAACACAATCGGCGCGTTCATATAGAGCTCGATTGATACAGTCGCAAGGCCCACCGCCCGGCGACACCTGCTCAAAGCACTCTAGATCGGCCATCGAGCCGCCGCCAACTGGCTTGCAACCGTTACATTTTTGCGGGACCGCGGTCGCGACGCAGCGCCGCAAACTGGTAGCATGTTGTAATAACACCAATAACGGCACCCGCACATGGCCGAGCCCGCCGACAGACTTAGCGAACTCAAGATAGACCGCGCCACCCAGACCCCGTCGGGGGGCGGCTGGCGGTGGGCGGTTGCTTTTCTCGCATTGATCGTCGTTGCAGTGGTGGCGTGGAATCTGACGGGCGGCTTTGACAGCGCGGTCGAAGTCGAAACCGAGACCGCGCGCCGTCCGCCAAGTGCTGCCGCCGCCAACAGCGTGCTGGATGCTTCCGGTTATGTCACTGCGCGTCGCGAAGCCACCGTGTCATCCGAGGTTACGGGCAAGGTGACCGAGGTTTTGATCGAAGAAGGGATGAGCGTCGAAGCCGGCCAGGTCGTTGCTCGTCTCGATGACACCACTCAACGCGCGCAGCTTGCACTTGGCAATGCGCAGCTGCAATCAGCACGCGCCGCGATCGCAGAAGTTGCGGCACAGTTGCGCGCTGCCGAACTCGAGCGAGACCGGCTGCGCCTGCTCGCTGAGCGAAAACTGACCAGCACCTCGAGCGTTGATGCAGCGGAGGCCAACTATGACGCGCTTGCCGCGAGGCTCGAAACCGCCCGTGAGAACGTCACCGTAGCTCAGAAAAGCGTCGCACTCTCACAGGATGCGCTTGATGACATGACGATACGCGCGCCGTTCGGCGGCATGGTCGTATCGAAAAACGCGCAGCCCGGCGAGATGATTTCGCCGATCTCCGCTGGTGGCGGCTTTACGCGCACCGGCATTTGCACGATCGTTGATATGGATTCGCTGGAGATCGAAGTCGACGTCAACGAAGCCTACATTCAACGCGTCAAAGCGGGTCAGGCGGTGAGCGCAACCCTGGACGCCTACCCGGACTGGCAAATACCGGCCGATGTCATCGCGATAGTGCCAACGGCGGATCGCCAGAAAGCGACGGTGCGCGTGCGCATCGGGTTTCGCGAACGCGACGAACGCGTCCTTCGCGATATGGGTGTGAAAGTTGCCTTCCTCGGCAGCGAGCCGCCGCCCAGCACCGCTGGCGAACAGCCCGGCGTTTTGATTTCGGGATCGGCATTGCAGCAGGATGCCGATGGTGATTTTGTATGGCGTGTCGCGAACAACTTGGTAGAACGCCGGGCGGTTACGCTGGGCAGCGCGGCAGATCGTGATCGCGTACTGATTCTTGCGGGCTTGAGAGCCGGCGATACCATCGTCAGTGCAGCTACTGCGCCGCTGAGCGCCGGGCAGGAAGTTAAAATAAAGTAACGGGAGTGGACAATGGCGGAGATACTGGCAAAGCTGGAAGGCGTCAGCCGTGTTTATAAAAAGGGCAAAGAACGCGTCGATGTGCTGCACGAGCTGGACCTGCAAATTTCAAAGGGCGATTTCTTCGCACTGATGGGGCCATCAGGCTCCGGCAAGACGACCTTGCTAAACCTGTTGGGCGGCCTCGACAAACCGACTGCAGGCACAGTCACCGTTGGCGGTGCCGAAATATCGTCTATGAGTAACAACCAGCTTTCCAACTGGCGTGCGTCGCACGTCGGCTTCATTTTTCAGTTTTACAACCTGCTGCCGGTTCTGACGGCGCGCAAGAACGTCGAACTGCCGTTGTTGCTGACCAATATGTCCGGCAAGGAACGTGCGCGGCGGGCAGAAATTGCGCTGGACATTGTCGGCCTTGCCGATCGCGCCAAGCACCGCCCGCGTGAACTGTCTGGCGGTCAGGAGCAGCGTGTCGCCATTGCGCGGGCGATAGTTTCCGATCCGCAGCTCTTGCTTTGCGACGAGCCGACGGGCGATCTTGACCGTGCGACTGCGGACGAAATTCTGAAGCTGCTGCAAACACTGAATTCCGAACACGGCAAAACGATCATCATGGTGACCCATGATGCGCAGGCCGCGGACTATGCGCAGCACACGTTGCATATGGACAAGGGCAAGCTGGAAGCCAGGGCCGCAGCATGAAGTACTTCGGCCTTGTCTGGAAAAATGCCTGGCGCAAGAAAGTGCGCACCTCGTTGACCGTGCTGTCCGTTCTGGTCGCTTTCCTGCTTTTTGCGCTGTTGAACGCAATTGGCTATGCGTTTCGTTCCGGCGAGGATGTTTCCTCGGCCGAGCGGCTAATCGTGATTAACAAGATCTCCCTGATCAATCCGTTGCCGATGAGCTACCAGGCGCGCATTGCCTCGACACCGGGCGTTGCCGATGTCACACATGCCTCGTGGTTTGGGGGTTACTACCAGGACCCGCGCAATCAGTTTGCGCAGTTTCCTGTAGAACCTGAAGAGTACTTCGCGCTGTACCCGGAACTTGTCATTGCGCCTGAGCAACTCGATGCCTTCGCCAAGAATCGCATCGGCGCGGTCGTCGGTCGCGAACTGGCGGAAAAGTTCGGCTGGAAGCTGGGTGATCGCATTCCCATTCTTTCGACAATCTGGCCGAAAGCGGACGGTGACCGTAACTGGGAGTTCGATCTCGAAGGCATCATGCAGTCGGACGACCCGCGCGGCAGTACAGCGTTTATGTTATTTCACTACGATTACTTTGAAGAGGCGCGCCGCTTCGGTAAGGGCACCGCCGGCTGGTACATCCTGCGTATCGCCAAGGGTGCCAATCCTGTCGGAGTTGCCAACGCCATCGACGAACAGTTCGCAAATTCCCCGAACGAGACGGAAACGAGTACCGAGGCCGCCTTTGCCGCTTCGTTCGCCAAGCAGTTTGGCAATATCGGCTTGATCGTGCAGCTGATTCTGGGTGCCGTGTTCTTTACGCTGCTGCTCGTTGCTGGCAACACGATGTCGCAATCGGTCCGCGAACGAATTCCGGAACTCGCCGTATTAAAAACCGTAGGTTTTCGCGATTCGGCGGTGCTCGGCATTGTCCTGTCGGAATCCGTCTTGATCATTTTGATGGGCGGCATCTTCGGTCTTGGCATTGGCTGGCTGCTTGTGCAGGGAGCCGCCCAGGCGATGGGCGCCTCGTTGCCCGGGATCTACCTGTCGCCGCAATCCATGCTGTTTGCCGTTGGCATCATGATCGGCGCCGGAATTTTTGCCGGCCTGTTCCCCGCATTGAAAGCGATGCGACTCACCATCGTCGACGCACTGGCACGCGGCTAGGAATTCACATGAAACTACTGAATCAGATTTTTGCCGTAACCGCGCTCAATATTCGCAACCTGCCGCAACGCCTCGGTGGATCTATCGTCGCCGTCGTCGGCGTGGCGGCCGTTGTGCTGGTGTTCGCGGCAGTGTTGTCGATGGCTGCGGGTTTCGAACGCACGATGATGACCGCCGGCGCGGAAGACACGGCAATCGTGATGCGTAGCGGCTCTACCGCGGAACTCAATAGCGGTCTTTCCAACGAGCAAGCCCTTATTATCGCTGGTGCTCCGGGCATATTGCGCGACGGCGATACACCTGTTTCCTCGGGGGAGCTCTATGTCGTCGTCGATATTCGCAAAAAATCCACGAACGAAGACGCGAATGTGCCGTTGCGGGGGGTGCAGCCGGGTGCATTCGCGGTGCGCAATAATATAAAAATCGACGAAGGCCGCATGTTTGAGGAAGGCAAGAATGAGCTGATCGTCGGGCGTGCCGCACAGTCAGAGTTTATCGGCCTGGATATCGGCAACACCATTCGCTTTGGACAAACAACCTGGACCGTCGTCGGAGTGTTTGACGCAGGCGGCAGCGTTTCTGAATCCGAACTCTGGACGGATATCCGCGTGCTACAGGCTATGTATCAACGCGGCAACGGCGTGCA
>JABDKF010000310.1 GCA_013003155.1 Woeseia sp. | reverse complement strand
ATCACGAAAACGCCGTGCCTCACCGCCCGGCCAGCTAACAAGCGGCGTTGCGTCCGGCTTTGCGGGCAGCACGTCTGCAATTATTGCGGCCAACTGATGCCGCGGCGGCACGGGCAAACCTTGCAATTGGCATGCGTGACGCAACACGTTGCCGAGACGATTCCCGGAGAGCTCGGTAAGCGCGGACACTGACAGCCTGGCTGACGTGCCGCAGCGCGCGATGTCCAGAACGGCAAGTTCTTCCAACTGCGCTGCCGCCGCTGCCGCAAGTTGCGCGCTGTGCGCCAATTGCCGGCTGGCCGCTGGCCAGCGACGCTGCAGTACAGGCAGCACTTCGTGGCGCAGAAAGTTTCGGTCGAACGTTGTATCTGAGTTGGACAGATCGTCGATCCACGACAGCTTGCGTCGGGCAGCAAAGTCCGCGATTTCGGCAGCGCTATACGACAGCAGCGGTCGCACCAGCAAACCACGCTCAAAGTCACGACAGGGCAACATGCCGCGCAGACCGGTGACGCCGCTGCCACGCATCAGGTTGAGCAGCACCGTCTCCGCCTGATCGTCCTCGTGATGCCCGGTCATCAGCCAGTCTCCATCGCCCAACAGCTCTGCCAACGCCGCGTACCGCGCCTGCCGCGCATTGCCCTCGGGCCCCGCATCGCCTTGCTTTTGCACTGCAACGGAAATTGCGCGAAAGGGAACGTTAAGAGCAGCAGCAAACTGCGCGCAATGAGTCTGCCATTCGTCAGCGCCCGTTTGGAGCGCGTGATTGACGTGGACCGCCGACAAAGCTGTCTGCAGGCGCGGTGCAAGATCCGCCATAAGGGACAACAACACCGTTGAATCACGACCGCCACTAAACGCGACGATCGTACTCGATGGCGCGCCATATTGTGCGACGCTGCGATCGAGGAACTCACTAATTTTGTCGGGGTCGAGCGGCATCGATGGCGCGGATGAAATCAGCCGTCCTTGAAATCGCCGAAATTCGCGATCCGGTCGCGGCGCCGCTGCAGGAGTGCCTCTTTGTCTAGCGACTCGATATCGTCAAGATGCTTGATAAGCGCGTTGCGAATAACTTCTGCCATCGCATCCGGGTCGCGGTGAGCAGCGCCCAGCGGCTCTGGCAATACCTCATCAACCAGGCCAAAGCCATTAAGATCGGCTGCTGTAATACGCATCGCCTCGGCAGCTTCTTCCGCCTTTTCAGCGCTTTTCCACAGGATCGAGGCACAGCCCTCCGGCGAAATAACCGAATAAATGCTGTACTCGAGCATCAGCAGCTTGTCGCCAACACCAATCGCAAGCGCGCCACCGGAACCACCTTCACCGATGACGACACTGATGATGGGAGTGCGCAATTTCGCCATCAGGTAAAGACTATATGCAATTGCCTCGCTCTGACCGCGCTCTTCTGCACCGATACCCGGATAGGCGCCCGGCGTATCAATCAGGGTGACAATGGGCAGTGAAAATCGCTCGGCAAGACGCATTAGCCGCTGTGCCTTCCGATACCCTTCAGGTTTCGGCATCCCGTAGTTGCGGCGCACGCGCTCTTTCGTGTCGCGCCCTTTTTGATGGCCGATAAATACCACGGGCCGACCGTCCAAACGACCGATACCGCCAATAATGGCCGGATCATCAGCGTACATGCGATCGCCGTGCAGTTCCTGGAAATCCGGCGCCAGCAACTGCAGGTAATCGGCCGTATACGGGCGCATGGGATGCCGCGCGAGCTGGGCGATTTGCCAGGCGCTGAGTTTCGAAAAAATACTCTTGGTCAGCGATTCGCTCTTGCTCTTGAGGCGCGCGACTTCTTCGTTGATGTTGATCTCGGAATCGTCACCGACATACCGCAGCTCGTCGATTTTAGCTTCCAGCTCCGCGATCGGTTGTTCGAAATCAAGAAATTTCAGGTCCATAAACTACCCTAAGACTGGTGGCGTAATTCGCCTGGAATCGACATTAGCGACCTTACCTCATTTCATGGCCGGGTGTGTACAGCAACCGCACGGCATCGCGCCCCAATAGCTCGGTCAGCTTGTCGCGCAATTCACGGCTGGGGCGCACGCTCCATTCGGGACCCAGTTTGAGTCGTGCACTCGCTGCGTTGCCGGTGTAATGCACCGCAACATCACACTGACCCTCACGGTGCGGCAACAAAACGTCGTGTAGCTGGCTGAGCAATTGCTGACCGTGACCGTTCGGATCTACTTGCAAGATCATTGTGCTGGCACGTTGTTCGATGATCCGGTCGATGGGAACAACGGTTTTTGCATTCACTTGCCAGCCGCCGATGAATTCGTCGTATCGCAGCGTTCCGAAAACGACAATAATTTCGTCTTTGTTGAGCAGATGGCGGTATTCCTGAAAACTTTCGTTGAACAGACTTATATCCAGCCGACCACTATCGTCATCCAGCGTTACGGTCACGCGCGAGCCGCGTTTGCGGATATCCATGATCAACCCGGCGACGGTAACGGTGCGCTGCGACTGCGCGTAATTGCGCTGGCCGTTGGATTGCGGCTGCGGTTCGGAGCTTATTGCACCGAGCGCGCCGTCGACGAAACAGGCCGCATCACGAGCCACTGCTCGAAACGGGTGGCCGGTAAGGTACAGGCCAAGGGCTTCCTTCTCGTTGCGCAGCAACTCATCCTCGGTCCACTCGCGCAGCGGCGCCGGCGGCGCCACGGCGTCCTTTGGTGCTTCATCGTTGCACAGGCCAAACATATCGTTCTGACCCGCTTCCGCTGCTCGCGCTGCCTGCCCCGCACTTTGTAACGCCTCGGGCAACTGCTCGATCAGGCCGCGTCTGGATTCTCCGAAGACGTCAAGTGCGCCCGACTTGATCAACGCCTCGAGCGCGCGCCGGTTAACTTTATCCAGTTCGATACGGCCGACAAACTCGACCAGCCCGGTAAACGGACCTTGCCGTTCACGCTCGGCGATCATCGCATCCACGGCACTCTTGCCTACGCCCTTGATCGCACCCAACCCGTACAAAATATGTTTGGATCCGGCGACACTGAAAGCGTAGCTTGAACGATTGATGTCCGGCGGCACCAGTTCAATGCCCAGTTGGCGACAGTCATCCTTCAACATGACGAGGCGATCGGTGTTATCGATGTCAGCCGTCATGACCGCGGACATAAAGGCTTCCGTGTAGTGGGCCTTGAGGTAAGCGGTCTGGTAAGAGAGCAATGCGTACGCTGCCGAGTGCGATTTATTAAAGCCGTAGCCCGCAAATTTCTCCATCAAATCGAAGATGCGGGTTGCCGTCGCGACCTCTACTCCCCGCTCCGTCGCACCAGTCACGAAGATTTCACGCTGCTTCGCCATTTCCTCGGGCTTTTTCTTGCCCATCGCTCGGCGCAACAGGTCTGCGCCGCCCAGCGTATAGCCAGCGAGCACCTGCGCAATCTGCATGACTTGCTCCTGGTACAGGATCACGCCGTAAGTCGGTTCAAGCACCGGCTTGAGGTCCGGATGCAAGTAGTCAATCGCCGCTTTCGACAAATCGTGCTTGCGCGCAATAAAGTCATCGACCATGCCCGACTGCAACGGACCCGGCCTGAACAGCGCAACCAGGGCAATCAGGTCTTCAAACTGGTCAGGACGCAGCCGCTTGATCAGGTCGCGCATGCCGCGTGATTCAAGCTGAAATACCGCCGTCGTTTTGCAGGCCTGCAGCAATCGAAACGTTTTGCTGTCCGTCATGGGTATCGCTTCGATATCGATAGGTGACTCGGGTTGCGCGTCGTTGATAATGCGCACGGCCCAGTCAATGATTGTCAGCGTCTTAAGCCCAAGGAAGTCGAACTTGACGAGTCCCGCGGCCTCCACGTCATCCTTATCAAGCTGCGTTACGACATTCAGGCCACCCTCTTCGCAATAAAGCGGCGTAAAGTCGGTCAACTTGCCGGGTGCAATGACCACGCCGCCGGCGTGTTTGCCCGCGTTTCTTACGAGGCCCTCCAGCGAGCGCGCCAAATCGATCAGTGAGCGAACTTCGTCGTCATCACCGTACAGGGCCGCGAGTTCGGCTTCCTGCTCCAGGGCCTTGTCCAGCGTCATGCCCAACTCGAACGGAATTTGCTTGGCGATCCGGTCGACGAACCCGTACGGATGTCCGAGTACCCGACCCGCGTCGCGCACCACGGCCTTGGCAGCCATCGTGCCGTAGGTGATGATCTGCGACACACGTTCGCGACCGTAGCGCGCGGCAACGTAATCGATAACGCGGTCGCGACCCTCCATGCAAAAGTCGACATCGAAGTCGGGCATTGATACGCGTTCGGGATTCAGGAAACGTTCAAACAGCAAATCGAATTCCAGCGGATCAATCGCGGTAATGCCGAGAACAAAGGCAACCAGCGACCCGGCGCCGGAGCCACGTCCGGGACCCACCGGAATACCCTGTTCTTTCGCCCAGCGAATGAAGTCCGCTACGATCAGAAAGTAGCCCGGAAAGCCCATCTCGCAGATGACATCGAGCTCCGCATCCAGGCGCTGCTGGTACGGTGCGGCAACGGCGTTTTGCTGTTCCGCCGTGGTGGCTTCACGCTTGTGCTTCTTCTCAAGGAATCGCCGAAGTCCACGCGCAGACTCTTCCCGCAAATAACCCTCTTCGGTTTGTGCATCAGGCACGGGGAAAGCGGGCAAAACCGAGCTACCCAGTTGCAAATTCAAATTGCAACGCCGCGCTATTTCCAGTGCATTGCTGATAGCTTCGGGAGCGTCTGCGAAAAGTTCCGTCATCTCGTCGCCGTCCCGCAAATACTGTTCCGGACTGAATCTTCGCGGTCGACTGCTATCGTCCAGCGTGCGGCTTTCGTTAATACAGACGCGCGCCTCGTGGGCTTCAAAATCCTGCCTGTCGATGAATCGCACATCATTGCTTGCGACAACCGGCACGCTGCGGCGGCTCGCAAGTTCCAACGTATGCTGCATGCACTGCGCCTCGTCAGGCCGGCCCGCGCGGGTCAATTCAAGGTAGTAGCGATCACCGAAAACAGTAAGCCAGTGTTCCAGCTGCTGCTCGGCAATATCAGCGTGCTCGTTGACTAGTGAACGGCCGACATCGCCGGCGAGGCCGCCGGACAATGCAATGAGATCCCCGCAGCTCGCGTCGTCCAGCCAGCTTCGTTCCGCCATCGGCACGCCGCGAACCTGGCCCTCGAGGTAACAGCGACTGACGAGCCGGGTAAGATTCCGGTAGCCCGCTTCTGACTGGCATAACAACACGAGGCTCGCAAAGGACGCAGCGTCATCGTCATTGCGAATTCGCAGGTCGACGCCGATGAGAGGTTTGACGCCGTGACGCAAGGCCTGCTTATAAAACTTGACCAGCCCGAAAATGTTGTCCTGGTCGGTCAACGCGACCGCAGGCATGCCGGCGTCAACGCAGCGTTTCATTAACTCAGGAATCCGCACCGTACTGTCGACGATCGAGTACTGGGTGTGCAGGTGCAAATGTGCGAAGGGCTTGGTCATTCTGGCTGGCTGGAATCTTGCTGCGCGGCGCTCGATTTTATCAGTACCGCCCCCGCCGATGTGAGCCAATTCGGGATGCAATCAGGCAGACAGGCGTAACGGCTTGAAACTGCGGCGATGTTGTGGACAGGGACCGAATCTCGACAGACTCTCGCGATGCGCGCGCGTCGGATAGCCCTTGTGCTGTGCGAAGCCGTATTGGGGGTAAAGCCTGTCGAGCTCTACCATCATTGCATCACGAGTGACCTTCGCCAGAATCGACGCCGCGCTGATTGCCGCCACTTTGGCATCACCGCCAATAATTGCCGAGCCCGTCAACGTGATTGCCGGGAACGTCAGGCTGGGCAACCGGTTGCCGTCGACCTCTACGAAATCGGGAACAACGCCGAGGCCACTGATCGCTCTGCGCATTGCCAGGTGACTGGCCTGCAGAATATTCAGCCTGTCGATTTCCGCGGCGTCCGCCCAGGCGACGGCCCACGCGCAGGCGTCGCGCCGAATAGTTTGTGCCAGACGCACGCGTCGTGCCGCCGTTAGTTTCTTCGAATCAGCCACGCCAGCGACCGGTCGCGACGGCTGCAAGATGACAGCGGCTGCAACCACCGGGCCGGCCAGCGGCCCGCGCCCCGCCTCATCAACGCCCGCTGTTGGCTGCCAAACCACTAGTATCGCTCCGGTGCGCGAGCCGCGAGCGCAAGCACAGCGTCAGCCGCGCGCTCATTCGCATTTCGCCCGAGCGTTTCCCGCAGCGACGCGAATGCCTGTTCGATTGCTTGTCGTCGGGGCATGTCGTCCAGCAAGTGGGCGACCGCCTCGGCAAGCGATTGTGGAGTTGCGGCCGATTGCAGGAACTCAGGCACGAGTGGCTCAGCCGTCAATTGATTTGGCAAGGTAAAGTAGTCGACTTTGACGAGTCGCAGGGTGCGGACCAGCCAATAGGTCAGCGGTGCAAGTCGATACGCCGCAACCATCGAACGACTCAGCAAGGCAGCTTCCAGCGCGGCGGTGCCGGATGCCAGGAGTACCGTGTCGCTGGCAATGATGGCTTGCTGCGACTGCCGCGTCAGCAGCGTAAAGTGATCGCGCATACCTGCCGCAGCGAGTTGCTGCGCGAAGGCGTCGCGGGTCCTGTCGTTCGCCAGCGGTGTTACGAAGCCAAGGTCCGGGTAGCGAGCGAGCAATGACTTTGCCGTCAGAATGAATAAATCACCGAGCCTGCTGACCTCAGACATGCGGCTGCCCGGCATGATCGCCACGACCCGCGCAGCCTTGATGCCAAGTGCCGCCCGCGCTGCCTTTGCATCGACCGTCGTTGGCAGATTATCTGCCATGGGATGCCCGACAAACTCGGCAGCAACGTCGTGCCGGTCATAGAATGCTTTCTCGAACGGCAATAAACACAGCACCTTGTCCGCGCTCCTCGCAATTTTCTTTACCCGACCCTGACGCCATGCCCACACAGACGGGCTGACGTAGTGCACGGTCGCTATACCGCGCGCCTTTAGCTGACGCTCAAGACTCAGGTTAAAGTCCGGCGCATCGACTCCCACGAAGACATCCGGCGGTTGACTTTGCCAGTGGCGGACCAGCGAACGTCGCAGCTTCAGGAGTCGTGGCACTCTGCGCAGCGGCTCAACGAGGCCCATGACGGCGAGATCGTCAGCGTCGCCCAGTGATTCGCAGCCCGCCGCCGCCATGGCGTTGCCCGTCACACCTTCGAAACGAATGCCCGGTACCTTGCGGCGCAAGGCGCCGATCAGCCCGGCCGCGAGCAGATCGCCCGAGGCTTCCCCCGCTACCAGCCCAATGCGCATACGGCCGGCACAGCTCAGCGCACGATGCTGCGACCGGATTCCTGCAGGGAATTCAACAGCGGCCGCAGCTCGGGACGCTCCTCTGCAAGCTTCGCAATCTGCGCGACAGCATCCGCAAGTTTCAGTTTCTGCCGGTACAGCAACCGGTAGGCGTGCTTGATGTTGCGAATCTGCTCACTGCTGAAGTTTCTGCGCTTGAGCCCCTCGGAATTGATGCCGCGCGGCGTCGCCGGCTGGCCTGACACCATCGTGTATGCCGGCACGTCCTGGCCAATTCCCGCGTACATGCCGAGGAACGCATGATCGCCAATTCGACAAAACTGATGCACACCCGAGAACCCCCCCATGATGACCCAGTCACCCAAATGCGCATGACCGGCCAGCGTCGCGTTATTTGCCAGGATCGTATGGCTGCCGATCACGCAATCGTGAGCAATGTGCACGTACGCCATGATCCAGTTGTCATCGCCGAGACGGGTAACGCCTTTGTCCTGAACGGTGCCACGACTGATAGTGCAGAACTCGCGGATCGTATTGCCATTGCCGATTTCCAGCCGGGTCGGCTCTCCTGCGTATTTTTTATCCTGCGGGTCATCGCCGACCGCTGCAAACGAGTAAATCCGATTGTTTGTGCCGAGTCGCGTAGGCCCGTTAATAACGACATGCCCGCCGATATGGCAGCCACTGCCGATTTCGACATCATCTCCAATCAGAGAATACGGACCAATGTCGACGTCATCCGCGATACGTGCGGTATCTGCAATGATGGCCGTTGGATGAATCATTTGCCGGGGGCGCACAAAATCCTGGCGCTGACCGCCAATTGCCCAGCGACGAATGCTTCGCAGCCATAGCGCCACATGCCGCCGCGAACCTTCTCTTTGCGTACGACCAGCTCAAGCTGATCTCCCGCGGTGACCGGCCGGCGAAAGCGCGCGTCATCCACGCCGGCGAGGAAGTACAGTGGCCGCGGCTTCAATCCTGAATCGGACAGGTGTGACAGCACGCCACCGGCCTGCGCCATGGCTTCGATAATGAGGACACCGGGCATCACCGGGTTACCCGGAAAGTGACCCTGAAAAAAGGGTTCATTCATCGTTACGTTCTTGATCGCCGTAATCTGCTCGCCCGGCGTGCATTTGACGATGCGATCAATCAGCAGAAACGGGTACCGGTGCGGCAGGTACTTCATTATTGCTGTCGCCTCGAGCACGGTATCGTCGGATGTCATTTCTTTTGCGTCCCTTTTTCCAACTGTGCTACGCGATTCGCGAGATCTTCGAGTCTGCGAAAACGCGCAACTCGACGTTTCCAATCGCGATCGCGCTCGGCCGGAAAACTCGCCGTATAAAAGCCCGGCTCGCTAATATTCTTGGTGACCATCGTAGCACCGCCGATGACCACATCGTCACAAATCGTGATGTGGCCCACCAGGCCGGACTGTCCTGCCAGCATGCAGCGCTTGCCGATAGTTGTACTGCCGGAAATGCCAGTCTGCGAGGCGATGGCCGTATGCGCCCCGATACGAACATTGTGTGCAATCTGAATGAGATTATCGAGGCGCACGCCATCTTCGATTACGGTGTCCTCAATCGCGCCGCGGTCTATCGTGGTGTTGGCACCAATTTCGACATCGTCACCGATACGAACGGAACCGAGCTGCGGTACCTTTACCCAGCCAGCCGGGCCTTGTGCATTGCCGAAGCCGTCCGCGCCAACCACTGCGCCCGGATGAATAATACAGCGCTTGCCGATTACGACGTCATGCATGATCGTGCAATTTGCAAGAAGACGCGTGTCGTCGCCGATTACAACATTTTCGCCAAGTACGCTGCCGGCGCCAATGTAGCAGCGCTCTCCAATCTGGCAGTTCGCGCCCACGGTGGCATTCGCTGCAACGTGCACGCCCTCCGCCAACGTCGCCGAGGTCGCGACTGACGAGCTGGCATCGACTCCGGGAGAGTATGCCAGCGGCGGATGCAGCATGGCGGCGATGTTGGCATAGGCGAGGTACGGATCTTTCGCAAGCAAGGCGTCGGCGGGACAGTCCTTGCTGTGTTCCGGCTTCAGGATGACCGCGGCGGCCCGAGTATTTGCGAGCTGCCCGCGGTAAGCCGGATTGGCGAAAAAACTGATCGCATCAGGCTCCGCATGGGCAAGCGTGCCGACACGACGCACCGTTGTTGCGGGATCGCCTTCAAGCTCAAGACCGAAACGGCCTGCCAGTTCTCCCAGGCTGACTGCCAAAACGCTGCCTCCCCATTAAAGTACGCGCGCTGCCTTTAGCGCACGCGGCCTGCTTATCTAGCGGTTAGCAGCCTGGTAATTGGCTTCCACAGCGCGCAATACGAGTTCTGTAATGTCGACCGCCGTGCTCGCGAACAGCACCCCATCTCCGACAACGAGGTCAAACCCGGCACCCTGCGAATAGTCCTGCACTTCTTTCAGCAACGAGCGCTGCAGGTTACCCAGCTCTTCATTGCGGCGCAGATTCAGGTCCTCCCTGAATTCGTTCTGCAGTCGCACAACTTCACGCTGCAAGTCACGCAGGTCTTTTTCCGCGTTACGGCGCTCCGTTTCGCCCATTACCGCAACGTCACGCTGGACCTTTTCCTGCAGATCCTGAAATTCTTTTTGCCGGGCAAGAATCTCGCGTTGACGCGGGGCAAATTCTTCTTCAAGTGCCCCCATCGCGGCCTTCGTCTGCGGTGCGCGATCCATTAACAGGGGAACATTGACGAAACCTATTTTTTGCTCTTGCGCATGGGCCGGCAGTGCGAGTGCAGCTAACGTTGCAACAGCGACCAGTACCTTGGTGAAATCTTGCTTTGAAAAACTCATATATCAATCCAATCCATCTGACACTAAAATTTAAAAGAAGCAGGCCTAGAATGCCTGGCCAATAGAGAATTGAAATCTTTCAACTTCATCTCCGAAAAAGCGATCATTTGCTGGTGTTTCGTTGAGCGGCAGTGCATAGCTGAAGCGGAAAAAGCCCAGCGGCGCAAGCCACTGTACGGCCACCCCGACCGATGACTTGATTTCGCCAAAGTCCGGCTCGTAGGTCACGGGCGAACCCAGCTTGTCCGTAAACGCGACCTCGCCCGTATTGAATACGTTGCCGAAATCGTAAAACAGGCTGGCCTGGGTCTTGCCACTCCATTTTTCCGGCAGCGGGATTATAAGCTCAAGCTGGTTGGCAACCAATACGTTGCCACCATAAGGGTTGCCAAAGCTGTCACGGGGCCCCAGCCAAGACTCCTTGAAGCCGCGTACAGAATCGGGGCCACCGCCGTAGAATTGCTTAAACGGCGGCAAAGCGGTAGTGGCCTTGCGTCCCTCGCCGAAAGCAAGCTCCGAATTGAAACGCACGGTCCACGGCCCGCGAATCGGGAAGTACTTGGTGAAATTGTAACGCGCCGTCCAGTAGTCAACGTCACTGCCCGGCAACGACACGCCCAGTATTAGCTGGTGACGACTGCCGCGATTCGCGAACAGACTGCGGTTGCGGCTGTCGTAAGTCCAGCCGCCGATAAATTCCAGCGCATCGAATTCAGTGCCAAAAAAGTCAATGCCGTTAAACGTACCGCCTTCAAACGTTTCGCCGTTGTTCAGGGTCCAGTCCTGTGCCTGCCGCGTACTTGACGTCGACGACAATAACTCCGCGTGCTGGTAGTTAAGGCCGAAGCTCAGTGACTGAAATTCGGAAATCGGATAGCCGTAGTCGAGCGTGGCGCCCATGCTTGTCGTCGAAAAGTCTGACGACCCGGACGTGAACTGCGTGATGTCGCGGTAATTAACACTAACCGTACGGCGCACACCGTTCATTGTTCGGTAAGGATCCGTATGCGATAAACTGTAAAGCGTCGAAAAGCGCCCCGAATTCAATTGCAGCGCAACGCGATCCCCGGTGCCGAGGAAATTGGTGTGAACGACACTGCCGTTTAATATGAGTTTTTGCGAATCGGAATACCCTACGCCGCCACTGAATTGGCCGGGCATGCGGTACTCGATGTCAAAGTCCACGTCGACAAGGTCGGCACTGCCCGGGACCGGCGAGTTCTCTACCTCAACTTTCTCCACATAAGGAAGCCGCTGCAAACGGACTTTTGATCGGTCGATCAGGCGATTCGACAGATAGGCGCCCTCGGCCTGGCGCATTTCGCGACGCAACACTTCATCATCGACCTGGTCAATCCCGTTAAAATTAATTTTCCGTACATATACGCGACTTTGCGGATTGATATAGAAAGTAACGCTGACTTCCTTGGTCTCGTAGTCAAGCTCCGGTACAGGCTCGATCTCGGCATTCGCATAACCCTGCTCGCCAAGACGGAAGGACATGAACTCGCTCGACTGAGTCAGTAGCTGCAGGTTGAAAATAGAGCCGGGCTTGGCAAATACGAAACTGCGTAGCTGCTCTTCCGGGATAACCATCTCGCCAACTAGCTTGATATCTTTAATCGTGTAGCGATCGCCCTCATGAATATTGATGGTGACAAAAATGTCTTTTCGGTTCGGGGAAATAGCGACCTGCGTCGATTCCACCCGGAAATCTGCATAGCCACGGTCCATGTAGAAGGATCGCAAAGTTTCCAGGTCCCCGCTCAATGACTCCTTTGCATAGCGGTCGTCCTGGCGTATCCAGGAAAGCCAGTTTGCGGTGTCGAGCGTAAAGCCGTCGCGAATTTCTGCCTCCGAAAAATTCTCGTTGCCAATGATGTTGACCTGGCGAATACGGGCACGGTCACCTTCCTTTACATTGACCTTGATGCGCACCGTATTATTGGGGCGATCAATCACTTCAGCATCGACAACAACGCCGTACTTGCCGCGATCATAGTATTGCTCCCGCAGGAACATTTGCACATTGTCGAGCACCGAACGATCAAATGTACGCCCGCGAGCCAGTCCAACGCCGCGCAGCGAATCCATCAAGTCCTCCGTCTTGATGTCCTTGTTACCTTCAATGGTGAAGTCCTCGATCGAGGGCCGTTCGCGAACGACGATAACCAGCGTCGTGCCATCGCGCCGCATTTCAATATCGTCAAACAGCCCCTGGTCATACAGTGCACGGATGGCTTCCTGGATACGCCGATCATCGACGGTGTCGCCCACGTTGATCGGCAGATAATTGAAAACCGTACCTTCGGCGATTCGCTGCAGGCCTTCGACGCGCAAGTCCGCTACTTCAAATTCGGCAGCGACAACGTTCGCTGTCAAGCCGCTACAAAGGAGCAAGCCAAGGATCGCAGCGGTCAAACCTCGCCGAAAAAATTGAACGGTATTTAGAGTCATGCAGTAATCCGTCGTTGTAGGTCAGCCAGCAGGTTCACTGCAGGATGCGCGAAATGTCGTTGTAAAAAGCAAAGGTCATCAACAGCAGCAAAGCCAGAATTCCGACCTGTTGCCCCACGAGTTGCGAGCGCTCGGACAGCGGGCTGCCCTTCAACCACTCGGCCGTTTGGAACACGATCTGACCGCCGTCAAGCATCGGTATCGGCAACAGGTTCAGGACGCCCAAGCTGATACTCACGAGAGCGAGGAAACGCAGGAAGGAATTTATTCCTGCTTGCGCCGAGTCCCCAGCGTACTGCGCGATATTGATCGGGCCACTGATATTTTTTATCGATACGTCGCCCGTTATCATGCGGCCCAACATTTTTACGGTGAACGCGGTCGATGCCCAGGTTTGGGCGCTGGCCTCGACCACTGCCGTCAACGCACCGTATTTGCGCATGTACCAGTAACTGTCACCCGGGTTCTCTATGCCCACACCCAGCCAGCCGATCTGCGCCCCGTCGACCTCGCGACTGCCGAGCGTCAGCACCACGGATTGCGGAATGCCATCGCGCACGAAATCCACCGAGACCGTCTCGCCGGCGCGGGCCGACACGACCGTTTGCAAATCGGCAAATGTCAAAACTGCTTGCCCGTCAATGGCGGTCACACGATCGCCAGCACGAATACCTGCAGCGGCCGCCGCGCCGTCGTCGGCCACCTCACCGATTCGCGCCGGTGGCTGCCACGGTTGAAACCCCAGGCTGTCAAACAACATGCCAGGCTCTGACAGGCGAGCGCGGTCCGAACCCACGCTTAGCACTGCGGAGCGTTGCCAGCCGTCCTCACCCTCAAGACCCAGTCGAACTTCACCGCTACCCACGAGATCCTCAAGCATCGTCACCAGCACGGCTTCCCAGTCAACCGCATCGCGATCCCCGATCGTCCTGATCTGATCGCCGTATTGCAGGCCCGCCTCAGCCGCGTAGGAGCCGGGTTCGACGATGCCGACAGCGGGGCGCACAGTGGGCACACCGTTAATGAACAAGGCCCAATAGGCCAGGATCGCGAACAGGAAATTAAATGCAGGGCCGGCCAGCAGTACGAGGATACGGGCCGGTATCGGACGATGAGTAAACGCCCGACCCCGGTCCGCCGCGCTCACCGGACCTTCGCGTTCGTCGAGGAACTTGACGTAACCCCCTAAGGGTATTGCAGAAATACAGTATTCGGTTTGGTCTGCACCCGCGACTTTCGTCACCAGGGGCTTGCCGAAGCCAATGGAGTAGCGGAGCACCTTCATGCCACAGAGCCGGCCGACCAGGTAGTGGCCAAACTCGTGTATTGCCACCAGCACGCTGATAGCAACGATAAAGGCGGCCAGGCTCGTGAGCGCCTCGATCATTGGCACTGTCCTTGGTTTCGGGAACGCACACGCCGCCACAGCGAATCGACGCCAGGTGCGCGGGCTATAGTTCTGTTCTGACTGCTGCCCAGGGCCGCAGTTCCCGGTAAGGTTGCCGGCCTGAGAATGAACGTTTGCTGAATCTGTGTGCTCATCAATACATGCCCATCCAGCCCATACCCAGCGCAAACAGCGGCGCCGCGGCGGTCACACTGTCGATGCGATCAAGCAAGCCACCGTGACCGGGGAAAAGCTTGCCGCTGTCCTTCATTGCAACGCTGCGTTTAAACGCGCTCACAGTCAGATCGCCGACGACGGACAACAGCGCTATTCCTATAGAGAACGGCAATAACGTGACGAGCGTCAGCTCAAGCAGACGCGCGCCCACAAAACTGATCAATGCGACCAAAATGAGTCCGCCGAAAACGCCTTCCCAGGTCTTGCCCGGACTGACCCGCGGGGCAAGCTTGACGCGGCCAAAGCGTTTGCCCGCAAAATAGGCGCCGATGTCCGCGGCCCAAACGATGATCAGCACGAACAGCAGCAATGCCGAGGATGCCCGGAGGATGTAGTCCACCGCGAGCCATGCCGGCAACAACACCAGTATTGCGGCCAACCAGGTCAGTGCGCGTGGCACCGGCGTCGGGTAAAACTGCAGCCAGCAGAAAGCAGCAGCCCACCACAGCAGCCCGATCACAAATACCAGGATCTCTGCCAACCAGCCGCTTTCGAGGGCAAATAGCAATAACAGCTGCAGAATAGCGATCACCGCCACGCAGGCGACCCGCCAGGCGTTGCCGGTTCCGCCGAAGAAGCCGCCCCACTCCCACGCGGCAACCAGGATCACGCCCGCGATAAATACACGCGCCGCTGAAAGGGGCAGCACGAACAGTACGACCCCCAGGACAATCACGGCGATTACGGCCGATATAAGTCGTTGCTTCAGCATGTCACGCAGCCCCGACCTGCTCGCCGGTAAATCCGTAGCGCCTTTGCCGCTGAGAAAAGTGCTCGAACGCAGCGTCCAACTCTGCTACCGAAAAATCGGGCCAGAAACAGTCGCAAAAGTACAGCTCAGCATAGGCAAGGTTCCACAGCAGGAAATTGCTGATTCGTTGCTCGCCGCCCGTGCGGATCAACAGGTCTGGGTCAGGCACGCCGGTAAGCGCGAGCTGTGCCGCGAACCGCTCCTCATCAATTTTGGCTGCCGTCAGCTCGCCTGCGGCTACGCGGTGCGCCAGCTGCTGTGCAGCGTTGACAATATCCCAACGGCCGCCGTAGGAAACGGCTATCAGCAAAGTCAGCCCGTCGTTGTCAAGAGTCTGCTCTTCGGCATCTGCGATTTTTGACTGCAGACGCGTGGTCAGGCGCTCGCGCGCACCGATAAATCGCAGTCGAACATTGTTCTTATTCAGCTCGTTGACTTCTCTTTGCAGCGCTTCTACGAAAAGATTCATCAGCGTGCTGACTTCTTCTACAGGGCGCCGCCAGTTTTCGCTGCTGAATGCAAACAGGGTGAGAAACTTTACGCCGCGCTGCGCAGCCGTTTCCACGGTCGCACGAACTGCGCCGATGCCGGCGCG
>JABDKF010000300.1 GCA_013003155.1 Woeseia sp. | reverse complement strand
CCAACGCCAGAGCCCGCAAAACCGCGAGCCAGGAAGCGTGGATCTTCAGACTTTTCATAAGCAGCAAAGACAAACAGCTTGTCCTGAAGGATAGGACCGCCAACCGAGAAGCCGATGTCTGTTGCGTCGAACCCGGGCGTGCTCAGGTTTCTGTCTTCGCCGGCGACAACAACCGTGTCACCGCGCAGGCTGTCGCTGGTGTACTCGTAAAAGACATTGCCTTGCCACTCGTTGGAACCGGATTTCGTGACGGCGTTGATGTTACAAGCCGAGAAGCCACCGTACGTGACGTCAAACGGCGCGAGCTCAACCGCGACCTGCTCGATAGCGTCGAACGGAAACGGCATGCCGACGGCGGTAGAATAGCCGTTGGAATTTAGGCCAAAGCGGTCATTCTGGCCAATGCCGTCGAGCGTCACACTGTTGAAGCGCGGGTGTTTGCCACCGCAGTTAATCTCGAAGCCGTCGTCCTGGTTATCCAGGTTCAGGCGTGGATCAATGCTGTAAACATCCTGAATGTCACGGTTAAAGTTAACCGAGGTTGCGATGTCGTAGCTGTTGAAGACGGCTGTCGGCCCCGCTGCAACGTCAACACCGCCCAACGCCTGTCCGGTAACCGTGATTTCTTCGATGTCGCTTGCCGAGGGCAGGTTGATCGACACGTTGTAGATATCGCCCAGCGTAATGCGATCAACGTCGACCGTGACGTTTTGCACCGTGATGACGTAGGGACCACCCACCGGCAGGTTGCTCGCGAAGAACGTGCCGCTTTGGTTGGATTCGTAAGTGTAGGTAACGTCGGTGCGCGCGTTGCGTACCACGACCGTCGCGCCGCTTACTGGCGAGCCGCCGGCGTCGCGAATCTTGCCGCGAATCGAGGACGTGGTTTCCTGGGCGTAAGCCGTTATGGGCATGGCAACTGCGAGCAGCACCACGCTGACGGCCACTTTCCAGGCAGAGCCGAGAAGGATGGACTTAATCTTCATTTTGATTGATCCCTAAAATTGGTAAGCAGTTTATCGTTATGAGTTTGCGCGCTTTTTAATGTTGCGCACTATCGGTCGATCGTAAAAGGGCCACGATTCTGCCGTTGTTTTGTTACAGCAAAATGTCACCGGAGTTCTCTTGGGAGCCCAAACATTATATTAATAGCGGAAAAACAGCAATCGGAGTCAATCAAGGCCTGTTGCTTTTTGACAACATTCGTAGCTTAAGACCTCAATGGCAGGCAGCGAGACACTGCATTTCCACCTTCCGCAAAAGCGGGTCCGGAGCAAATCTGCCGGATGCCCCTAATTTCGGCGCTGTTCCAGGGTCAGGATCATGGGCCAGTGGTCCGAAACGCCCCTCATCGTGACGCCATCAAAGCGTTTCGGCGTGCCATCCGCCTGTCGCTGCTCTTCGAACTCATTGGCGATACGGATGGATCCGGGCTGGATATCCCAGCTGGCCGCGCCCGCCCTCGGCGGCGACCAGAGGATCATGTCGAGGAAAGACCAGGAGTCGTCCCGCGCATAATAGGACGTGCCCCGGCAGTTTTCGCCGCAGCCGAGTTCGTGGGCCACCGTCCACTGCGGTCGTACAAAGCGTGCCAGCATGTTCTTGTCGCGATTTTCGGCGGAGGTCGTGTTGAAGTCACCGGCAGCGAAGGCGGGGCGCTCAGCGGGCAGGGCGGCCAGCAAAGCAGTAAGATTTTCGTAGGCGGCAATGCGCATTTCTGTCGGATGAAACGGCGCGGGGAAGTGCACCGCGAAGCCCGTCAGTAAATCGCCGCCCGGCAATTCGAAGGTGGCTTGCAAAATACCGCGAGTGTCGGCGACTCGCTCGGCAAATTGCTCGTCAAAGTTCAACGGATGCAGTTTTGCATCGCCTACGACGGCGAGCCGCGTCAGAAAGGCGACGTCTATGCCGCGCAGGTCAGTGCCTTCGATCAATACCGGTTCGCGATACGCCGCCGCTTGCAGGTATTCGTGCCTTAAACGATTCAATATCGATACATTCTCGACTTCCTGCAATGCCAGGATGTCCGGTCCGCGGCCGTCATTGATCTGCAATATCGTCTGCGCCAGCAGCGCAAGCTTGCGTTCGACCAGGGCGTCGCTCCAGTCCCAGTAAAGGCACTGCTCACGCCAGCGATCGACCCCGATCTCATTGCAGGCGGCGCGGTGCGCCGCGTTTTGCTTGGCCGCCAGTGGCAGGTAGGTGCGATCATCCTTGCCGGGATCATCAACGTTGTCGAACAGGTTTTCGACGTTGAACGTCATGATTGAGACCGCCTCATCTGGGACAGCATGCATGGCGGCGTGCTGGCAGCCGGCTACCAACGGCAGGAGCAGAATCAGGCAACGGCGTAGAATAATCATTGATCTTCCATTGATAG
>JABDKF010000268.1 GCA_013003155.1 Woeseia sp. | reverse complement strand
TTTTGTAACGAGGTTGAGGAAACTCTGGCTCGGATACGATCAGAAGACGCCGGCGTTACGATAGATGACTTCCACTTCCTGAAGGGCAGCGCATTGAATATCGGCCTGTCGGACGTTGGGAGGCTCTGCCAAGAGGCCGAGCACGAGGTCAGAGACGGCTCCTTGAGTGGCTTGGCGATACAGGAAATCGAGAAAGCGTTTTCGGATTCAAGGATGGCATTGGTTACCGAGTTGGCTCGACTGAACGTCACGGGGCGCTAATCAAGGAATTGTAGCGCTGCTTTCAAAACCCGGCTGCGCCAGTAGACGGCGCGAGCGACGAAACGAAAGCCCGCTGTCCTTTCTGGACTGTCCCTTACTCGCCTTGTTTTGCCGCTGGAAAATGCGTAAACGCGCCCGGACACCTCAATCTTGGAACACCCATGACTGCGCCCAAAAAAGTCGTTCTCGCTTATTCCGGCGGACTGGACACCTCCATAATTCTAAAATGGCTCCAGACCGAGTATGGCTGCGACGTTGTCACGTTCACAGCGGACCTTGGACAGGGAGAAGAGCTTGAACCGGCGCGAAAGAAAGCCGAACTCCTTGGTGCAACCGAGATCTTCATCGAAGATCTTCGTGAAGAGTTCACACGTGATTTCGTCTTTCCCATGTTTCGGGCAAACGCCTTGTACGAGGGGCTCTATCTCCTCGGAACATCGATCGCCCGTCCGTTGATATCGAAGCGCCTCGTCGAGATCGCCGAGGAGACCGGCGCAGATGCCATCGCTCATGGGGCGACGGGTAAAGGAAATGATCAAGTCCGGTTTGAGCTTTCCGCATATGCCTTGAACCCAGACATCAAGGTCATCGCACCCTGGAGACTTTGGGATCTGACCTCGCGGTCAAGACTGCTGGAGTTCGCCGAGAAGAACCAGATTCCTATTGCGAAAGACAAGCGTGGCGAAGCACCGTTTTCGGTCGATGCAAATCTGTTGCACACATCTTCCGAGGGAAAGGTGCTCGAAAACCCAGCCGACGAAGCGCCCGATTACGTGCTCCAGCGCACGGTCCGTCCCGAGGATGCACCCGACAAGCCGGAGTTTGTCGAGATCGCCTTCGAAAAGGGTGATGCCGTCGCAATCGACGGTGAATACTTGTCGCCCGCAGCTATCCTGACCCGCCTGAATGAGATGGGCGGAAGAAACGGCATCGGGATACTTGATCTTGTGGAAAACCGGTTTGTCGGCATGAAGTCCCGAGGCGTTTACGAAACGCCGGGTGGCACAATCCTGCTGGAAGCTCATCGCGGTATCGAGCAGATCACGCTGGACGCAGGGGCGGGCCATCTCAAAGATTCGATCATGTCCCGGTATGCTGAGCTTATCTACAACGGTTTCTGGTTCGCGCCAGAGCGTGAAATGCTTCAGGCTCTGATCGACAAAAGTCAGAAGCATGTTTCCGGAACGGTCAGACTCAAACTCTACAAAGGGTCGGCGCGAACGGTCGCGAGGTGGTCGGACAATTCGCTGTATTCCGAGCAACATGTCACATTTGAGGAAGACGCAGGCGCCTATGATCAGAAGGACGCGCAGGGCTTCATTCAGCTGAATGCGCTTCGCTTGAAGCTTTTGGCCGCCAGGCAGCGCCGTCTGCGGTAGCTTCCCTTCCTTTCAGGTTTCGGTCGTTCTCGCTTTTCAGCCACTGAGAAAAGACCGACAAGGTTCCGATGAGGCTTTTCGATTTCCTCCGGAATAACCTCCGCTTCCTGTCAGCGGGTGCGCTGCTTCATTTTTCGTCCTGCCCTGGTCAGACTTTCTTCATTTCGATCTTTGCCGCCGAGATCATGGCAGAGTTTGCGCTGACTGACGGCGAGTGGGGCGCTGTCTACGCGTTTGCGACGACCGTTTCGGCGCTGGCTCTATTTTGGGCAGGGGCGTTGACGGATTGGTTTCGAGTTCGCTCGCTTGCGTTGATCGTGATGCCGGGCCTTGCACTGACTTGCGTTGCTATGTCGCTGAACCGATCATCGGTTGGCCTGATCCTAATCGTTCTTCTGCTGCGGTTTCTTGGGCAAGGCATGATGTTTCAGCTTGCCGCCACTGCGATGGCGCGCTGGTTTGTTGGTCGACGGGGACTGGCGTTATCGATCTCAGCGCTAGGCTTCGCGTTTGGGCAAGCCCTGTATCCCATGATCTTCGCGGCGCTTCTGGACCATCTCTACTGGCGTAGCCTTTGGTATATCGCTGCACTCACTGTCCTTGCCACATTTCCGCTGATCTTCTGGCTTCTTGCTGCCGAACGGACCCCAGCATCGCATTTTGAAGTGGAAGATTCCTCGGGGATGGATCGGCGTCACTGGACCCGGAACGAGGTTCTGAGATCCCCGATCTTCTGGATGCTTCTGCCTATGCTGATCGGCCCACCCGCGTGGGGGACATCGCTTTTCTTTCAGCAGGTCCACATCGCCGAGACAAAGGGTTGGCCGCTTGTCCAGTACCTGTCTCTTGTGCCGGTCATGACGGCGATTGCGGTTGTGGTTTCTCTGAGTTGCGGCGGCTTCATAGACAAGTTCGGCTCCGGTCGGGTTATGCAATTCTTTCTCGTGCCTTGGTTGCTGGCGTTCATCGTTTTGCATCAGGCCGAGAGCCTGGTGGGGGCGCTTGTATCTTTCTGTCTTTTCGGCGTCGCAACCGGTCTTCAGTCGACGCTCATCACAGCGTTCTGGGCTGAGTACTTCGGCACACGCCATATCGGAGCGATTAAGGGTGCTTCTACGAGTATCATGGTCCTGGGATCAGCTCTCGGTCCTGGCATTACCGGTTTGCTCATTGATCAAGGTTATGACTTTCCAAGCCAGATGATAGCTATCGCGGCGTATTTCTTCGTCGCGGGTCTGTTGGTCTGGATTGTCGTGGCCAGGTCAAAACACCGCCTACTTCGCTCGGCGTAGATACACATAGAATGCTCCGGAGCCGCCGTGCCTTGGATTTGCTTCGACGATGTCCTGAACGATTTCTTTGAGCGGCGCTTTGACAACCCAGCCTGGCAAGCTCTGCCGCAGTACTCCTGAGCGTGCCGGGATCGGTCCCATGTCGCGAAGTTGGCGGCCCTTTCCGGTGATCACCAAGACCATCCGCTTTCCGGAGCCATGGGCCCGAAACAGGAAACGGCACAAGACATCGTAGGCCCTGTCGGCGGACATACCGTGAAGATCAATGCGTGCCTCC
>JABDKF010000290.1 GCA_013003155.1 Woeseia sp. | reverse complement strand
GTCTCCCCCGAGGGTGTCGATGCCGCTACTGTACAGCGACGTCCAGGGCCCGTCAAAGAAAAAGCTCTCAAAATCATTACCTTAATTTCGTTTCATCAAGCGGCTTCTGATTTAGGCGGCCCCGGTTCGGGAGCCGCTTGCGGGCGTGAAGAGAAGCACGGCGGACTACTCAGCCCGGCGGGCTACTTTTGGCGGCTGGTGGTGCTAAAGTCCGGGCCCATCGAGTGAGGATTTCAAGCCGGCGTTATGGGTAATAGTAAGGAACAGCTGCAAGAGCTGCTGCGCGGCTGCGATGAGGTGCTGCCGCAAGGTGGTTTGCAGGAAAAGCTGGCCCTCGGCCGGCCGCTAATTGTTAAGGCGGGTTTCGACCCGACGGCACCCGACCTGCATCTTGGGCACACGGTGCTGATCAACAAGATGAGACAGTTCCAGGAGTTCGGCCACGACGTCGTGTTCCTGATCGGTGACTTCACCGGGATGATCGGTGATCCCAGCGGCAAGAATGCGACGCGGCCGCCGCTGTCGAGAGATGAAATCGCCGACAACGCGCGCACCTACGAGGCGCAAATTTTCAAGATTCTTGATGCCGACCGCACGCGAGTCGAGTTTAACTCGTCATGGATGTCCGATATGGACGCCGCAGGGCTCATTCGCCTGGCAGCACAACACACGGTCGCACGCATGCTGGAGCGGGATGACTTTAACAAGCGCTACGCCGGTGGCCAGCCGATCGCAATTCATGAGTTTTTGTATCCGCTGGTGCAGGGCTATGATTCCGTTGCGTTAAAGGCCGATGTTGAGCTGGGCGGCACCGATCAAAAATTCAATTTGCTGGTTGGCCGACAGCTGCAGCAGACTTATCAACAGGCGCCGCAGCTGGTCATGACAACCCCCCTGCTGGAAGGCCTGGACGGCGTCCAGAAGATGTCGAAGTCGCTGCAAAACTACATTGGCATTACGGACGCTCCGCAGGAGATGTTCGGCAAGTTAATGTCGGTGTCAGATGAGCTAATGTGGCGCTATTTTGAGCTGCTCAGTTTCAGGCCGTTGTCAAACATCGAAGCCTTGCAACAAGAGGTTGTTGATGGCCGAAATCCGCGGGACGTCAAATTTGAACTGGCGCGGGAGCTCGTTGCCCGCTTTCACAATGCGGCTGAAGCCGAGCACGCCCAGGACGAATTTGTTGCGCGCTTCCGGTCGGGTGCGATGCCGGAAAATATCGACGAAGTGACCCTCGAGTCTGTCGAGGGGGTTCTCGGAATTGCCCACGTTCTTCGCGGCGCCGGCCTCGTTGCCAGCAACTCCGAGGCGTTTCGAATGATCAAGCAGGGCGCCGTGCGCATTGACGGCGAGCGGGTAGAGGATCGGGCAGCGGAAATAGCGGCCGGCAGCAGCCACGTCTACCAGGTTGGCAAGCGGAAATTTGCCAGGGTGCACATCCACTGAGGCGCTGAATCTCGGTCCCCCGGGCGGTCGGCCCGAAATACCCGCGGAGACCGCCCTCATGCGAGCTCGAAACAGGGCCTGCTCAAGAGATTTACGGCCCCGGCCAATCAGGTTTACGTGCCTGCCACGGCTAAAAGGACCAACTTCGCGCGGCACTAGGGACTCGCGGGCTCGCGGTCGGTGTAGACCGCGGGCTACGGCGGCTGGCCGGACGGGAGCTCGATCTGCTGAATCCAGGCTTTTCCGCTGAAAAAAGCGCTATTTCTGGGTCAGTCCGGATTGCCAATCGGGCTTGTGGCCCGGCCTCGATATTTGCCCCTGAAACAAATATGAAATAGTTGTTGACCACTGAAGTTGGGCCGCTATAATGCCCCGCTCGCTGAGGGATCTACGTCCTTTGGCCGGACTCCAAGAACAGATACAGGCGCCTCAGGACTGTTGCTCGACACCTGATCGCCTGTATACTTGTGGGTCTGCTTCGCGAAAGCGAAGACGCTCTTTAACAATGTAATCAGATAATTTGTGTGGGTGCTCGCGTTGGATTTTGCTTGAGGCAAAAATTGACGTGAGAACCAAGTTGAATCTTTGTAATTTGGGGATCGCGTTCTTCA
>JABDKF010000266.1 GCA_013003155.1 Woeseia sp. | reverse complement strand
ACCACTGATAGCAGCAGGAAAGGCTGCAGGCGATTGTCGCGAAAACGATTCATAGGGAGTCTCAACATAGCACTCCGCGCCGCTCAAATCATGGGTAAAACTCCCTATATAGGGATGCGGCGCCGTTAGCCCGATTGCGGCCGGAAAAGCTGCTCAACGGATTTGCAGATAGCGCGGCGGCAGAGCAAGCCGCGCCGGGCTAGCGGATCAGCCTGTCAATTCTGAGCTGGCGCGAAATGGCTATGGCTTCGTCCAGCAAGACCTCGTCCATGGAGGCTTTCTTGAAACAGGTAGACTGCACGGTCCAAACGCGTTCGCTTGTTTCTGCATCGTAAAGGCTGGTCACGGCAACCACGGTTAATGCGAGGCGCACCGTGTCCGGTTCCTTCAGCATTTCGTAGTCGTACAAAAAATAGTCCGCCGGGTCACCGCCACGGCATTCCGGAATAACATCGACTCGCCCCTCCTCCACGTTCGCCTCGGTGTCGACACTGACGAAGTGCGTGATCAGGATGGCATCGGCAGCGGAACGTTGTGCGGCGTCGTTGATCTCTTGCTGCAGCAAGGTTGGCTTGTTTCCAGTCTCCGTGTAGGCGGGCACAGCGGTCACGCGATCACCGCGGAGTTTTTCGCTGATCAGCGTTTCGGAGCGTCGCCGCGTTTCGGCGTCTGCCGCAATGGTGACGACAAGGATTCGGTCAAATTGTTTACCGCTTGCCGCCGCACTCTCGTACAGCTTCACAACCTCGGTTTGCGGGGCGCATGCTGCCAGCAGGACGGTCAGTCCGGCAACAAAACAGGAAACCACGGGGGCAAATTTCATAAGACTCCGTCGAGCGTAACAGCCAATACGTGCATGCTATCTGGATGCGGATTTGCGGCAATTAGTATTTACACTTAGGCGCCTTTGTGAGGAAAAAAAGAAAACATCGGATATGAATCCGGCTGTTCACGGCGCGCAGCTGATGTGGCGCTGGATGCCGGCTGACAGGCGCCTGCACAACCGTTTTTTTGCCGGCCGATGATAAGCTACGTCCCCATCGCCTCACTGCGGATAGAAACATGGCCAGGAAGCTCAAGAACGAGAAAGAGTTGCTGAAGGTGGCGCTGGAAATGGTCATGGCCGACGCGGTTAAGCGCGGCGTGGTCGAGTTCGAGCCCACCGATTCGCACGATCTGAAGATCGAATACGCGTACCGGTTGCTGATCCACGATCAGGCGATTAGCCCGCTGCCGGAAGCCCAGCGAAATTTACCCAACATCAAACACCGCCTCGCCATGTGGGTGACGCACCAGCTCCCCGCCGATCACGAATTACTGAAGTAACGTCACAAAAACGATTGTGCTGCAGCGTATGCCGCAATGAACTGATTGAGGTCGACAGCGCCGAAAGTTAGGGCGGCCGGGTAGCTCAAGGACGCGGGCACAGAGGCAGAAATGTGCGGAATTACGCTACTTGCTGTCGACCACGCTTTTGATGTTTTCGATAGGATGCCCGACGAGGTCCTTGTCTACTGTTTTGTAGGGTTCGACGTTGCTGGTTTTCGCGACGGCCGCGCGCAGCATACCGAGGAAACGTGGCGCGGCGACGAGGGCATAGCCCCGACAGCTGCCGTCGTGCACGACGTCACCGATACGCGTTGCAACGTCTTTGGCGAACACTTCCGCCGCATGCTGCTTCGGACCGGATCTATCGTTGCCCATCGCGTGACGCCCCGAGCCGGCACTGTCAAAACTTCGGCCGCCGCGGTCGGAAACAATTTCGGAGTCTTTTTTACGCGCGGTTTCGTTCGTTAAAGAAATGACTTCGGAAAGTGGGCCCGTGCGGGTGGTGCGCTGGTAGATAAGCGCTCTTGATTCATCCGCAACGACGACCCAGTAAAATTTTTGCGCAGCTGGATTTGCATTTGCCACAGCCGACCCCCCCCTAATCCGACAACTAAACCAGAAATGAGCAAGGCCTTCCCGCTAAGCAGGAAGGCCTTGCTGCGCGCGTGGTTACTTGAAGGTAACGACCCGCATGTTGTACTCACCGACGATTTCGCGGATGTCAGGGTAGGTCATGACCATCTCATCCGACATGGCCTGATTCGCTTCCCCCCATTCCTTCATGAACGCATCGTAACGGGCCTTGGTGGGTTGCAGAGCCTCGGAGTTTGCGAAGTCCACACCGAGCACAACGTTGAATTCGCCACTGTTAGGCAATTGGCTGACGTGAATCCAGTAATTCTCGATCTGGCCAAGCTCTTTGGCGATTTCGTTCGCCGGCGCCCAAGTTTTGCTGAGCCCCTCAAGGTACTTGTCGATCATGTTCGAATCGACCTTGACCGTCGTAACGTTGGTCACTCCCTCGCTCAAATCATAGTCTTTCCACGGCTCAAGATCGGCAACAGCCACACCCATAAAGCCTGTTAGAAAAAATACCGCTAACAACTGACGTAGTTTCATTATTTGATCCCCTGAATTTATTAAGTTTTTCTTGCGAATGGCCAATTGACAGAAATTCGCAGTGGCTTACGTTACTCCTGTGGCGGCCGAAAAGCGATTCAAGACATGCCCGACGGACTGAAAATCGCTAACGTTTACAGGCGCCTGTTCACATCCGGTTGAGACAGCGGATATAGTGGCAGGCGCGGCAAGCTGCATAGCCGGCCACTGCAGCCAATAGCCTCTTCGACACCCAGCAGGGAGTAATGACATGTCTTTAATTGAACTGGGCGCCCTGGGAGAATTCCTGGGCTCGATCGCGGTACTGGCGACGCTTGTCTACCTGTCCGTGCAGCTCCGACAGAACACGCTCTCGATGAACGAGAGCAAGAAACTGGCGCTCGCGCAAACCTACCAGATGCGCGCCGACGCGCTGCAGATGATGCTGGTCACCGCCTCGGATTCGCGGTTCATTGGTCCGATCATCGCGCGGCTTACAGCGGCCGGTTACCCCGAGGACATCTCGGCACTGGATGCGCTGTCGCACGAGGACCGCGGCCGCTTCCGGCTCTGGCAAATCGCCCAGCAAACGCACTGGGACAACATGTTCTTCCAGTATCAGCAGGGCTACATCGACGATGAGTATTACTGCGATGCCTTCAAGACCCGCGTCAAGCGCCTG
>JABDKF010000236.1 GCA_013003155.1 Woeseia sp. | reverse complement strand
CCGTACACCGTCGAAGAAGCCTTTGAAGTGGCAGATGCGATCTCGCGGGAAGACTGGCAAGCACTGCGGGATGAACTGGGGGATGTGTTGTTCCAGGTTGTGTTCCACGCCCAGATGGCCGACGAGGCCGGCTACTTCACGTTTGACGACGTCGTAAACGGTATTTGCGAAAAGATGGTGCGACGTCACCCGCATGTTTTTGGCAGCGCAGAAGAGCAAAGACGCGGCCCGGAGACGGGAAGTTGGGAGCGCATAAAAGCGGCAGAGCGTGCCGGCGGTACCAAAGGGGCGAGCAGCGCGTTGGACGGCGTCGCCCTCGCGTTGCCAGCGTTAAAAAGGGCGACCAAACTCGGCAAGCGTGCGGCCGCAGTGGGTTTCGACTGGGATGACAGCGGCGGCCCGCTAGCCAAGATTCACGAAGAACTGGGGGAGTTGGCGGAAGCCGGCGCCAGTAAGGATAGACAGGCAGAGCATGATGAAATGGGTGACCTGCTGCTGTCAGTCGCGAACTTGTCGCGACACCTGAAAATAGATGCTGAGCAGGCATTGAGCGATGCCAACCGACGTTTTGAAGCACGTTTTCGCGAGCTCGAGAGCAGGTTGCTGGACAGCGGCCGGGCGCTGCCAGACTGCACCCTCGAAGAGCTCGAAGCTGCCTGGCAGGCAGCCAAGGCGCGGCTGGCAGCGCGCAAGGGCCTCTAGGGCGCGCCGGGAGGTTTCCCGGTCCATTCAGGCACGGTTCAGTGCCGCTTACCTATGATTCCTGTCAGGCTCGGAACAGTTCCGTGCCCGGACCCAGCAAGGGAGACAGCATAATGAACGTCAACTACCGCAAAATTAGGGCCGTCACCGCCACACTGGCACTGATGGTGGCTGCGGCCGGACCGGCACAGGCTGAGCGCTATGGCCAGAGTGGCGCAGTCTACGACTATGCCACGGTGGTCAATGTTGAGCCGATCGTGCGTCTGGTCACCGTAACGACACCCGTTCGCGAGTGCTGGGATGAACGACGAGAGTATGCCGTCGACAACAGACGAGGCAGCTCTGGCGGTGCCACTTTGTTTGGTGCCATTCTCGGCGGCGTATTGGGCCACCAGTTCGGCAGCGGCAGCGGCAACGATGCCGCGACCGCGGCTGGCGCACTGCTGGGTGCGGCGATTGGCAGCGATGCAGCCCGCCGCGCGCCGCGCGATTACGAGCGCGAGACATACAGCCGGCCGGTCCGACGTTGCCAGACCAATTACACCTCGACCGAGGAGGAGCGTGTTGATGGCTACAACGTGACCTACCGCTATCACGGTCAAAAATACCGCACTCGCATGCCGTACGATCCCGGTGAGCGCTTGCGTATTCGGGTCGACGTCCGGCCTGCGGAGTAGGTTGACCGCTGCGTGGCAGACGGACCTGCATTGCAATCGTCTGCCCCACCGACCAAACTTCCTGCAACGACTTTTCGCGCGCCGTTCCTGATTGCGGGGGAGCGGCGCAGGCAGGGTAACCCCATGCATCCGATTCGCCTCACATTGTTGATTTGTTGCTTAGCTATCGGCGCGCAGCCGGGTCCCTCATGGGCGGCGGTCCGCGACGTGGACCGGGCGGCTGTCGTGTCGCTTGCCCAGCAAAACGGTCCATCGCTGAGTGAGGCGGTAGAACGGGTGCGTCGCCAGTATCGCGGTCGCATTGTCAGCGCCTCCACGCAAATGCGCGGGAATCGCGAAATTCACGTTATCAAGGTTTTGACCGAGGATGGCAAAGTGAAGACCGTGCGCATCGCCGGCCGTACCCGCGGCAACCGCGCTTAGGGCTAGTCATGCGAATTCTGCTTATTGAAGATGACCAGACGTTGCGTGAATCGCTTGCAGCACAGCTGCGCGATGCCGGCTTAAGCGTCGACACTGCCGCGGATGGCCGCGAAGGATTGTACTTTGCGCTCGAGTATCCGGTCGACCTGGCGGTTGTCGACCTCGGATTGCCTGAGATGCCGGGGCTTGACCTGATTCGCAAGGTTCGCGAGGAGGGCAAGAGTTACCCGATCCTGATCTTGACGGCGCGCGACCGTTGGCAGGACAAGGTCGACGGGCTGGAGGCTGGCGCCGATGACTATGTCGTCAAGCCGTTTCATTTTGAGGAGATTTCAGCACGCATTAATGCGCTGTTGCGTCGCAGTGGCGGCTGGGCCTCCACCGTCCTGACCGCGGGTCCGGTGTCGCTCGATACCACCCGGCAGGTGCTGACAGTCAACGGGCAGGCGGTCGAACTCACCAGCTATGAGTATCGGATCATCGAGCACCTGATCATGCGCGCCGGTGAAGTTATTTCAAAAAGCGAATTGACGGATCGCCTGTACGATCAGGATTTTGAGCGAGACAGCAACGTTATCGAGGTATTTATCGGTCGGCTGCGCAAGAAACTCGATCCTGAGAATTCGATCAAGCCGATCGAGACCTTGCGCGGTCGCGGCTACCGGTTTGCGCTGGACCGAAACCAGGCCGGGTAGCAGAGGGTGATTTCTTCACTCAGTACGCGCCTGCTGGTATCAGTCGGCGTACTGCTGCTGGTGTTCTTTAGTACGACTATCGTCGTTCTGGATATCGCATTTCGCGATGCCAGCGAGCAGGCGCAGCGCGATATTCTCGACAGTCAGTTGATGTCGTTATTGGCCGCAGCCAATCCGGATGAAACAGGCAACCTGGCCATGCCCCCTGATCTTCCCGAACCGCGTTTCAGTACGCCGGGCTCGGGCCTCTATGCTGAAATTCGTGATGCGGACAAGGAGCCGGTGTGGCGCTCACGCTCGGCGCTGGGTCTGCGTTTGCCCCGCCTGGCTGCGGGACCGCCCGGTGAAGCACGTGTCGCACGCCTGGCACTGGAAGACGGTGCACCCGTCATGACGTTGACGATGCGCGTGAACTGGGAATTTCCTGACAACACTCTCAGGCCCTACACATTCCACCTGACCGAGAGTCTCGATTCCTTTAACGCGCAAATCGCCGCCTACCGACGCCAGTTGTTTGGCTGGTTTTCAGCGCTTGCCTTGCTCATGTTGTTCGCCATCGCGCTGGTAATGCGGAGTTTGTTGCGGCCGCTGCGGCAGATAGAAAACGAGATCGGCGACATCGAAGCCGGTGAGCGCAAGACCCTGTCAGAAGAGTATCCAGCTGAGCTACAGGGCGTGGCCAGAAACATGAATCTGTTGATTGGCAGTGAGCGCGGTCGCTCAGAGCGCTACCGGCAAACGCTCGACAATCTCGCCCACAGCCTGAAAACGCCGTTAGCGGCGATGCGTTCGGTGCTCGATGAAAAAAGCGAAATTGATACTGATAAACGATTCAGCGAGCAAATCAACCGTATGGATGACATCGTTCGCTATCAGCTCCGCAAACCCGCACAGCTGGTCACTGGCGGACTTGGACTTCCGCAAGTCGAAATGCGCCAGGAATTACAGCGCCTTTGCGATGGCTTCGTGAAAGTCTACCGCGACAAGACTCTGCAATTCGATTTCAACATCGCAGAGGACGCAAAGTTTCGTGGCGACCGCGGCGACTTCATGGAGGTTGCCGGCAACCTGCTGGATAACGCCTGCAAGTGGTGCAAGCTCAAGGTTGCCATTGGCATTGAAACTGCAGAACAGGACGGGCGCGAGGGTATTCGGCTCGTTGTCGAGGATGACGGCGGTGGCATCCCGGCTGAGCAGGCTGAACGCCTGCTCGAACGGGGTACGCGCCTCGACGAGTCGGCGCCCGGCCACGGTATTGGGCTGTCCGTTGTGCGCGACATTGCCGCAGGCTATGGCGGCACCGTGGACGTTAGCGACAGTAGGCTGGGTGGCGCATGCTTTGCGGTAACGCTTTTCAGCGTTACCGCATCAGGCAAGACCTAGGGGAACAGCGCTAGACGTTTCGTTCCTTGGCCTTCGTTTGCAGCTTCAGCAACGGCTCGATCAGATCGAGCGGCAGCGGGAACACAATCGTGTTGGTTTTCTCGCCCGCGATGTCCTTTAAGGTTTGCAGGTAACGCAGCTGCAAAGCCTGCTCTTCCGAGGCCAGCATACGAGCCGCTTCAGCAAGCTGGGTAGCGGCCTGTTTCTCACCTTCAGCATTGATGATTTTGGCGCGTCGGGAGCGCTCGGCTTCTGCCTGCTGCGCGATCGCGCGAATCATGCTCTCATCGAGATCGACGTGCTTGATTTCGACGTTGGCGACTTTGATGCCCCAATTGTCAGTGCGCTTATCCAGCAGTCCCTGGATATCGACATTCAATTTCTCGCGCTCTGCCAGCATGTCATCGAGTTCATGTTGGCCGAGCACGGAACGTAACGTGGTCTGCGACAGCTGGCTCGTTGCTTCGTAAACGTTCGCGACGCGGATTACCGCTTTTTCCGGATCGACAATCCGGAAATAAATAACGGCGTTGACTTTCACCGAGACGTTGTCACGCGAGATAACGTCCTGCGTCGGTACGTCCATGACAACGACTCGCAGGTCAACTTTTGTCATCGTCTGGATGAACGGGATCAGGATGATGAGGCCCGGTCCCTTCACAGTCTGGAAGCGGCCCAGCATGAACACGACGGCGCGCTCATACTCTTTCATGATCTTGATGGTGTTGAACAGGATGACCAGCACCAGTGCCAGCACCAGTCCAATAGCAGTAATAGGCATATCGATTCCCTTGTTATTTGATTAGGTAGCGTCCCGCGCCAGCGGCTGGACGCGCAAAACGAGTCCGTCCATTGCGGTTACACGAACGGATTGGTCCTTTTCGACAGTCGCATTGCTCGTCGCGTGCCAGGCTTCACCCTCCAGCCAGATGCGGCCCTCGCCGCTAAACGATTCCATGGCGACGCCGACGCCGCCGACGAGGGAATCCTTGCCGCTTACCGCACCGCGTCTCCGGAGTTTGACGAGGTACGTGGCGACCCAGAGCAAAAACAGCCCGCTAACCAGAGCAAGCGAGATGACAAACGTCAATGAAATTCCGAAACCGGGAATACCACTATCGAACATCATTATCGATCCAAAAATAAAGGCGGCAATACCGCCGAGCCCGAGCACGCCAAAACTGGGCGCAAAGGCTTCGGCGATTATCAATCCGATGCCAACCAGGATAAGCGCAAGTCCGGCGTAATTTATCGGTAGCACCTGCAAAGCGTAACCAGCAAGTAACAAACAAACGACCCCGACCACTCCGGGAACAATCGCGCCGGGGTTCCAGCCCTCGAAGACGAGCCCATAAATACCCACTAGCAGCAGGAGCAATGCCACCTGCGGATTCGTGATCGCACTCAGGAACTTGGTGCGCCAGTCAGGCTCGATATTCTCAACGAGCGCGCCGCTGGTCACGAGCGTCATGTCTTCGTTGTTGACCTTTACCGTACGGCCGTCAATCGCCTCCAACAGCTTAGCCTGATTGTCCGCGATGACATCAATAACATTTTGCTCGAGTGCAGCCGTCGCGGTCAGCGTTGCCGCGTCGCGGACGGCGAGCTCTGCCCAGTCTGCATTGCGGCCGTGCGCCTCCGCGAGTCCGCGTATGTAGGCAATCGCGTCGTTAAGCACCTTGCGCTCCATGGCGCTGCCGGGCTTCGCCGATTCCTGGTCAGTGGTTTGGTCGTTATCTACCGGGGACTCGTCTGCAGTCGGTTCCGGGCCGGGAGTACGGTCAAGTGGCGTCGGCGGCTTCGGTGATTCGCCGCCGCCAAGTGATACCGGCGTCGCGGCGCCAAGATGCGTTGTCGGCGCCATCGCCGCAATGTGGCTGGCGAACAGGATGTAGGTGCCCGCGCTGTCAGCGCGCGCGCCGCCCGGCGAAACGTAGGTTGCGACCGGGACGCTGGAAGCGAGAATCGCGCTGACAATATCCCGCATCGGCTCGACCAGTCCGCCCGGCGTGTCCATGCGAATAATGACCAGCGACGCGTTACGCTCATTGGCCTCTTCAATGCCCGAGATAATGTATTCGGCCGTCGCAACGCCGAGGGGTCCGTCGAGGTCGAGGTGGAGGACCAGCCCGGCCGCGCGCGTCGGCGCGGAAACACTCAGGAGCAGCAGTGCTGCACACGACAAGAGCCGAGCGATGTGGCGGTGTATTGGCTTTGATCTCATAGCCGAATGATAGCAGCCCCGTTGGCTGAAAACGGAATAGAGACTGTATCGTTTTGTTTCATTCTGCATAGCATGGCCTCAACAGCGGGCTTCAGTGGGACGACCGGAAGTGGCATGCTTGCCACATGCACATTCGATTCATTACGACCGGCGGCACGATCGACAAGATTTATTTCGATGCGATGAGCCGTTTCGAGGTCGGCGAGACGCTAATTGATCATATCCTGCAGGAGGGTCTCGTTACCTTTGATTACGACGTGAAGCCTTTGTTCCGCAAGGATAGCCTTGAAATGACCGATGCGGACCGCCGCCAGGTTTGCGAATTTATCGAGCAGGACGACGCAACACGCTACGTGATCACGCACGGTACCGACACGATGCCGGAGACAGCGCTGGCATTGGCCGGCATAAAGGACAAGGCTATCGTGCTGACCGGCGCCCTCACACCGGCGCGCTTTCGCACGACCGACGCAACCTTCAATATCGGCATGGCGGTGGCCGCGGTGCAGCTCGTGCAGCCCGGGGTCTACATCGCCATGAGTGGCCAGGTCTTCCCGGCAGGCCAGGTGCGCAAGAACCGCGATGAGAATCGTTTCGAATTGCTGGACAACGACAGTTAAGACGCACGCCGCCGGCGACTGCCGGCGGCGTTTTCTTTAGTTTTGCCGTCGAATTTACAGGTCGAAGTTGATCCCTTGTGCAAGCGGCAGCTCGCTGCCCCAGTTAATGGTGTTCGTCTGCCGGCGCATGTAAACCTTCCAGGAGTCCGATCCGGACTCGCGCCCGCCGCCGGTTTCTTTCTCGCCGCCAAATGCACCGCCGATTTCCGCACCGGAGGTACCGATGTTGACGTTGGCGATTCCACAGTCCGAGCCGCGATGCGACAGGAAGTACTCAGCGCTCTGCAGGCGATCGGTAAAGATTGCCGAAGACAGGCCTTGCGCAACACCGTTCTGCTTTGCCACGGCGTCTTCGAGATTCGCTGCCGGAATGAGGTAGAGGATCGG
>JABDKF010000224.1 GCA_013003155.1 Woeseia sp. | reverse complement strand
CGTACTTCGATTGCAGGAACGTAACGATGTCGACCAGCTGTGTGACCGTCATGATGTCGCCGTAAACTGGCATTATCGATTCGCCGTCTTCCTCAATCTGTTGCCTGAATGGATTGCGCGCCAGTCGGTGTGACGGATTGATAACCGAGGTCACCAATTCATTGTACGACTTCACCTTCGACACCCTGCCTCCGAGGGCAATAGTAACCGGGCCAAATTCCTCGGGCGCCGCAAGCTCCATACCGCTAACGGTATGGCACGCCGTGCACTCCAGCGCTACGAAGGCCTGTTGACCGCGCTCTGCATTGCCTTCCGGAAGAACTATCTGCTGTGTCGGAACAATACCGCCCTCGCAGGCAGCAATGCCCACTATCGAGGCCGCAGCCGCCATTAATACCAGTAATCGTTGCATTGGGACCCCCAATTTTTCCGCTTTTAGCCACCTGTCTGAGACTCATAAATAACATGGAAATGACATGCAACGCCATAGTGGTTAGCCACCAGCCATGTCACCATTGGCCGAAAGGTGAGAGGTTCAGTTAATGAGCCGGATAATAGACCGTACAGCTTATTATGCGCGTGACTATTCCTTACCTGACCTGACGCTCGTTATCCAAAATCCTGCTGCTGTTTCTGCGTTATTATGGTCGCGTTACCGCGAACGAGTAATCAGCGGAAACCCGGGGTCAGACCCCAATTCCTTAGTTGGCAGGACACCGCATTGCCGCATGAGTAACTTGACGAAGCTGTGCCGGGAGCTCTACTACGGTGACACGCCACGCGCCATGCGGGCGCGTTTCCTCTTTCTTGTCTTTGACATTCTGGTGGTCAGCTACTTCGTGGCGACGACTTTTCTGGAATTGCAAACGTGGATCATCATCGTCGATATGGCGATCGGTGTGATTCTGACTGTCGAACTGGCCGGCAGACTGCTGGCCGATTCTGATCGTGGGGCTTTTCTCACCAAACCGATGACGGTATTGGATTTCATTGTCATCGCATCGCTCTTTGTGCCGGCACTAATCGGCAACTTCGCCTTCCTGCGGCTGGTGAGGTCGTTGCGATTGCTGCGTTCTTACACCGTGGCGCGCAAGCTGCGGAGTCAATCGCGTTTCTTTGCACGAAATGAAGAAGTGATCTTCAGCGTGCTCAACCTGCTCATCTTCATATTCATCGTCACAGCCGCTGTATTTGTGCTTCAAGTCAAGGTGAACAGCTCTATCAACAACTACGTTGACGCCCTCTATTTTACGATCACGACGCTGACGACGACCGGCTTTGGCGACGTGACGCTGGTGGGCAGCGCCGGGCGATTACTGGCGGTGGTCATTATGATCGTGGGCGTCGCCCTGTTCATCCGCCTGGTACAAACCATTTTCCGGCCAAACCGGATTCACTACGAATGCCCGGATTGCGGATTAACGCGACACGAGCTTGACGCCGTGCACTGCAAACACTGTGGCCGCCAGCTGCACATTCGAACCGACGGACTGGTGGACTAGAGGATACCCGGGGTCGAACCGCAGTTCTTGTGACCCAAAGTTTTGTAACCCTGTTTTTTCTGTCAGGTCGTATCTTGCGACGGGCGTTCTCCAAACTGCCGGGGACGAACCCAAAACCAACTGGCAAATACAACGATCGCGAAAAGTGTATAAATAACGGTAAATACCCACATTGGAGCTTGATAATACAGAAGGGTCTCAAGCCAGTGTGATATGAATGTACCCGCATAAGTATCTGTTCCTGCACGCTCCCTTAACGCCATTTCCCAGGTAGTGAGTGGACAAATCACACCCAACCAGGACTGCAAGACAACGATGCCAATCGCTGACAAATGCGCAACTCGAAACCACGGGTTTCTCACCCATGTCCATTCAAGAAGCTTCCCGACAAGAATAAGCACTAGGCCGAAAATCACGAAAGCAACGAACAACGCGTGACAGAACAGAAGAATATCGGCAGCCAAGAGAAATGACACGTCAGTCTCCATGCGTACCGCCTCACTGCCCAATTGGAAAAAATTTGAATTGTCGTCGCATCGAGATTAGCCCGACTGTTACGAGGGTCAAGCAGAAATGGTGCCACGTTTATTATTTTTAAGCCTGGCTCTTTTCCGCTCTCAGCTTTCTGCGCTGCCGGTTCCTCGCAAGTCGGGCTAAAACAGCGATGCGACTTGTACCCGCTAGTCCGCAGGCCGATACTGGGCGGGGCGCCTGCCGCGCTCGCCTGTAATCCGGAGGCCCTGGAATGGATACATCCGTCGTGTCGGAAAGCATTGCCGCACACCCCGAAATCTTTGCGATCGCGCTGCTCGTGCTTGGCTTCATCGTGGCGCGCCTTGCCAGTTTTGCCGTGGGTCATGCGCTTGCCTCTTTAGACCGCCGCATGGCGCGGGTCACCACCAGTGATACCAGTATCCTGTCGCCCCGGCTCATCACGCTGACGCGGGCATTCGTATTCTGGCTGGTACTGATCCTTGCAGTCGCGCTTGCCGCGCGCGTTCTCGGCGTTGGCGGCGACACTGAAAGCCTCAACGACCAGTTCATCCGGTTCTTGCCGCAGGCACTCGTCGCATTCGCCATCGTAGTGACTGCGCATCTCGCAGGTTTGCTCGCCGCGAATATTCTGGTCCAACTTAATGACAACATTGCGGCGGACTCACTGGGGCCGCGGC
>JABDKF010000211.1 GCA_013003155.1 Woeseia sp. | reverse complement strand
CTGCGAGACTTCGCCGTCGGAAAATGCGGGTGCGCCAAAATTTTCAGGTAACGGTGGCGTACCGTTAGAGGGCGCTTTTTTTACGCCTGCAATTTCAGCCGTTGCTATCGCTTCAGGCTCAGCGGTTACTTGAAGTTCAGCCATTGCTTCCACTTCAGGCTCAGCCGTTGCTATTGCTTCAGGCTCAGCCGTTGCTTCCACTTCAGGATCAGCCGTTGTTACCGCGCCAGGTTGAACCGTTACTACCGCTTCAGATTCACCCATCTTTTCCAGCGGTGCCGTATTCTCGGCTACCTCCTCACGGAGCGCTCGTTCTCCGAGCTCGTCAAAACAGACAAAGCGCGCGTCTCGATCCGTTATCCTTGCGCAGGCTTTGAGCTCTACTAAGGGATCCCCGGATTGCGCAATAACGGAGGATGTAGATACCACGAAAAAAAACGTAAAGAAGATCCTGTTTAATCGAGTCATGCCCATTCCGCCTATCGTCAGTCATCCATCACATTTGGCATCGCCCGTGCAGCGGCGGCCTGTGCCATGTGCTTCCTGGATCAGTTGCCGACATTCTACAGAGTGCGGCAATGGTAAAAGCATCGATTTAAACAGGAAAGGCAGCGGCTATTCGCTATTTCGGACGATCGCAGCATGACGACGTAGTGACTTCGTATGCGGAATCCTGTGTCACAAGATGCAGGCGCCCGATAGCACACCATTACGGGCAACTGTGCCACCCTCGACTGAGCGCGCCTGAAACCCGGCTGCCAGTGGAAATAAGGCATCCGATACACTATCCTGATCCTTGGAATCGGTCCGTCCGTAACTCTACGAACGCGGCAGTCGGGCATTCCACGGGGAAAGCATCCTAGGGTTGCCCAGACAACCGCGAGCGGGGGTATAAGCGAACAGGATAGTCGAAACAAGTACAACGGCGCGCTGACCAGATAACAAGCAGCACATAGTCATAGCTGTTCATAAATAGCTTCGAAGGTCACGAAACAAAGGATGCGACGAGTATGCCTTTAGCAGTAGTGTTGATCCTGTTGGTGGTGGGGTCTTTGATATTCCACTTCCTCAGCCCATGGACGTTTACGCCGCTCGCATCCAATTGGGGGCAAATCGATTTTACGATCGATATCACGTTCGTCGTTACCGGTATCGTGTTCGTTGCCGTCAACCTGTTCATGGCCTGGTGCGTCATTCGTTATCGTGCCCGCGCCGGCCACAAGGCGCGCTACGACCCTGAAAACCAGAAGCTTGAGTGGATACTGACGATCGCCACGACCATTGGTGTGGCCGCAATGTTGGCGCCCGGACTTTGGGTGTGGGCAAAATTCGTCGATGTGCCGGCCGACGCCCAGGAAATTGAAGCAGTAGGGCAGCAGTGGCACTGGTCGTACCGGCTGCCGGGTGAGGACGGCGAATTTGGCACCGTGCATAATCGCCTCGTGTCGCTCGACAACCCGTTCGGCATCGATCCGGACGACCCGAACGGGCAGGATGACATCCTGGTTGCCAGCCCGGAAATTCACATTCCGCTGGGCCAGCCGGTCAAATTCAATCTGCGCTCCAAAGACGTGCTGCACAATTTTACGGTCGCGCAATTCCGCGTGAAGATGGATCTTGTGCCCGGCATGGAAACCTACATGTGGCTGACGCCGACCGAGCCGGGTCGCTACGAGGTCCTGTGCGAGGAGCTTTGTGGTATCGCCCATTTCGCAATGCGTGGCGCGGTCATCGTGGATGACGAAGCCGATTACACGACCTGGCTTGCCAGTACCTCGACCTTCGCCGAAACACAGGCAGTCGCCGCCGGCAATGCCGATATCGGCCGCGCGCAGTATGCCGTTTGCGCAGCGTGCCATGGCCAGCAGGGCGAGGGCCTCGAGCTATTGAACGGCCCCAAACTTGCAGGTCAAAGCAAGTGGTACCTGCGCAATCAAATTCACGCGTATCAGAACGGGCTGCGCGGCGCGAACGAGAACGATACCTATGGTCGGCAGATGGCGCCGATGGCCATGACGCTGGCAAACGAGTCAGCACTCAATAACGTTATTGCGTATATCCAGACGTTGCCCGATACGCCGGCACCGGAAACCATTGGTGGCAACGCAGCGGCGGGTGAAAAGACCTATGAAATCTGCGCGTACTGCCACGGCACGGAAGGCCAGGGTATTTACAGCATGAACGCGCCGCGACTGGCCGGCATGAGCGACTGGTACCTGAAGCGTCAGCTTGCGAATTTTCGCGACGGCGTGCGCGGCGCTCATCCAAAAGATTACTACGGCATGCAGATGGGCTTCATGGCGCAGACCTTTCGTGACGAGAAGGTAATGAACGATGTCATCGCCTACATCCATACGTTGTAAAAAATAGCTGTGTACAACATCGACGCGGCAAACGGTAAATAACGAGGAACGCCAGATGGCCTATGTTGCAATCGCCGATCGTGACCACGAGATTGAACACCACGATCCGCAGACCTTTATTACCAAATACATCTGGAGCCAGGACCACAAGGTCATCGCTATCCAGTACGGCCTGACGGCGATCTTCGTCGGCGTTATAGCCCTGTGCTTGTCGGTGATGATGCGCCTGCAGCTGGGATTCCCGGATAACTTCTCATTCATCACGCCGGAGTCCTACTACCAGTTCGTCACGATGCACGGCATGATCATGGTGATCTACCTGCTGACGGCGCTGTTTCTTGGCGGCTTTGGTAATTATCTGATTCCATTGATGGTGGGCTCGCGGGACATGGTGTTCCCGTACATGAACATGCTCAGCTTCTGGGTGTACCTGGTTTCCGTCATCATTTTGCTGGCCAGTTTTTTCGTGCCGGGTGGTTCGACCGGTGCGGGCTGGACGCTGTACCCGCCGCAGGCGATTTCCGAGGGTACGCCCGGTGTCGAGTGGGGCATTATCCTGATGCTCGTGTCGCTCGCCGTGTTTATTGTGGCGTTCACGATGGGCGGTCTGAACTACGTCACTACGGTATTGCAGGCGCGCTGCCGCGGCATGACGCTGATGCGTATGCCGCTATCGGTCTGGGGCATCTTTATGGCCACTATTCTTGGCCTGCTCGCATTCCCGGCGTTGCTGGTCAGCGCTATCATGATGCTGCTCGACAAGACACTGATGACGAGCTTCTTCATGCCGTCGATGATTTCGGCCGGCGAACAGGTAGCGCACACCGGCGGCAGCCCGATCCTGTTCCAGCACCTGTTCTGGTTCTTTGGTCATCCCGAGGTTTATATTGTCGCGCTGCCGGCGTTTGGCATCGTGTCCGATCTGCTCGCGACGCACGCGCGCAAGAATATCTTCGGCTACCGGATGATGGTCTGGGCAATCATTGCGATCGGCGGACTGAGTTTCATCGTGTGGGCGCACCACATGTACGTCAGTGGCATGAACCCGTACTTCGGGTTCTTCTTCGCGACTACAACCTTGATTATCGCAGTGCCTACGGCGCTCAAGGTGTACAACTGGGTATTGACCCTGTGGCAGGGCAATATTCATTTGCGCGTGCCGATGCTGTTCGCGATCGGCTTTATCTTCACCTTCATTCACGGCGGCTTGACCGGGATCTTCCTTGGTAACGTGGTCGTCGACCTGCCACTGTCCGACACCTATTTCGTTGTCGCCCACTTTCACATGGTGATGGGCGTGTCGCCGATCCTCGTGGTATTTGGCGCGATTTATCACTGGTTTCCAAAGATCACCGGCAAGATGTACAACGAGTCACTGGGCCGCTGGCATTTCTGGTTGACGTTCCTCGGCACCTATTCCATTTACCTGCCTATGCATTACCTCGGCTTCCTCGGGGTGCCGCGGCGATACTTTGCGATGGGCAATACGGAGTTCATGCCGGAATCGGCACACGACCTGAATACCGCGATCACAATTTCTGCAATTATCGTCGCGCTGACGCAGATCTTGTTCTTTATCAACATGATCTGGAGTTTGAAGAACGGCAAGCCGGCGGGCGGCAATCCCTGGGGCGGAACATCGCTCGAGTGGCAGACGCCGGACACCCCGCCGAAGCACGGCAACTGGGGGCACGAACTGCCGGAAGTGCATCGCTGGGCCTACGACTTCAGCGTGCCCGGGCAGGACCAGGACTTCACGCCGCAGACGGTGCCCGCGAGTGAAGTGCCGGTCGGGCGTGAGCACGGAGTCCATCACGAGTGACCATCACGCTCATATTCCTGGCCATCATCATGGCCACCGTGATTACCTGGCTGTTGCGACAGACGTTCAACACACAGCCGTGGGTGTCGAACGCAGCGGATGACGCGGTGAGTGGTGCGTCGCTCGACAGCAGTACGAAAGCCATAGGGCTCACCACCTTCCTCGCCGTTGCTACCTCGTTATTCGCCTTGTTCATTAGCGCCTATACCATTCGCATGCGTCTGGCGCCTGACTGGATACCGTTGTCCGATCCGCGCATTTTGTGGGCAAACACAGGCTTGCTGGTGCTCTCAAGTATCGCGTATCACTGGACACGGAACGCGGCGGTTGCCGGACGCACAGAAAGGTTGAAGCCAGGCCTTATCCTGGCCGGCAGCCTTGCGGTGTTGTTCCTCATCGGCCAGCTGGCGGCGTGGAATGAGCTGACGCATGCTGGTGCAACCGTCACGAACAACCCGGCAAACGCGTTTTTCTACCTGCTGACCGGTCTGCACGGCGTGCACCTTCTGGGCGGCATCTGGGTCTGGGCCCGTTCTTTGGTCCGGGTGTTTGGCGGAGCGAATGCCGAGAGTGTCCGCTTGAGTATCGAATTGTGCGCGGTTTACTGGCACTACCTGCTGCTGGTCTGGATCGTGCTGTTCGGCTTGTTGTTATCAACCTGAGTTAAGGAAGGAATATGTCGGAAGCTGCGCTGACAAACACAGGTAACGTTCTGCCGGATGGCACACGCGGTGTCGTTGAGGATTTCTCATCCGACAAGCAGGCGTTCCACGTGCCGTGGGGCAAGGCGATGATGTGGATCTTCCTGTTGTCGGATACCTTCATCTTTAGCTGCTTCCTCGTCTCTTACATGACGGTGCGCATGTCGGCAGTCGATCCCTGGCCGATCCCGAGTGAGGTTTTCGCCTTAAGCTTTGGCGGCGATCCGATCCCGTTGATCCTGATCGCGATTATGACATTCATCCTGATCACCTCGAGCGGCACAATGGCGATGGCCGTGAATATGGGCTACCGCAAGGACCGCAACAAGACCTTCTGGCTGATGCTTGCGACCGCCATCCTCGGCGCGAGCTTCGTTGGCATGCAGGCCTTCGAGTGGACCAAGTTAATCGTCGAGGAGGGTGTGAGGCCCTGGGGCAATCCGATGGGGGCCGCGCAGTTCGGTTCCAGCTTTTTCATGATTACCGGTTTTCACGGATTGCACGTGTCGGCCGGCGTCATTTATTTGCTCGTCGTCGCGTTTCGCGTCAAGAACGGTTTCTACGAGAAGCGCGGCGGTAATTACGAGATCGTCGAGATCGCCGGCCTGTACTGGCATTTCGTCGACCTCGTGTGGGTTTTCATTTTCGCATTCTTCTACCTCTGGTAGTCACGACAGGAGCTGCTCGCTATGGCAGAAGAGGGACAACAACATCCGCTGGCGGTCTATTTCTGGATCTGGGGCCTATTGTTCGTCATCAGTTTCTTCTCGTACATGGTCGATTACATCGGCTTTCAGGGCTATTTGCGCTGGAGCCTTATCATCGTCTTCATGTTCTTGAAGGCCGGCTTCATCGTTGCGATTTTCATGCACATGAAGTGGGAGCGTATGGGTTTGCAGCTCGCGATTCTGGTGCCACCCGTTGCCATCCTCGTGCTTATTGGTCTTATGGCGCTCGAGGGAGACCATACTTTCCTGACACGCATCGAATTCTTTGGTGAGAGCGATTTCGTTCCGCAGGCACCGCCGCATCATTGACTCTTTGCCGAGTCAGGACCACTCACCAACGCCGGGTGCTGATATACCCGGCGTTTTTCGTTAACAGCGATTCGGATTCAACGTGATTGCGTTCTTTGGCATTGCAACATTACTCGGTATCGCGGCTTTACTTTCGTCTGACCGTAAAGCTATCAATCTCCGTACCGTTGGAATTGCCTTCCTGCTGCAGATCACGATTGCCGCACTCATCATCTACGTGCCGTACGGCCGTGACGCGTTGCAGACGGTCGTCAACGGCGTGCAGCACGTCATTAACTACGGTAACGACGGTATAGAGTTCGTATTTGGCACACAGGCGAAGCAGAGCCTCGGATTCACGATCGCGCTGAACGTCTTGCCGGTCATCGTATTCTTCTCTGCGCTGATGTCGGTACTTTATTACCTGGGCATCATGCAGCGCGTCGTTGGCGTGCTGGGTGGCGGCCTGCGCAAACTGCTTGGCACGAGCGAAACGGAGTCGATGTCGGCGGTGTCGAATGTGTTCGTCGGCCACACCGAGGCGCCGTTGGTCGTCAAGCCCTATCTCGCCACGATCAGCAATTCCGAATTGTTCGCGATCATGACAGGCGGTTGCGCCACGATCGCCGGGGCCGTGATGGCAGCGTATGCGTCGATGGGCGTCGACCTGAAATACCTGATTAGCGCGAGCTTCATGGCAGCACCCGGCGGGCTGTTGATGGCAAAGATCATGATGCCCGAGACCTCAGCGAAAGCAGGCAGCTTCGACGCCGAGATGGCCGCGGAAGATCAGGCCGTCAATATATTCGAAGCCATTGGCAATGGCGCGGCAACCGGACTGACGCTGGCGCTGAACGTCGGTGCGATGCTGCTCGCATTCGTCGCGATGATCGCGCTGCTCAACGGCATGCTTGGCGGCATCGGCGGCTGGTTTGGCTACGAAGACCTGACCCTGCAATTCCTGCTGGGAAAATTGTTCGCGCCGATCGCCTACCTGATCGGCGTGCCGTGGGAGGAAGCGACCGTGGCTGGCAGCTTGATCGGCCAGAAGCTCGTCATCAATGAGTTCTACGCCTATGCGAATTTCGTGCAGCTGAAGGATGCGCTGACGGAGCAGACGCAGGTCATTGTCACGTTCGCTCTGTGCGGTTTCGCGAATCTCGCCTCGATCGCGATCCTGCTCGGAGGGCTTGGCTCGATCGTGCCGAGCCGGCGCAGCGACATCGCGCGGCTTGGTCTTCGGGCGGTCATTGGAGGTACACTGGCAAACCTGATGAGCGCGACGCTGGCAGGTATTTTTGTCAGCCTGTGAGCGGCAGGCTAAAAGGCTACGAGGAAACACGATGAGCAGGGCTGTCATACTGGTATTGGATTCTTTCGGCATCGGCGCGACCGACGATGCGCAAAAATTTGGCGATGTGGGCGCGAATACCCTGGGCAGTATCGCTCGCTATCGGCTTGACAAGAAAGGTGCGGCACTGCAGATGCCGAACCTGGCACGACTCGGTTTGTTTCATGCCGCGCGCGACAGCGCCGGAGAATTCCCGGCAGGAACCGAATCGGACGTCAAGGTTGTGGGTGCCTACGGTTTCGCCGAAGAGCTCTCCAGCGG
>JABDKF010000188.1 GCA_013003155.1 Woeseia sp. | reverse complement strand
TGTTCGGCGTGTTGCAGACGGTTTCCGGAGACGCGCAGGGCCGCTTCAAGACTTCATTGACTAACATTCAATACCCGGACCGCGGTGATTTCCTCGTTGAACTGGGCAGCAAGATGGCCGGCGCGAGCGAGCTCGCGTCAATCGAGGATATTGAGCGCTTGTGGTTTGAGCTGCAGCGCGAAGTGGCAGAGCAAGGCAAAATCGTCAACTTTACGACGGAGTATGCGACTGCCGACGGCGAGCGTGTTAGTGGCGAAGTGGTTCGCGTTGGCGTCTTTAACCTGGTCTTCGACGACGGTTATCTGACTTACGATTCGACCACGGAAAACATCACGGAACTGCAACGCCAGCCAGAACAGGCGCGATACACCGGTTCAACAGCTGATCTGGTTGACGCGACGGGTCAGGGTGGCACCGTACGCTTTGGTCTGGACGTTACGCGTGGCAGCATTCTGTCGTTGTTGGTCGAGTCACCGACCATTACGGAACGCGTTAACCAGGGCGGCATTGTCGGCTATTGCATCATCGGCCTCGGTATCATCGGTTTGCTCATCGCCATTTGGCGCTGGATTGGCCTGTCGAGCGACAGCCGCAAGGTATCTGCACAGCTCAAACGGGATTCGGCAAGCACCGACAACCCGTTGGGTCGAGTACTCGCTGCTTACGAGTCAAACAAGGCTGCCGACACTGAAACTATTGAGCTAAAACTGAGTGAGGCGGCATTGAAAGAAATGCCGGGGCTTACGAAGGGCCTGTTATTTATCAAGGTGATTTCAGTCGTTGCACCGCTGATGGGACTGCTCGGTACAGTGACCGGTATGATCAAGACCTTCCAGGTCATCACACTTTACGGTGCAGGCGATCCGAAGATGATGGCCGGCGGTATTTCGCAGGCCTTGATGACCACCGTTCTCGGTCTTGTTGTCGCTATTCCGATGGTACTGATTCACACCCTGGTGAGCGGTCAAAGCCGGAAAATCGTCAATATTATCCATGCGCAGAGCGCCGGTATTGTGGCGCAGCATTCTGAGAAGCACGGGTAACTTCGGGGGTAGCAACTATGCATTGGTTGACTGACAACTTTGAGGCTATCCGTGATTTTATGGAGCTAGGCGGTCCAGTATTGCGCTGGATCGCTATAACCATATTTCTCATGTGGGCATTGATTATTGAGCGGGTTCTGTTTTTTCGCAGCTCGATGAAACAGATGGCTGTCGATATCCTGGAAACCTGGGAGTCGCGTCCGGAACGTAAGTCCTGGAACGCGCATCGTATTCGGGAAGGGTTGATATCGAAATTCGCAATGGCATCAAACAGCTCGATTCCGATGATCCAGACGCTGGTAGCGCTTTGCCCGTTGTTGGGGCTGCTGGGCACCGTCACGGGCATGATCAAGGTCTTCGAGGTGATGGCGGTTTCGGGTTCAGGGAACGTTCGTGCAATGGCCGCAGGCGTTTCTCAGGCCACAGTTCCGACAATGGCAGGAATGGTAGGGGCTCTTTCGGGAGTCCTCCTCGTGACAATTTTAAGCCGCCGTGCGGCGCGTGAGACGGAGTTCCTCGAGGATTCACTCACGATGGACCACTAAAGGTAATTAGCGATGAGTAGAGCAAGAAACGCTGGAGCGGGTGGCGATGAGGACGAAGCGGCAATTGACCTAACGCCGATGCTGGACGTGGTCTTTATCATGCTTATCTTTTTCATCGTAACGGCATCCTTTATTAAAGAGGCAGGCATCGACGTGAACCGGCCTGATGCGCCGACTTCTGAGCGCGTTGAGGACGCCAATATCCTTATCGCAATCAGTCCAAATGATGAAATCTGGATTGACCGTCGCATGATCGATCCACGCGCGGTCCGTGCAAATATCGAGCGGTTGCACGCGGAGAACCCGAAAGGGTCTGTCGTGATTCAGGCGGATAAGAAGTCGACCAATGAGATGTTGGTGGTGGTGATGGATGCTGCACGCCAGGCTGGCGTCTATAACGTGTCGATCGCGGGCAACAGAGACTAGGAACTGCGCCGGGTTTTTGCAGTCAAAGCGTTCAAGTATCGCTGCAGAAATTCGCCCTGTTGGGAAAACGCTACGTGCGTTACAGGAGAGTTGAATAATGATAGCTCGTTATATTTTCGCCATAGTGGTGGGTTCCGCAGTGACGCTGGGATTGCTGTTTATTATGCAATTACTGATCGCAAGCGGGCAGAGCGCGATTACTGAAGAACGCGTCCGCCACACGCTGGAATTTGTACGCGTCAAGCGGAACGAACGCGTTAACACGGCCGACCTGACGCCCGAGAAACCACCGAAGCCACCCGAAGTGCCGCCGGAAGTTCCGCCGCAGGATATGGATAGCATCGATCCGAACGCGCCAACCATTAATGTGCCGCCACCCACAGTGGCACAAAATGTCGATATCGGCGGCCCCGGTGGCATGAATATCGCGGAGGGCGACTACCTGCCGATCGTGCGAGTAGCACCGGTTTACCCGTCTCGCGCTTTGTCTCGCGGGATCGAGGGCTACGTCGATCTGTCATTTACAGTGACGACTGCCGGAACGGTAAAAGATCCGATAGTTATACAGTCCACCAGCAGCCTGTTCGAACGGGCTGCGACACAGGCTGTCTTAAAATTTAAATACAAACCACGTGTCGTCGACGGTCAGCCGGTGGAAGTGCCGGGCGTCAAAACCAGGATTACGTTCAGGATTGAAGAGTAGCGGCAACGGGGCGAGGCAACTCGCCCACCAGCGACACTTCAATCAAGGATAAGCAGATGATTAAACCAGTAAAAACACTATTCGCTCCATTGAGTCTCTTGTTTCTTGCTGGCGTCTTTCTCGCCAGCGGTGGCGTGTATGCCCAGGAAGAAGAGGAAGACACCACGAAGACGAAGCAGGCCCAAGCCGTCAGTAAAAAGGTCTACGATCGAATTCAGAAAGCACAAGAGCGGGTTGACGAAAAAGATTACAACGGCGCTCTGAAAATTCTGGACGATTTGAAGAACGGCGATCTCAGCGACTACGAAATGCAGAACGTGCTCAATTACATGGGCTTCGTTTACTACAACATGGACAATATCCGGCAGGCGATTCAGGTTTACGAGCAAATGCTCAAGATCGAAACGCTTGAGCCGCAAATCCGCAAACAAACCATGTACACGCTCGCGCAGTTAGCGACCATGCAGGAAGACTACAACAAGGCGTTAAGACTGCTCGATCAGTGGTTTGTTCTGGAAACGAATCCTCCTCCGGAAGCGTACATCCTGTACGCTCAAAACCTCTACCAGGTAAATCGCTTTGCTGACATGGTGAGGCCTATCGAAACGGCGATTTCAGAGGCGAAGCGGCGCGAGAAACCGGTTAAAGAAGACTGGTATGTCTTGCTGAATTTCGCGTATTTTCAACAGGAAAATTATACGAAGGTCCGGGATATCCAAAAAATCCTGTTGGTTAACTGGCCGAAGAAGCGCTACTGGTTCTCGCTGGCTGGCGCATACACGGAATTGGGGGAAGACAAGAACCTGATTGCCGCTTACGACGCAGCCTACACGCAAAACATGCTGGAAAAAGAAAACGAATTTGTGACGATGGCCCAGCTCTATATGCAGGCTGAAGTGCCGTACAAAGCCGCCAAGCTACTCGAAGAGAAAATGAATGAGGGGGTCGTGCAAAAGAGCGCCAAGAACTATCGGCTGTTGTCCCAGGCCTGGCAGCTCTCCATGGAGGACGAGAAAGCGATCCCGGCTTTGCAGGCCGCCGCGCGCATGGAAACGGACGGCGAACTATTCGTCCGCCTGGGTAACGCATACCTGAACCTTGGCGAGTATGCGAAGTGCGAGGAAGCGGTGCGTTCAGGTCTCGAAAAAGGTGGCTTGAAGAGCCCGGACAACGCGCAAATTTCACTGGGCATGTGCTTGTATAACCAGCGTGAATATCAAAACTCGATTCGAGCATTCCGCGAGGCTGGCAAGAGTAACCGGTCCAAGCGAGTCGCCAGTCAGTGGATCACTGTTATCGAGAGCGACATCGAACGCAATGAACAAATTCGCCTTGCCGAGGCGGCTGCGCAAAAGCGTACGAGGGAAATAGAGGAACGAAGACGCAGGGCAGACCGTATCTAAACCGAAGAAGATTTCTCGTTTAATGATGGCCCGGTGATTTGCCGGGCCATTTTTTTTGCAACAATCGTTATCGTTCAATATTTGACCAGAGCGTAACGCGATCAATAGAATAGCGCAGCTTTTGCACAGGAATAGAATGGATGCCCAAAGTTACTTACATCACGCCGGATGGCGAGCACCACGATCTCGACGTTGAGAGCGGCTACACCGTAATGGAGGGTGCTATCAACAACAATATCGAAGGCATTGTTGCCGAATGTGGCGGGGCATGCGCCTGTGCAACCTGTCACAGTTATATAGACAAGGCTTGGCTGGACAAACTTCCCGAGATGGATGACATGGAAGACAGCATGCTGGACGCTGCTTATGAGCGCAAAGACAACAGCCGACTCACCTGCCAGATAGAGGTTACCGAAGAACTTGACGGGCTGGTGGTGCACGTCGCCGAAAACGACGCGTAAACCGAGCTGTAACCACTAGCGCAGGCCCGTTTCACTCCTGCCAATGACCATACGCTGTATCTCACTGGTTCCTTCGTAGATTTCCGTGATTTTGGCATCACGATAATAACGTTCCAATGGCAATTCCTTGCTATAGCCCATGCCCCCGTGGATTTGCAGCGCTTCATTGGCAACAAACATTGCGGTTTCCGAGGCGAAGAGTTTCGCGATACTGCCATTCAAGGCGTTCCTTGCACCACTTTGCCGGGCCTGCATCTTGTGCCAGGCTGCCTTGTAGACCAGCAGGCGCGCGGCTTCGATGCGTGTCTTCATATCAGCGATCTTGTTCTGAATAGTCTGAAATGAGCCTATGGGCGCGCCGAAGGCGTGCCGTTCCCGGGAGTAGCTCAGCGCTGCGTCATACGCGGCCTGTGCGATACCGAGCGCCTGAGCAGCAATCCCTACGCGGCCGGCGTCGAGCACTTTCATCGCAAGCGGGAACCCCTGACCTTCCTCTCCCAGTCGGTTTTCGACAGGGCAGCGGTAGTCGGTAAGTTCAATCTCACAAGTAGCGGAGGCGCGAATGCCGAGTTTCGGTTCGGTCTTGCCGCGCTGGAATCCCTCTTGCTCGGTATCAATGATAAAGGCACTGATGCCGCGAGATCCCTTTGCCTCGACGTCCGTTTTTGCAAATAGCACCAGGTAGCGTGCCACGGGCCCCGAAGTTATCCAGGATTTCTTGGCATTGATCAGGTAGTGCGAGCCGTCAGCCGCTAATTCCGCGCGGGAGCGCATTGCGGCGGCGTCAGAACCCGATTGTGGCTCCGTTAGCGCATAAGCACCGTTGACCTGCCCGGACGCAACGGGCGTCAGATACTGTTCCTTTTGGGCAGCGGTGCCGAACTCGAGGAGCGGCACGCCGTAAAGCGTGTTGTTGACAGAAACGATCACGCCGTGTGCAGCGCAGGCTGCGGAGATTTCTTCGATAACGAGCACGAAACTTATGCTGTCGAGCGCCGCGCCGCCGTATTCCTCGGGAATTTCGATTCCCATGAACCCCAATTCGCCGGCTTGCCGAATGGTCTCAACGGGAAATTCGCCGCTAATATCAAACTTTGCGGCAACTGGCGCGATCTCGTTTTGAGCAAATTCGCGCGCCGCAGCCTGAATCATCTGCTGTTCGTCTGTCAGTCTAAAATCCATAGCACCTCCATCAAGTGCAAAATTATACGACGAGCAAGATGTGTTTCCAGCAAAAAAAGCCGCTGGCGGCCGGGTTTTCGTTCGGAAAACATGACGCCTCTCATGAATCAGCATACCATTGCAGGTTGCAAGCAACGGTGCGGAAGCGCTACGGCCTTTCTGCACTTGTCCCCAACGATACGGAGTCAGTGTATGTCGATTAAAGCAGGTGACAAAATGCCGGATGGCGTTCTTGGTGTAATGACAGAATCCGGTCCGGGAGCAATATCCACCGATGAGTTATTTGCCGGCAAGAAAGTTGTTTTGGTGTCAGTGCCAGGCGCGTTTACGCCGACTTGCTCTATGAACCACCTGCCTGGCTTCGTCGAGCGCGCTGCAGAGATCAACGCGAAAGGTGTCGACACTGTTGCCTGCATGGCGGTCAATGACGTGTTCGTTATGCACGCGTGGGGAAAAGACCGCGGTGTCGGCGATAATGTCATGATGCTGGCCGACGGCAACGGCGAGTATGCACGTGCGCTCGGCCTCGAAATGGACGGCACTAAATTCGGCATGGGAATGCGCGGGCAGCGATTTGCAATCGTTGTTGATGACGGTAAGGCGACCCATGTCGCCGTGGAAGCGCCCGGCAAGTTTGAAGTCAGCAAGGCGGAGGCAATAATCGCCGCACTGTAACTCCGCCGCGGGATGCGGTTGGCTATCGCCGATCCTGCCGGCCTCGGTCAGGAAGCCAGGGCCTTTTGCAGCTCGGGGACAATGGTGAACAAGTCACCGACGAGACCGATATCGGCCACGTCAAAAATAGGTGCCTCGGCATCCTTGTTGATTGCAACGATAGTGCCTGCATCCTTGATGCCGGTCAGATGCTGAATAGCCCCGGAAATGCCAATGGCAATGTAGAGGTCGGGTGCGATGATCTTGCCGGTTTGGCCAACCTGCATTTCGTTTGGCACGTAGCCTGCATCCACGGCCGCACGGGACGCGCCGACGGCGGCACCAATACTGTCTGCGAAATCATAAATGATGTCGAATTTTTCGGCGCTGCCGAGCGCGCGACCGCCGGACACGACCTTGGCTGCGGTTTGCAGGTCCGGCCTGTCGGACGAGCCTGCTTGCAGCTCAACAAAGCGCGTGTGCTGCGGCAAATCCGCCGCAAGCTCGCGGGATTCTATTGCGGCGTCATTGCCACTCGTAGCGGCGGTGTAAGAGGCGGTTCTGACAGTCGCGACAACCTTTGATTCGCTTGCAACCTCCACAGTGATAATTGCGTTGCCGGCGTAGATCGGTCTCTTGAAACTGTGCGCTCCGAGCACCAGCATGATGTCACTAACCTGATTGACGTCCAGCAGGGCTGCGACGCGTGGCATGACGTCTTTACCAAACGTGGTCGACGGGCCAAACACATGGGTGTAGTCGGGCGCAATCTCTGCCACGGCGGGAGCAACGGTCGCGGCGAGCAAATGTTCATAAACGGGATTGTCAATTTGCAGGACGCGAGTCACGCCGCTGATTGCGGCCGCTTCTTTTGCGATGTCTGCGCCGCTGGCGGCAAGCACAGCAATATCGATTTCTGCACCTTCGATGTCGGCCGCACAGCTGACGCACTTGGCGATACTGGGACTCAGGTTTGTCCCATCATGCTCGGCCACTATTAATATTTTCGACATTACATCAGTCCTTTGTCTTTCAGTGCCGCGACCAGCGCGGGGACATCTTCAACTACGATGCCTTTTTGGCGCTCGAGTGGAGGTTCAAAAGTCGTAACTGCAACGCTCTGGTCAGTTGCAACGTCCAGCTCGGCTACGTCCAGCTCATCCAGCGGCTTTTTCTTTGCTTTCATGATGTCCGGAAGTTTCACGTATCGCGGTTCATTGAGGCGCAGGTCGGTTGTGACAACGGCCGGCAGGTCCACCTCGATCGTTTCGAGTCCAACATCGACTTCGCGAGTGACTGTCAGTTTCCCGGAAGAGACAGCAATTTTTGAGGCAAAGGTGGCCTGCGGGCGATCCCACAATGCGGCCAGCATCTGGCCTGTTTGGTTGTTGTCATTGTCGATCGCCTGCTTGCCGAGCAATACGATGTCTGGGTTCTCACGCTTCACAATGGCAAGCAACATTTTGGCCGCGCTAAGTGAGTCGACAGCGGTGTCCGTTTTGATGTGCAGTGCACGATCCGCGCCCATCGCCAGTCCTGTGCGCAGCTGCTGCTGCGCTTCTGCGGGCCCAATCGAAACGACGATAACCTCTTTGGCCTCGCCACGTTCGCGGATACGCAGTGCTTCTTCCAGCGCAATTTCGTCGAACGGATTGATACTCATCTTGACGCCATCGGTCTCAACACCGCTGCCGTCGGCGCGCACCCGGACCCGCACGTTGTAATCCACGACCCGCTTCAGGCCGACCAGTATTTTCTCCACTCGGG
>JABDKF010000167.1 GCA_013003155.1 Woeseia sp. | reverse complement strand
ATCTGGGACTGGCAGGCGATCCTGGAAAATTAAATCGCACATTCCTTGACCCCCGGTCGCTGTCATCTATAACTAGATTAATGTTTGCGGGTTTCGACGACGGAGGAAAAAGCGATGGCAGTATTGTTCCCGGTAATCGGCCACTGGTTCCGTCGGCCCAACGGCACGCTGTTCGAAGTCGTTGCCGTTGACGAAGATGGCGGTACCATCGAGATCCAGCAGTTCGACGGCACGATCGACGAGATCGACTTCGAGTCATGGCCCGACATGCTGCTGATTGAAGTGGATGCCCCGGAAGACTGGTCCGGGTCGGTCGACATGGACCCCGAAGACTACACGGGCAGACGCAGGAGCGACATTCCGAACGGCTACTACGACCCGCTGGCGTTTCTCGACAAGGTCTAGTCGCGCAGCGACGCCAAAAAAAGGGGTCGCAAAAAAAGGGGTCGGATCCATTTTTTTAAAAATGGATCCGACCCCTTTTTTTTGCTTATCCGCGGAGAGACGCCGGTCCGCGGACGTAGATAACGCCGTCACGCACGTCTGCGTCGACGGCGCGCAAACGCTGTCCTTTGCACGGCCCCGCGAAACATTCGCCGGCTTCGATGTCGTACATCGCGCCATGCGATGAACAGATAATCGCATCGCGTTCTTTCGTCAGGAAACTGTCCGGTTGCCAGTTCAGTGGGTGGCCGACATGCATGCAGTAGTTCTGGTACGCGTATACGCTGTCACCCTTGCGCACGACGAAGCCGGTAAACGGCCAGTCGCCGTCGCCAATCGAAAACTCCCGGCAACCCGGATCGGTGATGTCCGCCAGCGAGCCGACCTTGATTTCACGCATCGTCATGGCGATTTCTCGGCCGGCGTATACCTCACGACGACGATCGCGAGGATGATCGACGGTATTCCCGTCGCAGCGGCATAGATAAAGAAGCCCGTCCAGCCGATTGCCTCCTGCACGTTCCCGGAATAGCCGGCCAGTAGCTTGCCAAGAAACACCGACAGTGCGCTGAACAGCGCGTACTGGGTAGCCGTGAAGGATACGTTTGTCAGGCTCGACAGGTACGCGATGAATACGGTCCCGGAGAAGCCCTGCGCAAAATTGTCGAAGCTGATCGTCACGATCAGCGCCCAGATGCTGGGGCCGGTATAGGTAAGCCCGGCGAAGAACAGGTTCGTCGTCGCGATCAGCGTCGCGGCGGCTATCAGGGACTTCGCAAGCCCGAACTTCAGCGCCGCCCAACCACCGCCGGCGATACCGAACAGCGCCACCCACAGCCCGTACAGCTTCGCGACACTCGCGATTTCCGATTTCGAAAAGCCGATATCGAGATAGAACGGATTGGCCAGGATGCCGAGTATGTAGTCGCTAATGCGATACAGGCTGATGAACGCCAGCATCGTCAAAGCAAACGCGCCGTAACGTCGGAAAAAATCCGCGAACGGACCGACGATGGCCTCCAGGAACCATCGCCCGTAACCGTTCTTGAACAGCTCCACGTTCGTAATGGTGCTCGCCGGGACGTCCGGCTCGCGGCATAACAATGTCGTTGCGATACCGATCGCCATGCAGGCGGCCATACACCGGTACGCGAATTCCCAGGTCACGAAGTCGGCGATATACAGCGCGATAGCGCCGCCAATGATCATCGAGATCCGGTAACCGTACTGGTAAGAGGCAGCGAGCAGGGCCTGCATTTCCGGCGGAGCGATCTCAATGCGATACGCGTCGATGGCCATGTCCTGGGTGGCCGACGAAAATGCGACAACGACCGCCGTCAGTGCGAACGCTACTACGGCCGCGGACGGATCGATCGATGACAGGGCGAAAAGGCTCGCACCGATCGCGAGCTGTGAAAGCAACAGCCACGCCCGCCGCCGTCCAAGCATCGCCGTCAGCAGCGGCAAATTCAGCCGGTCGACCAACGGTGACCACAAGAACTTGAACACATAGGCGAAGCCGATCCACGCGAACGTCGAGATAACGCTCTTCTGCAACCCGGCATCATTCAACCAGGCCGTTAATGTCGAATAGACGAGCGGGAACGGCAAACCGGCGGAAAAACCCAGGAAGAAGATTACAAGGACCTTCTCCTGCAGATAGAAACGCCAACCGCGTGACGCGGGGGAAGCGTCCGTGTTCTCAGTCGCTGGCATGTCGCCAATCGTAATCGATGGTCAACGGCGCATGGTCGGAAAATCGCTGATCGCGGTAGACATCGGTCCGCCGCACCTTGTCGGCCAGGCCTTTCGACACGACGTGGTAGTCGATACGCCAACCGACGTTGTTGTCCCAGGCGCGGCCGCGATTCGACCACCAGGTGTACG
>JABDKF010000134.1 GCA_013003155.1 Woeseia sp. | reverse complement strand
AAAATCTGACATCCGCGCCGGGGTCTGTTGCGCAGCTGCGCGAATGCGTTGGCCGCGTCGTGCAGTTTGCCAAGCAGAGGGGGATCGCTGTTTTACTCATCGGGCATGTGACCAAGGAAGGTGCGATTGCTGGCCCCCGTGTGGTCGAACACATGGTCGACACCGTGTTGTATTTTGAAAACGACCCGGCAAGTCGCTTCACGATCGTGCGTGCCGTTAAGAATCGATTCGGTGCCAGTAACGAAATGGGGGTCTTCGCGATGACCGAGGCAGGATTTCGCGAAGTTCGTAACCCGTCGGCCATTTTTCTGACGGACAACGCGGAGCACAACCCTGGCAGCATTGTCTCTGTTGCCTGGGAGGGCAGTCGGCCGTTGCTGGTCGAAATCCAGTCGCTGGTGGCAGAGGCTAGCGGCAATTACCCGAAGCGACTCGCGCAGGGTGTCGATCAAAGCCGGCTGGCGCTGCTGGTCGCCGTCCTGCAAAGACACGCGGGAATTTCCCTCGCGAATGACGATGTCTTTATCAACGTAGTGGGCGGACTTCGTATCGCAGAGACGGCCGTCGACTTGCCCGTAATGCTCGCCAGTGTTTCCAGTCTGCGCGACCGGGCCTGCGGCAAGCGCCTGGTGACGTTTGGTGAAGTCGGCCTGGCGGGCGAGGTTCGCCCGGTCCGGTTCGGGACCGAGCGTCTAGCCGAAGCAGCGAAGCAAGGCTATCAGCGCGCGATCGTGCCGCGCGCGAATGTTCCAAAAGAGTTACCTGGTGGGATCGAGGTGATTGGCGTTGCGCGAATCAATGATGCACTCGACGCCACGTTCGCCTGACAATCAATTATTCTCGGCCACAGCGTTTTCTATGCGCGGTTCGTGAACACGAGCACTCAACACGCGGTTTTCGTCTGAGCTGACTATCTCGATGGGATACCCGGCGATGGTCAGGTCTGTGCCTGATGCCGGAATTGTTTCCAGGTGTTCGATTATCAGGCCGTTGAGCGTTTTCGGCCCGTCTGTTGGCAGGCTCCAGCTCATAACCCGGTTCATGTCCCGAATATTGGCGGCACCATTGACGAGGTAGCAGGTCGCAGATTCCCGCACGATGTGCTCGTCTGCACTCGCTGCGGGGTCGGTCGTAAATTCGCCGACAATCTCTTCCAGAATATCTTCTAGCGTAACAATGCCCTGAATGTCGCCGTATTCATCGACGACGAGTGCAAAGCGCTGTTTACTGCGCTGGAATTGCACGAGTTGCGTACTCAATGGCGTGCCTTCCGGAACAAAGTACGGCTCAACGACAGCAGCCTCGATATCCGATTTGTTAAACGATGAGTCAGGCGCAAGTTTGGCTAAATGCCGCAGATGCAACAGGCCGACAACCTTATCGATATTGTCGCGGTAAATCGGCAGCCGAGTATGCTCGCTGTTGCGAATTACCTCCGCGATTTCGCTCAAATCTTTGTCCAGATCGATACCAACAATCTCGTTATGCGGGACCATCACGTCATCAACAGACACTTTCTCGAGATCGAGAATATTGATGAGCATGTTGCGGTACTTTCTCGAAATCAATGAGCCGGCTTCGAAGACGATCGTCCGCAATTCCTCGTTGGTCAAAGAATGCATTTTCGCGTCGGACGTGCGCACGCCGAGGAGCCAGAGCACGCTGTTTGACGCGATGTTGACGAGCCAGACAATCGGCCAGGTCACGAACAGCAGCGGGTAATAGACATAGGCCGCCGGATAGGCGAGTCGCTCCGGCCGCAAAGCGGCCATGGTCTTTGGCGCTGCCTCCGAGAAAATGAGCACGACGACCGTGAGTATCAATGTGCCTAAGGCCACTGCCGGCTCGCCGCCGATTTTCAATGCGATGAGCGTGACGAGCGCCACAGCCGTGAAGTTGACAAGGTTGTTGCCCAGGAGGATCAGGCCAATCAAGCGATCGGGACGCTGCAACAGCTGTTCCGCTAATTGCGCACCGCGGTGACCGCTGCGCGCACGGTGGCGCAACCGGTAGCGGTTCAAGCTCATGAGCGCGGTTTCCGATCCCGAGAAAAACGCGGAGAGCATTAATAACACTACAAGCAGCCCAAACAGGGCGCCTAACGAAACATCATCGCTCAATGAATGAGCACCTCGCGAGTCACTTCAAAATTTTCAGCAGGCGAATAGTCATTGTGGCAAAGGGCGGGCCGCTTGCCGAGCCAATCAGCCCCAACTCCGGTTCAATACGATCTCCAGGACGAATCGGCTGCCGAAGTACGCCAGGCACAGTATGACGAAACCCCACAGGTATAGCGATACCGCGCGCCGCCCGCGCCACCCGGCGAAGCGCCGCCCTGCCAGCAAGACGCCGAAAACCAGCAGTGCAGCAATCGACAAGACGGTCTTGTGCACAAGATGCTGGGCAAACAGGTCATTGACGAACAAGAATCCCGACAGAACGGCGAGGAACAGCGACAGAAAGCCCGCCGTGGTAATACCAAATAACAGCCGTTCTGTTGTTTCCAACGGTGCGAACAGTGCGTTGATACTGTTGAGATTGCGAGCCCGCAGCCGGTGATCCTGGGCAAGCGCAAAAATTGCAACGATTGCCCCGACTGACAGCAGGCCGTAGGCGAACAAGGAAATCAGGACGTGCGCCTGCAGCGACCACCCGTCTGCCACCGCGGCGCCCGCCGGATGTGCGCCGGTCGCAATTGCGGCCACAGCGGCCAAAAGCAATAGCCCGCCGGCAAGGCCGCGCAGCCGCGCGTCCAGGCTGCCGAGCAAAGCGATCACGGCGAGTTGCAGGCCCACGAACGAGGCGCTGTTGGCTAACGATAGCTGAATACCGTCTGGCACGACAATCATGCCGATCAGCGTGAGCGAGTGCATGACAATACCGGTCAGCAACGCGAGCACGCCAATCACCAGGAACGGCGTACCTGTGTCTGCATAGCGCGGCAGGCGGGACATTGCCAAGGCAATTCCCGCGCCAGCGTACAAGAGTGGAATTGTGATTTGAAACACAGAATCCGCAGCGGCTATGACCTAATTTCGTCTATAGAATCATCCCATACGGCGCAGTTCTTTAGAACCTTAATCTGGGCATCGCAACCAATACCGACATTCTGGCGCAGTTCGACGAGGCACCATCAGCTCAACTGCGAGGTGCATGGATCGGGATTGATTATGCAAATTAGAATTCTGGGGTGCAGCGGTGGCATAGGTGGTTCGACCCGGACCTCCGCAATGCTGCTCGACGACGATCTGCTCATTGACGCCGGAACCGGTATCGGTGATCTGTCGCTGGCAGAACTCAGGAACATCCGCCACGTATTCCTTACGCACGCGCACCTCGATCACATCGCCGGCTTGCCGATGCTTGTCGACGCTGTCTTTGACGTTGAACTCGACAAACCGCTAACCGTTTACGCGCGTCCGGAGACGATCCAGGCGCTGCGTGACCATATCTTCAACGGGGTAATATGGCCTGATTTCGCGACGCTGCCAAACGCAACAAATCCCGTCTTGCGATATCACGAGTGTCGCCCCGGCGATGCAATCGAGGTCGGCCAGCGAAAATTCAGCGCCGTCGATGTTTCTCACACCGTACCCGCGTTGGGATACACAGTGCATAATTCGCAGGGCGCGTTTGCGGTCAGTGGAGATACCCGCACCAACGAAACCTTGTGGCCGGCTCTAAACGCCTGTGCCGATTTGCGAGTGCTGGTTATCGAGGTCTCTTTTCCTGACGAGGACCGCGAACTCGCGGATGTCTCTGGCCACTATTGCCCGGCAACGCTCGTTAATGACCTGGCGAAGCTCAAGCACGAGCCCGATATCTGGCTTACCGGAATGAAGCCGGGCGAAGAAGACATCATCTTTCGCCAGGTACTGGCGGGACTGCCGGGCCGGCGCATCAATATGTTGTCCCGCGGCGCTATGATCAGCCTCTGAGTCGCTGCGGTTGCCGTGGTGGGCGACCGACAAATCGCGTTACAATTCGAATTCGCCGCTTGCGGCAATTTCTGCAACCGCCATCGCGAATCAGGCTGATCATGTTTGACAATCTTTCCGGACGTTTGTCCGATGCTGCCCGCAAGCTGTCCGGCAAAGGCCGGTTGACGGATGCGAATATCAAGGACACGCTGCGCCAGGTGCGGCTGGCTCTACTGGAGGCAGACGTCGCGCTCCCCGTGGTCAAATCATTCATCGACCGCATTCGCGATCGCGCAGTGGGCGAAGAGGTTGGTCGCAGCCTTACGCCGGGTCAGGAGCTGGTAAAAATAATTCACGCTGAGCTCGTGCAGTTGCTCGGCAAAAATACTCAGCCACTCGAGCTCCGCGCGCAGCCGCCCGTTGTGCTGTTTCTGGCCGGTTTGCAAGGTGCCGGCAAGACGACGACCGCGGCCAAGCTTGCCCGGCGTCTCATCGAAAAAAACAAAAAGCGCGTCGCGATGGTTAGCGTGGACGTCCGCCGCCCGGCAGCCATCCTGCAGCTGAAAACGCTGGCAACGGAGGTGGGTGCCGCGTTTGTCGACAGCGAGGCGCGCGAGAATCCCCGCAAGATCGTTGATCGTGCGCTTGACGAAAGTCGACGCACCCACGTCGACGTTCTACTGGTCGACACGGCCGGCCGGCTGCATGTCGATGATGAAATGATGAATGAAGTAGTTGACGTGCATGCTCGCGCAAAGCCGCACGAAACTTTTTTCGTTATTGACAGCATGGCCGGCCAGGATGCTGTCAACGCGGCGCGTGCCTTCGATTCGCGCCTGCCGATTACCGGCGTCATTCTGACCAAAGCCGACGGCGATGCGAAAGGCGGCGTCGCGCTCAGCGTTAGTGAAGTGACGGGTAAACCTATTCGGTTTATCGGCGTTGGCGAAAAAACTGACGCGCTTGAGGAGTTTCATCCTGAGCGCATGGCATCACGCATTCTTGGCATGGGTGATGTGCTGTCGCTCGTCGAAGAGATCGAAGACAAGGTAAACCGCAAGAAAGTCGAGAAGCTCGCCGGCAAGTTGAAAAAAGGCCGCGGTTTCGACCTGGCAGATCTGCGCGACCAACTGGAGCAGATGATGAGCATGGGGGGTATGGCCGCGATGCTTGAAAAACTGCCGCTGCCGGGTGGCGTAAACGCGGCCGCCGTGAAAGAAGGTGCGGATGACCAGCAGCTGCGCCGGCAGGTTGCCATCATCAACTCGATGACGCCGCAGGAGCGCCGCTTCCCGAAGACCATCAATGGCTCACGCAAACGCCGCATTGCCGGTGGCAGTGGCCTGCAGGTGCAGGACGTCAACCGGCTGTTGAAACAGCATCAGCAAATGGCTCGGATGATGAAAAAAATGTCGCGGGGCGGCATGAAGAACATGCTGCGCGGGCTGGGCGGCGGCGGATTGCCCCCGGGGATGGGTCCGGGCCGCTCGTAATTAATTGATATTTAAAAGAAAATAACAGACGCGTTGGAGGCCTGCGGCAAGCCCCTCCCGGCCGCCTGCAAGCTGCCGAATTGCTTCACATTTTCATCGAAATGCGTACAATGCGCGCTTTACTCGGGCCTGGGCCCGAGCGTGGGCGTGTCCGCCCCCTCTTGAAACACAACGGAACTGCAATGGTATGTATTCGTCTTTCGCGCGCTGGTGCGAAAAAGCGGCCTTTCTATCACCTGGTGGTCACTGACAGCCGCAATCGTCGTGACGGCCGGTATATCGAGCGTGTCGGGTTTTTTAACCCGGTTGGCACCGAGCGCGAGGAAAACTTGCGTATCGACGTAGAGCGCGTGGACTACTGGATCAGCAAGGGCGCACAGCCAAGCGAGCGCGTTGCCGGATTGTTAAAGGCCAGCCGCAAGGCAGCGGCTGCCGGCTAGGCCCGACCTCGCGGTTGTTGGGCGCCAGGCGTAAGCCGTTGGCCAATGACAACAAAGCTGGATCAGCGGAGCGGCTGATAGTGCTGGGAAAGGTCGGTGCGCCCTGGGGCGTGCGCGGCTGGGTAAAACTGACGTCGTTCACGGAGCCGCGCGAAGCGCTACTCGATTATCGCGAGTGTTTTATGCGGCGTTCGGGTGAATGGATTGCAGCGTCACTAGAGGCGAGTCATCCACAAGGCAAGTCATTGGTTGGCAAGCTGGCCGGAATTGACGATCGGGACGCTGCACTGGAATGGCGCGGAGCCGAAATCGGTTTTCCTCGCGAGCAGATGCCAAGTCCGGGGGATGGCCATTACTACTGGGCCGATCTGGAAGGACTCGAGGTCCGGCATCGCGACGGTCGCGAGTTGGGCCGGGTTGCTTATCTGCTGGCGACCGGTGAGCACGATGTCCTGGTGGTGCAGGGAGAACGGGAAGTATTAATTCCGTTCGTGATGGACCGGGTAATTTTGAGCGTTGATCTCACAGCAGGTGTGATCGACGTCGACTGGGAATGGGACTGAACGATGCATATGCAAATCGTTAGCCTGTTTCCAGACATGCTTGACGCTGTAATTGATTACGGCGTGGTAAGTCGAGCGGTAGATCGTGGATTGCTGCAGCTTGGCACGCAAAATCCGCGTGACTTTGCTGACGATGCGCATCGTACTGTCGATGACAGACCTTACGGTGGCGGGCCCGGCATGGTGATGAAGTTTGCACCGCTGGCCCGTGCGATCGACAACGCACAAGCTGCGCTGCCGGCGGGATGCCCGGTTATCGCACTGACGCCGCAAGGCCGCGTGTTTGACCAGGATCTGGCGCGGTATTACGCGAGCTTGCCCGGGCTGACGCTTTTGGCAGGTCGCTACGAAGGGATCGACGAGCGCCTGATCGAGGCGAAAGTTGATGAGGAATTGTCACTGGGCGATTTCGTGCTCAGCGGCGGCGAGATTGCGGCGATGGCCGTGATCGATGCTGTAACACGGCTACTGCCGGGCGTTCTTGGTGACGAGAGCTCCGCGGCAGAGGACTCGTTCATGTCGGGCTTGCTGGATTACCCGCACTACACGAGGCCGGAAGAGATCGACGGGCGGCGCGTCCCTGACGAGCTGTTATCCGGAGATCACGCGCGCATCGCGCGCTGGCGTCAGCAACAGGCGCTAGGAAGAACGTATGTCAGGCGCGCCGACTTGCTGGCACGCATGACATTGTCAAGTGAGCAGCAGGCGCTGCTCGATGAATTTTTGCAGCAGCAGGACGCGTCGGGTAATTGATTCGCCCAACTGCTAACAACATTGCACGGCATATGCCGCTAGGTAGAGAACGATGAACAAGGTTATCGAAGCATTAGAAAACGAGCAGATCAAACAGGAGATTCCTGACTTTGCGCCGGGCGATACGGTCGTGGTGCAGGTGCGCGTCAAGGAGGGCGAACGCGAGCGTCTGCAGGCATTTGAAGGCATCGTGATCGCCAAACGCAACCGCGGCCTTAATTCATCTTTTACTGTTCGCAAGATTTCGCACGGCGAAGGTGTCGAACGCGTCTTCCAGACTCACAGCCCTGTGGTCAGCGATATCGAGGTTAAGCGCCGCGGCGATGTCCGTCGTGCGAAGCTTTATTACCTGCGCGGTCGTACCGGTAAAGCGGCGCGAATCAAGGAAAAGATTTAAGGCAGCCTGTCCCGACGGCACGGGCCGCATCGGGGGCGCGCAATGCTGAAGTCTGGCCGTCGTTTTATCGGCATGCTGACGCCCTGTTTTGCATTAATCGGCGTCTCGCGCGCGCATGATGTCGCTTCGAGGGAGTGTTTTTTGGCATGAAGCCCACGTTTCTTTCCCCGCTGTTGCATGCCGCTCGCCCCGCGTTGTTGCTCGTGGCAATTACTGTTTTGCCCGGTTGCGCTTCCCTGGTGTCGAATGCGGCCAATCGTTTTGCCGATAATCTGTCTGCGGCTGTTCTCAATCAAAACGATCCCGCAACCGTGCGCGACGGCGCGCCGGCCTATTTGTTGTTGTTAGACAGCCTCGTGGAGGGTAGCCCCGACAACGCGGACGTGCTGGCCGCTGCGGCACAGCTGTATGCATCTTACGGCGCAATTTTTGCTGGCGAACCCGCGCGCGCCAAACGTCTGACCGAACGCTCCAGGCATTACGCGGAACGCGCATTGTGCATCGAATTCAAGCCGTCCTGTTCCTGGCCCGAAGTGGATTTCGCAACTTACGACGCCACGCTCTCCGCTCTCGGCGAACGAGATGCCGAGTACGTATTGGCGTACGGCGTCGCATCATTGGCCTTTATTCGCGCGCACAGTGATGACTGGAATGCGCTCGCCGAATTGCCGCATATCGAGGAGTTACTAAAGCGTTATCTCGATATCGGCGAACCCTCAGCGACCGCAGCGGTCTATACCTACCTGGGTATTCTTGCAACGCTGCGGCCGCCGGCACTGGGTGGACAGCCCGAAGAAGGGCGAGCCTATTTCGAGCGCGCGGTCGAGATGACTGCCGAACGTGACCTGAGTGTTAAGGTCGAATTTGCTCGCGGCTACGCGCGCCTTCTGTACGACCGGGACCTGCACGACCGGCTGCTCGGTGAAGTTCTGGCGGCGGATTCTGAGGTTCCTGGTTACACGCTGACCAACGTGCTCGCAAAACGCGACGCAGAAGCTTTGCTGGCCAGCGCCGATGACTACTTTTAATGGAACGCAAAAGTAGAAGGATATACGTGGAGAAAATGGATGTTTAATTCGATGTCGAAACTGATTGCGGCAATGCTGGTGCTCTCGAGTGCAAGCGTGTTCGCACAAACGACCCAGATCAAAATCGCGACGCTCGCGCCGGAAAACTCATCCTGGATGACAGAGTTTCGTGCCGGCGCCGCGGAAGTGCGGGAGCGCACCGAAGGCCGTGTGCAACTAAAATTCTATTCTGGCGGTGTGCAGGGTAACGAAGCCAAAGTGCTGCGGAAAATCCAGATTGGCCAGCTACAGGGCGGGACCTTCGCGCCAACCGATTTCCAGAAGCGTTTTCCTGACCTGAATATTTACGGCCTGCCTTTTATGTTCCAGTCTGAAGATGAGGTCAATTACGTTCGGGATCGACTTGATCAAAAACTATTGGCGGGTTTTCAGGACCTTGGTTTCGTTACGTTTGGGTTCGCCAGTGGCGGTTTCGCGATCGTGATGTCGAACGTGCCGGTTGAAAGCTATGAAGACCTGAAAGGCAAGAAGGTCTGGCTACCCGAAGGTGACCTGATCAGCTATGAAGCAATGAAGTCTTTAAAACTTTCGCCAGTTGCACTGCCGATGACCGACGTGTTGACCGGTTTGCAGACGGGCCTGATTGATATCGTTGCAATTCCGCCGGTCGTTGCGCTGGCATTGCAGTGGCATACCAAGGTCAAGTATGTCACCCAGTTGCCTGTCCTTTACGCGATGGGTTTCCTGGCGATCAATGACCGCACCTTTGCGAAATTGGCTGACGAAGATAAGCAGATCGTGCGTGACGTCTTGGGCCGAATATATGCCGAGGTAAATGCGGCCAGCTCCGCAGAAAGTGCCAACGCAATAGACGCTCTACTGAACATTGGTTTGCAAGATGTCGAACCGCGGGCCGGGGAGTTTGCGAAGATCAGCGCGATCATGCGCAATACAAACCGGGAGATGGCGGAGAAAGGGCTGTTTTCACCGCAGCTTCTGGACGAGATGCAGCGGCATCTGCGACAGTACCGCGACCAGCAGCAGGTCGAAGCCGGTGATGCCTCGTCCGAGACGGGCCAACAACAAGCAACAAAGCAGGCCGGAACCGGCTGATGACCGAAGGCGCTCGCGGCCTGCTGGCCCGGCTCGAACGCTGGGGTACCGCGGCGGAAAATACAGCACTGGTAATTTTGCTCGGTGCCATGATGGTGCTGGCCGTCACACAAATCGCGATGCGTATCTTTTTCAGCAGTGGTTTCGTGTGGGCTGAAGAGTTGCTGAAGCTCATGGTGCTCTGGATAGCCTTGATCGCATCCATTGCGGCCAGCCGCAACGGTCGCCACCTGCGTATTGACCTGCTCAGCCATTTCATGCCGGAACGCATTGCGCGATTGCCGCAAACTCTTGCGGATATTTTTGCAGCAGCTATCTGCGCGGTGCTTGCCTGGCAGTCCTACCGCTACGCGCAGGTCGCCTACGAATTCGAAGATACGCTGTTGGTGGATGTGCCCGCGTGGCTGGTTTACAGCATACTGCCGTTCGCCATGGGCTTGATGGCCTACCGATTCACCGTCGCCGGAATCAATGAGTTGCGACTCTTGTTTTGGCCGTCGACCGAAGAGTCTCGGCAATGATGGCATTGAGCGCGCTGCTCGTTCTGCTCGCGCTTGTCGGTGCACCACTGTTCGTTGTCATCGCAGGCAGTGCAATGCTGGGGTATTACCGCGAGGGCATCGACTTGATGGCCGTTTCGGTCGAGATTCTCGGCATAGCCGGCATGCCGTTCCTGTCCGCGATTCCGCTTTTCACGTTCGCGGGCTATCTGCTCAGTGAAAGCAATGCGCCAAAGCGCCTTGTACGCCTCACTGGGGCATTGCTTGGCTGGATGCCGGGTGGCCTCGCGCTGGTTTCGCTCGCCGCTTGTGCATTTTTCACTGCGTTTACGGGCGCGTCCGGCGTCACCATAATTGCGCTTGGCGCTATTCTTTACCCGGCATTAAAGCAGGATGGATATCCCGAGAAGTTTAATCTCGGTCTGGTTACGACGTCAGGCAGCCTCGGGCTGCTGTTTGCACCGTCTTTGCCGCTTATCCTTTACGGCATCGTTGCTGAAGTCTCTATCGACTCTTTGTTTCGTGCCGGTTTGCTGCCGGGATTGCTGATGCTGGTGATGCTCTCTGCTTACAGCCTGTGGGTGAATCGGGACAACCGCAAGCCGCTTTCGTCTTTTTCGATGAAGGAAGTGGGCGGCGCATTGTGGGAGGCGAAGTGGGAGCTGCCGCTGCCCGTCGTCGTTCTTGGCGGTATATATTCCGGCTTTTTCGCGGTGTCAGAAGCTGCAGCGGTTACTGCGCTGTACGTCCTGGTCGTAGAGGTATTCATTCTCCGGGAAATCAGTTTCCGTGAGTTGCCGAACGTGATGCGCGAGTCAATGCTGTTGGTCGGCGGCATCCTGATCATACTGGGCGTTTCTCTGGCATCGACGAACTACATGATTGACGCCGGCGTTCCGCAAAAATTGCTGAGCTACGTGGCGGAGCTCGTAAGCAGCCCAGCTACATTTCTAGCCTTGCTGCTGGTTTTCTTGCTGATCCTCGGTGCAATCCTCGATATATTCTCTGCCATTGTTTTGGTCGTACCGTTGATCCTGCCTATTGCAGCGACATACGGAGTAAACGAAGTTCACCTTGGAATCATTTTTCTGGCCGCGATGCAGCTTGGTTACCTGACGCCGCCGGTTGGATTAAATTTATTTATTGCCAGTTACCGTTTCGATAAATCGATATTGCATGTTTATGCCGCGACATTCCCTTTCCTGGTGATATTGATGTTGTCTGTTCTGATCATTACTTACTGGTCAGAACTTTCGATGATGTTGTTATAGAAACCGGTACGGTCGTGTCCGCAGCCATTTCGAAATCGTATTTTTGATCAGCATGTCGCATGCTAATCGCAGTTTTTTGAGGAGTAAGTCAGTGTTTAAACGCGGTTGGATAGGACGTTTTTTTCATGCAATCTGGCGCGGGGCCGACGGTTTGCGCAAGGTCCTGCATCTGTTGGTGCTGTTGTTCCTGTTCAGCATTGTGTTGGCTATCTTTTCGGCCGGTACCCCAAAAATTCCTGAAACAGGCGCGCTACTTATTCAACCGCAGGGCACATTGGTTGAGCAACTGGCGGGCGACCCGTTCGAGCGGGGCATTGCCGAGCTAACCGGCGATTTGCCCGCACAAACGTTGGTGACCGACGTATTGGATGGACTCGACTTCGCCGCGGATGACGAGCGTATTACGACAGTCGTGCTGGATCTGCGTGGTTTCGGCGGGGCAGGCATGAGTACGTTGCAGCGGGTTGCTGCGGCAATGCTGAAGTTTCGTGAATCCGACAAAGCGATCATTGCGCACGGGGATTATTTCAGCCAGGGGGCCTACTTCCTGGCGGCTCATGCCGATGAAGTGTACATGCACCCTCGCGGCTTGCTTTTGTTGCCAGGCTTCGGCGCGTATAGAAACTATTATAAAGACGCCATTGATAAGCTAAAGATCGACTGGAACGTGTTTCGCGCCGGCGCTTACAAGTCCGGAGTGGAGCCGTATGTACGCAACAGTATGTCGGATGAGGATCGTAGCTCTATCAGTCGCGTTATCGAAAGATTGTGGAATAGCTACCGAGAGGGAATCGCGGCAGCCCGTCAGATTCCTGCGGACAGCGCCGATCGCCTGATTGGTGAGTTTGCGACGCTGGTAGAACAGGCTGATGTCAGCGCGTCCGACGTAGCGGTTAACCTCGACTTTGTCGATGAGTTATTGACAAGGCAAGAGCTCGTTACGCGCATTGTGGGACAGGTAGGTGCCGACGATGATAGCCCGCTCGGCTTCACCGCCATTTCACTCGATGACTACATCGCGCACATGCGCCTCACCGCGGGTTTATCGGACCAAAAACAAAACGTCGCGATCGTCGTGGCGTCGGGCGAAATCCTCGACGGACGTCAGTCGCCCGGCAAGGTCGGCGGCGAATCGACGTCCGAGCTCCTGGCACGCGCGCGCAAAGACGAAGCCGTTAGCGCCGTTGTGCTGCGCATCGACAGTCCCGGTGGCAGTGCATTCGCGTCGGAACTGATTCGTGGTGAAGTGCTCGCGTTGCAGGCCGCGGGCAAACCGGTTGTCGCCTCGATGGGAGACGTGGCCGCGTCCGGTGGCTACTGGATAGCGATGTCGACCGACCAGATTTTTGCGACGGAATCGACGATTACCGGGTCGATCGGTGTGTACCGTTTGTTCCCGACTTTTGAGCGTACGCTGGAGACCATAGGTGTGCATACCGACGGCGTTGGCACCAGCGTTATTGCCGGTTCTCTCAGACTCGACAGAACATTGAATGCCGATGCCAGACGCATCGTGCAGGCGATGACTGACGATGATTACGAGCACTTCGTCAGCCTTGTTGCCGCGGGTCGTGGTCTCGACGTGGATTCAGTACAACGTATCGCACAAGGCCAGATCTGGATCGGGCGCGAAGCGCTCGATAACGGCCTGGTGGACGAGCTCGGCAATCTCGACGCGGCGATTCGAGCTGCGGCGGCGTTGGCGGGGCTGGAAGAAGATAGCTACGGCAAACGACTGTTCGAAAAAGAATTGAGCCCGGCGGAACTGTTCACGCTGCAATTCATGGGTGGCGCCAAGGCATTGGGATTGCAGCCAGGCTGGTTGCGCGGCGGTGGTACCTCGCTGGAGCGCGTTGCGGGTCACGTTGAGACCTTGTTGGCACCGCTAACCCGGTTTAATGACCCACGCGGCAGTTACGCGCATTGTTTCTGCGACTTTAGTCCAGTGTTGACCCGCTAGGGGTTTTTACTGGTTGCCCTTAGTGCTGGCAATAGGTCAGCTTGCCCATTCAAGTATGATCTTGCCGGACTGGCCGGATTCCATGAGTTCAAACGCTTCCAGATAATCGTCGGCTGGAAAGCGGTGCGTGATGATCGGTGAAATATCGAGACCGCTTTGCAGCATGCTCGACATCTTGTACCAGGTCTCAAACATTTCCCGGCCGTAGATCCCTTTCAGCACGAGGCCTTTGAAAATTACCTGGTTCCAGTCGATTGCAGTCTGCTCAGGAGGTATTCCAAGTAGCGCGACCTTGCCACCGTTATGCATGGTGCGGAGCATGTCGCGAAACGCCTGCTTGTTGCCTGACATTTCCATGCCAACGTCGAACCCCTCGTTCATCCCCAATTCACCGATGGTGTCGTCAATGGAGCTGTTCGTTACGTTCAGCGCCCGGGTTGCGCCCATTTTCTTGGCGAGTGACAAGCGGTAATCGTTAACGTCGGTAATGACCACGTGGCGCGCGCCGGCGAACCGTGCGATTGCAACTGCCATAATCCCTATCGGGCCGGCGCCGGTTATCAGCACATCTTCGCCAACGAGGTCGAAGGACAGCGCCGTGTGCGTCGCGTTGCCGAGCGGATCGAGGATTGATGCCATTTCGTCCGTTATCACGTCCGGCAATTTGAAGACGTTGAAAGCCGGTACTGCGATGTATTCGGCAAAGGCACCCGGTCGATTGACGCCGACGCCTTCCGTGTTGATACAAAGATGCCGCCGTCCTGCGCGGCAATTGCGGCAGACCCCGCAGGTAATGTGGCCTTCAGCCGAAACACGATCGCCGGGTGCGAAGCCGACAACCTCGCTGCCGCATTCGACGATTTCGCCGGAGAACTCGTGTCCGACGGCGAGCGGCACCGGAATGGTCTTCGCTGCCCAGTCGTCCCACTGGAAAATATGAATATCGGTGCCGCAGATTGCGGCGCGATGCACGCGAATCAGCACATCGTTATGGCCCACCTGAGGCTTGCGTATGTTTTCCATCCAGATGCCGCGCTCTGGCTTGGCTTTGACCAATGCTTTCATGAATTTATGACCCTAGGTGATAACGCCGAGTTCGCGACCGACGCTGGCAAACGCGCTGACAGCTTTTTCAAGATGCTGCCGATCCAGCGCAGCCGACATTTGCGTGCGGATCCGCGCCTGTCCTTTCGGCACGACGGGAAACGAAAAGCCGATCACATAGATGCCATGATCCAGCAGCTTGTCGGCCATTTGCGAAGCCAGTTTTGCATCGCCCAACATGACCGGCACGATCGGGTGTGAGCCCGGCTTTAATTCAAAGCCCAGCGCGCTCATTTCACGCCGAAAGTAAGACGCGTTGTCCTGCAGCTTGACGCGCAGCGTCTCATCCTTTTCCAGTAAATCCAGTACCGCGATCGAGGTAGCCGCAATGGTCGGAGCGACCGAGTTGGAAAAAAGGTAAGGGCGCGAACGCTGTCGCAGCCAGCCGATTATTTCCTTGCGGCCCGAGGTGTAACCCCCTGAAGCCCCACCGAGCGCTTTGCCGAGTGTGCCCGTAATAATGTCGATCTTGCCCATGACGTCACAGTACTCGTGCGTGCCGCGACCGGTTGCGCCCAAAAATCCGGTAGCGTGACAATCGTCGATCATCGTTAGTGAATTGTAGCTCTCGGCAAGATCGGTCATATCCTTGAGGTTCGCGATCGTGCCGTCCATCGAAAAAACGCCGTCCGAAACGATCAAGCGGTGCCGACTGTTGGCGGCATCCTGCAGCTGCGCTTCGAGATCGTTCATATCGTTATTCTGGTAGCGGAATCGCTGCGCCTTGCACAGGCGTACTCCGTCGATGATCGATGCATGGTTCAATGCATCACTGATAACCGCGTCCTGATCGTCCAGCAAGGTTTCGAAGAGGCCTCCGTTGGCATCGAAGCAGGACGGGTAGAGAATAGTATCTTCGGTGCCAAGGTAGCTGCTGATGCGTTGTTCCAGTTCCTTATGGATGGTCTGTGTGCCACAGATAAATCTTACCGATGCCACACCGTAGCCAAAATCGTCCAGTGCCTTGTGTGCCGCAGCGATGATGTCGGGATGATTGGCAAGGCCGAGGTAATTGTTGGCGCACAAATTTATGACTTCCCGTACCGAGCCGTTACTGCGCACACGAATGTCGGCTTGCTGCGGCCCCGTTATCAGCCGCTCTTGCTTGAAAAGGCCCTCGCTCTTCAAGGCTTCGGTTTTGGCGGCGAGTTCGCCCAATATCGATGCTGGCACGGCATTGCTCTCTTTGCGGAAAGGCCGCAAAGTATATCAGGACGTCGCTGCGGAGCAGTCGTACAAATTTGCGGCAGGAGCTTATGGATTTAAATGCCGATACGCCACTGAGAGTCGATCGCTGGCTGTGGTTTAC
>JABDKF010000133.1 GCA_013003155.1 Woeseia sp. | reverse complement strand
TCCGAAGTCGATGCGATCGACATCGCCCACCGCCGCGCTTTTCGGTTTGCGCACAGGTTGCTGCTCGTGGTCGTTCCGACCAATCCTGCGGACGGATCCCGACTGGCTGATATGTTTGGGGAAAAGGGTTGGAAGGTCGGCTTGAGCTCGGTTGATGGTGATCCATCGGACGCCGATCAGGTCTTTATCGCCGATTACGAAGAATCTCGCGGACTTTGGTACCGTTTGGCCCCGACAACCTACGTCGGCGGGACACTGACCGCCGGTGCGGCCACGTCGGACCCCTACGCACCCGCGACACTTGGGTCGGCAGTTATCCACGGCCCTAACACGGGTCAGTCAACGAACCGCTTTAAGCGCCTTTCTTCCGCCGGAGCATCGGTCGAAGTTGTCGACGGCGAAAGCTTGGGCGACGCCGTCCAGCTATTGCTTTCGCCGGACAAGGCTGCCGAACTGGCTCAAGCAGGCTGGAAGGTAACGACCGAGGCCGCGCATGTGGTTGAACGATTGGCAGATCTGATAAGTACGGCCCTCGATGAGCGCGAAACCGCATGATGCGACCACCGGATTTTTGGGGTAACCCACCCGACAGCCCCGGCTGGCGATCTTACGCGCTTGGGCCGCTGGCAGCGATTTTCACACGAGTGACCGCGTGGCGGATCGCAAGGAAACCGCGCGTCAGGCCCCACATCCCGGTCATTTGCGTGGGAAACCTCAACGTCGGCGGGACGGGCAAGACCCCAACTGTCATCGCCCTGATTGAGCGACTTCAGGATTGCCAAGTCCACGTCGTCACGCGAGGCTATGGTGGAAATGCCCAAGGCCCGTTGCAAGTCGATGAGCGACGGCACACCGCAGAAGACGTCGGCGACGAACCCTTGCTTATCGCAGCCTTCGCACCGACGTGGGTCGCCAAGGATCGCGCGGCTGGCGTGGCCGCGGCGGAAGCAAGCGGGGCGCAGATCATTATCCTGGACGACGGATTTCAGAATCCGTCCGTCGCAAAATCGCTCTCTATTGTCGTCGTGGACGCCGCACGCGGCTTTGGAAATGGGCGTGTTTTGCCGGCGGGACCGTTACGCGAGCCTGTGGTGGTTGGGCTGTCGCGCGCAGACGTGCTTTTGACGATCGGAGATCCAACGGCGCAAGCGCATTTCTCGAAGGTCTGGCACGGCAACCTCGCCATCCCGCGAGCGCAGGCACAACTTCGGCCTTTGGACACAGGAATGGACTGGAACGGACTGAGGGCTTTTGCATTCGCCGGGATCGGTCATCCCGAAAAGTTTTTCTGGACCCTCAGAGACCTAGGCGCAGAGTTGATCCGCGCGGAGCCCCTCGACGACCATCAGCCCCTGACCGATGCGCTGATGAAGCGGCTTGAAATTGAGGCGACGGCTCTTTCCGCACAACTTGTCACGACCGAGAAGGACGCTGTGCGCTTGCCGAAGTCCTTTCGATCGAAAGTGCTTACCGTGCCAGTCCGATTGAAGATGGCCGATGCGGGGGCGCTGGATATCGCGCTTGGCCGCATCGGTCTTTGACTTCAACCCTCGCCAAGAGCGTCGTCGATCAGTTTCTTCATCTCTTCGTAAGTCATGTTCGCGTGACGCTCACCGTTGATGATGAAACTGGGCGTCGATGTGATTCCATCAGCTTCGGATTGCTGCTGCCACCGGGCATACATGGCCTGTGCGGTATCACCGTCGCTGAAACACTGGTCAAGTTCGGTGTCGCTCAGGCCGGCGGTCTTGCCGATCTTGCGCAGACTTTCCACAATATCCGCCGGATTTTCCTGACGTGCCCAGGTGCTTTGTTGCTGGTACATCATGTCTGCAATTCCGAAAAAGCGTTTCTCGGCGCCTTCGCCGCATCTTGCAACGATTGCGGCCCACAAGCCGATACGGTCAAAGTAGACTTCGCGATAAACGAAGTTGATTTTCCCGGTATCGATGAAATCCGCTTTCAACTGTTTGAATGGACCTTCGTGAAAATTTGCGCAGTGGGGACAGGTAAATGACGCATACTCAATGACGGTGACATCGGCGCCGGGATCGCCAAGCGTCATATCCTCGATCATCGAAGTGTCGATATCTGCCGCCGAGTTTGCATCCTGAGCGAATGCAATGCCGACCGGATCAACAGCGCGCGACTGGCCATTCAACAAGAATACGCCAACAGCCAGCGCAGCGACCGCCAGAAGAGTTATGGAAAGTTTGCGGGTCATGAATGGAAACCTTTTTACTATTTCTTCCGAGATATGACGTTGGCCCCCAACCGTTCAAGCGCCTTGCGCAAATCATCGTCACCGACACCCCGCGCCGCAATCGAGATTTGCTCCGGGATTGCCGGTTCTGCCGGCTGATCGCTTCTTGTCGGCGTCGCCGCAGCCATTCGACCGTCTTCAAATCCTGTTGCGGCCGTCTGTGTCAGGCGAATCCGCTGGATCGCGGCGTAACCATAACAGGCGTTAACCTTTTCGCGGATGGTTTCCTTTTGCATCTCGATAATCGGTGCCTGCGCGCCATTGGTTAGAAGTGTCAGTGTGGCGCCGAAACCTTTTCCATAGCCGATTTCGACAGGTCGGGCCGCAGTGGCAATCTCGGAGCCGACAATGTCGGGCCAATGAGTCAGCAAGCGCGTCACCGCAAAACCCCGGCTTTCGCCGGCTGTCCTGACACGCTGGGCCACAAGCTGGGACGCACGCTCAAAGCCGCGTCTTCTTCTTTTCGCCGCGAAATCCTGCCGGGCACCACTCATCGACTTGCCTTGCTTCCTGGGTCTGCACCATCTTAGGCATTGCTGGCTGGTGTGCCAGCGGAAAGCCCAGAAGGAACTTCAATAATGTGTGACGCGCCAAGCGTTTCATCGCTACTTGAGTGGTACGACCGGAACGCGCGGGAAATGCCTTGGCGCATCGGACCGGCGGACCGGAAAGCTGGTTC
>JABDKF010000105.1 GCA_013003155.1 Woeseia sp. | reverse complement strand
CAGGCTTTTCCCTGGTTCAATACCGAACGCTACTGGGACGAACACATACTGTCCTTGCGAGAACAGACAGCGCTCGTCCAGGAACCCCCGCTCGCGTGGTATGTCTAGAGAATTCGGTGACTTACGTAGCGCATTGAGCCGGTTGCGAAAGCGGCAACTCCGGTCTACAGTCAAAAGTCGCGGTCCGGGTGCTGCCACACGGAACTTCGGCGGCGCGAGGCATTCAAATAGGGGATAGCAGCTGTGCGTTCGGCGCGCTGCTACGTCACGGGAAATCAATGTCAAAACGGATTTACGCGATCGCAATACTATTGCTTGGAATATCCGTGCACGGCTGCTCATCCCAGGTCGCCATGCTCGATCCGCGTATCCCGGACCCCCTGATTGACAAACTGCCGATGAAAGTCGCCGTGCGTTATCCCGCTAATTTTGCTGAGTTCGTTCACGAAGAACGCGTCATTGGCAAAGAGGTCTGGACGATCGATCTCGGTGAGTCGAACAAGTTGCTGTTCGATAAATTACTGAGTTCCATGTTCAGCGACGTCGTCGCCATCCCGGCGGAGGCAAACATGGCCGACTACGAGATCGACGCGTTAATCGAGCCGTCGATCGATGCCTTCGAGTTTTCAGTGCCGGAGCAAAGCCAATCAGAGTCATTCGCGGTCTGGATCCGCTATCGCCTGCGCATTTTCGATCACCTCGGCACCCAGATTGCCAACTGGCCGATTGCGGCCTACGGCAAGAGCCAGGCAACAACATTCGGCAGCGACCAGGCACTGCGTTATGCCGCAGTTCTCGCCATGCGAGACGCGGCTGCACTGATTATTCTGCAAATGGATAAGTCCACTGGCATCAGCAAATTACGCCGCTCACAAGGTATCGCGCCGCCTGCTGGCGACGGCGAGACGGCGCCAGCAGCCGTGCAATCTCGTGCTGCAGAGGAGATTTTAAATGAAGGAAGCTAGCGACAAGATCGCCGAAGTGTTGCAGCGGTCAATTTGCCTGTTGGCTGTTCTGCCGCTGACAGCCTGCGTCACCTCGCGCATTGAAGACTCGAGGCAGGGCGTGACTGGCATCGCTGAAGGCGAAGGTATTGTCATCATGGCCAAGAGTTATCATCTCGGCAATGAAACGGAGAGCAAATTTATACGCTGCGTAGGCGATGCCATTGGCCGTGGATCAAGCGGGCTTCGCGTCATCCCCAATCAGCAATTTGTAGACGCGTTATTCCCATGGTTCGAGCCGCGCACCGCCCCGGCCGATACCAAGGGTCTGCCGGTCCTGATGGCGCGACCGGGTGTGCAGCAGGCCATCAAGTCGCAGGGCGTCCGTTACGTTATCTGGCTCGACGGCGCCACCGATCGAGTTGCCGGAGGAGGCAGCCTGTCCTGTGCTGCCGGTCCGGGTGGTGGCGGTTGCTTCGGTTTCGCCTGGTGGCAAAACGACGCCAACTACGAAGCGTCCGTGTGGGATCTGACCGGTCTGGAAGATGCGGGTACCGTTAGCGCAGATTTCAGCGGTACGTCGTTTCTTCCGGCCATCGTGATTCCGATTCCGCTTTTTGCGCGCACCCAGGCGAAAGCGTGCAAGGGCCTGTCAGACCAGCTGAAGTTGTTTATTGTTGACGACGAAGCGTAACCCGGCTGCCGGAGTTACGGTCGCCCTGCTCCGATAAACGTTTTGCTGTAGTACGGAGAATCGAGCTTCGCGATCGAAACTGTGCGTCCACTTTGCGGCGCGTGGACGAAGCGCCGGCCGCCGAGATACATGCCAACATGCGAGACCTTGCCGCCGATTCGGAAAAACAACACATCACCGGCGCGCAGGTCAGTCTGCTGCACGCGTGGCAGGGCCTGCCACAGCGAGCGCGTGGTGCGCGGCAGGCGTTTGCCTACTTGTCGGTATGAAAAGTAAACGAGTCCGCTGCAATCAAAACCGTCCTGATCTGCGCCGCCGTAACGATACGGGACGCCGACCTGATTTGCGGCGGCCACCGCGGCACGTTCGTGTTTTGAATAACGAGCCTGGCGCTGTTGCACAGGTTTATCAGCTGTTGATGGCGTGACGGACGGAACGGCGGTAGCTGGCCATTTGGTACCGTGGCCGGCACAGCCAGTCAACGCGATGTACAAGGTAAACAGCATCGCGATTCCAATTTTGCTGGTTGGTCGAGAGCACATATGCAACACTTTCGCCGCCACGGGCATTACACGCTAACAATCCACGCTGCCAGGGTCTATGAACTACATCGCACATCGAAGAACGAATAACCGCGTCGCTGGCGGCAACGGAGCCGTCCTATCGGCGGCGCTACGACGCTACGCTGCAATATTGCTACTGCTGGCAGGAAGCGGTTGCGCCGTAGCCGCTGTCGATGTTGCTGAAGGTGAGTCTGACGCAGCGGCCGAAAAAGTTTATGGCGTAACGTACACGGTGACGCCGGATGCCAAACGCGGCACCGCGCTGGTCGAAATGCGTGTCGAACAGTCGCGCCGCTTGCTGCGCGAAATCACGATGCGCATGCCGGAGGACCGGTTCAGCGA
>JABDKF010000102.1 GCA_013003155.1 Woeseia sp. | reverse complement strand
ACTGCATTTGTGGAATCTCTTGTCACGAATTCTCCGGCGCCGCGACTCTCGCTCGTTCGCGGAGCTGTGCATAGTCGACCTTGCCACTCGACGTCAACGGCAAACGCTTCAACACCCGTACATGCTTTGGAACCATGTGGCGCGGCAAACTTTCGGCGCAAGCCATAAGTATGTCCGCAGGGTCCAGTGAGGCGCCTTCGGCAAGTACCAGGTTCGCCACGAGATGCTGGCCCAATACGCTATCGGGCACACCGACCACGGCTGCCTGGCGTACTTCCGGCATGCGGCAGATTACTTCCTCAACTTCAGTCGGGCTGATACGAAAACCTGCCGACTTGATCTGTTCATCGCGCCGGCCAACGAAATACAGAAAGCCTTCTTCGTCGCTGCGGACCAGGTCGCCCGAGTAGCAGACGCGATCGAGTCCTTCGCGCCCGGGGGAAGGGTGCGGATGGTGGCGCAGCACGCGTTCCGTCAATTCGGGGCTTCGCCAGTAGCCGAGCGAGACGGTCGGCCCGTCGTGGACCAGCTCACCCACTTCGCCAGGCGCGCAGCGCTCGCCAGATTCGTTGACAACAAGTATTTCGGTATTTGGAATTGCCTTTCCGATAGAGTCGGGCCGACGATCCAGCTCGCCCGGAGACAAGTAGGTCGAACGAAAGGCTTCGGTGAGGCCGTACATGAGAAACACGCTGGTATTTGGCAGGGCCGATCTCAGGCCGTCAAGGACCGGCTTGGGCATCGCGCCGCCAGTGTTCGTAACATAGCGCAGGCAAGGCAGGGACGCTTTGGCAAGGCCCGAGCTCGGTTGAGTCAGCAAACTCCACAGCGGGGGCACGCCCGCGAGACCCGTAATACGCTCCTCCGCGAGCACGTTCACAATCTCTCTGCCGAATCTGAACTCGACGATGACGGTCGCGGCCGCCTTAAGTACAGCAGTCATGAGTTGGTTGAGCCCGGCGTCAAAACTGAAAGGCAACGCGGCGAGTATGCGTTCATCCTTATTAATTTCGAGGTAGCTGGCAACAATCTCCGCACCCGCCAACAGGTTCGCATGACTTAGCATGACGCCCTTTGGACGCCCGGTAGAACCGGATGTATAAATGATAGCCGCGAGATCTTTGCTAATGCACTTGTTGTCGTTACCGGAAGAATTTCTTTGCCCGCCAAGCGTATCGAACCCGAACACTGGAATTTCGCGCTCCGTCTTCACCTCCCCGGGAACGACCAGAAACTTTAGTTCCGGTAACGACACCAGCACGTCTCCCAGTGCGTGCAATTTTTCAGAATCAACAATCAACGCTGTTGCGCCGCTGTCTCTGAGAATGTGGGCAACCTGCTCGGGAAACAATCCGTGATGTATCGGGATGAATACCGCATCCGCCGCAGATACTGCGAAGATCGCCAACGACAATTCCGTTGAGGGGCTCAGGAATAAGGCGACGCGATCTCCCCTGCCGATCCCTTTATCCCTCAAGCCGTGAGCCAGAGCGAAAGCACGCTCTGCCATTGCAAGATAATCAAGCCGTTCGTTGCCACATACGAGGGCTTCACGGTCCGGGTGCCTCAGGGCACTCTTGTGCAACATGTGGTGAACGAGGTACTGCAACACTGCTATCCTTGGCCGGCGAGTCAGGCGCTGGCAGCGCGCGACTTCGAATCGACGAAAGTTGCGATAGAACGCACCGACTCGAAGTGATCGGCAACCATTTCGTCGTCCGTTACAACCACGCCGAACTCTTCTTCCAGATAGAGAACCACTTCGAGCGTGCCGAGCGAATCGATAATTCCTGTTTCGAGGAGCGATTCATCAACGCCGACATTGCGTTTCTTCGCAAGCGGAAAATTGCCTATCAACCATCCGTGGATTTGATTCGTCGTATTATCGTCATTCATGCAATTCACCTAATATCATCTAAAACACACGGCACAGACTTTCTCAAACCACACTGACCTGGCTCGCACGCTCGGTATTCTGCCGACTGGTCGACGCGTCAACGCTCTCATTATCGGCCTGGCTGGCAATTTGCATCTTGATCCAGTTATAAGTTTTCTCCATGCCCTCACGTAGTGCCATTGAATACTGCCAACCAAGTTTTTCGGCAATCAGCTTATTGTCCGAATTCCTCCCGCGGACGCCCTGCGGACAGGGATGACCGTATTTACGCTCGAACTCATCGCCAAAAAGGTTTTTGATCGTGGCGCGCTTTCCAGAAATATCGATTGCCATTTGGGCAAATTCGTTGATCGATATCATTTCCTCAGACCCGATATTCACAGGACCCGGAAAATCCGAATCCATCAGTTTGCGGGTCGCCTCTATACATTCGTCAATGAACAGGAATGAGCGGGTTTGCAGCCCGTCACCCCAGACCTCGAGGGAACCGCCCTCTTCGCACATCGCTGCCTTACGACACAGCGCCGCGGGCGCTTTTTCCCGACCGCCCTGCCAGGTTCCTTCCGGCCCAAAAATGTTGTGGTACCGTGTTACGCGGACCTCAATGTCATAGTTTCGCGCGAACGCAAACCACATTCGTTCGCTAAACAGTTTTTCCCAGCCATACTCGGAATCCGGAAAAGCCGGGTACGCGGATTCTTCCGAGCATTTCGGATTATCCGGGTCCATCTGGTTATATTCGGGATAGATGCAGGCCGACGAAGAATACAGAACCCTGCCAACTTCTTTTTGAACGCATTGTTCTGCCAAATTCAGGTTTATCATCGCAGAGTTGTGCATGATATCTGCGTCGTGTTCGCCAGTAAAAATGAAACCAGCACCCCCCATATCGGCAGCAAACTGATAAATTTCGTCAATCGAAGAATCGACGGCTTTATCGCAAACCGCCGGATCCCGCAAATCCCCGAGCAAAAATTCGTCGGCAACTTTTTCAACATCAAAATATTCATGGCGCTTCAGATCGACGCCGCGAACCCAGTGGCCCTCTTGCTTCAGCCTCTTTACCATGGCGCCGCCGATAAATCCGCCGGCACCGCACACCAGGATTCTTTTCATGCTTGCTTCTCCTTATTTACAAACGGGTGACTGGCCAGGTCCGGCCATTTATCTACGGGCTATTGCCTAAAATTTTAAGAACGTCATCGCGGATTCCGGATCCTGATGACGATTGCATATCTGTCAGAGCGACAGCATCTCTGGCTTAATACCCAGCACGTTTAGTCGATCGACGATTTCTTTGCGGTCCCGGGAATCAAGCGCAATAACGACGTCCGGGGGCGTCTTGCGCAGATCTTCCGGTCCGCGTATTTCATGGCCGGTCCCCGGCAAGTACTTGCCAGCCGCTTGCGGATCCGAATTGACCGCGAAGTCAACTTCGTTCCTGATCCCGAGAGTCGTAAAGAACGAGACACATTTCGACACGGGGCCCCACACGACAATCTTTTTCTGTTGTGCAGACAGCTGGGACAGCCGATCGCGCCAGAAACGCACGGTCTCCGCACAGCTCACCGTGAATGATCCCAGTTCACGACGAGTTCGCGGCCGATCATTCTCGATGGCAAGTGTCGGTGGCGTAGCTTCGGCGGACGGCCGGGCTGCAAGGACCAGGAAATTGTCTTCGTAGCAGCGCTCCAGATCGACGACGTCGAAGGCGTTGCGCCGAAATACGTGGGCAAGTGATCCAGCCGTAAAATACGAACAATGATCATAATTAAATTCCCAGAAAGCCTGGGTTTCGAGTATCCGCTGGGCGTCCGGCACGACGAACAGCAGTAGCGTATTCGGATCATTCCCTATGTCGCGGCGGAGCGCCTTAAGGAACTTTGCGGTGGAATACACATATTGAAGTGCGTTTCCGCTACAGATAACGTCAACTGCGCAATTACCGTACCTGGTGGAAAATTCCTGCCGAATTTTGTCAATCGTGCCCTTCACGGAATCCGTCGATTGCGTAGGTTCGCAGGAAACGTCTACGCAGATGCCCGAGTTTCCACCAAGGCTTGAAAGCAATGGCAACATGTCATCCTCCGCACACCCGATTTCAACAATGGTTTTATCGCGGATTTGGTATTCCCTGATCCAACTGTCTACGATCGCCTCGGCGTAGCCATTGAGATTGCTCGTGGTTTGATGCGTTTCATGCGTTTCATGCGTTGGCGGACAGTACTCTTGCAACGCTTTGTTAAAAAGAAGGTTGCTGATGAATCCGCAATTAGCGCAATGCGCTAGCCGCAAATCTCCACATGGGTAGCGCTGCGCCCTTGCCGCATCCGAAATCAGCTGGCAACTTTGTACAGGCACGCGGCGAACTTCGTAGATTACAGCCATGAACTCGGCATGACAGTTCGGACACGACTCGTCCGTCATGTTGGGCCTGATCGTCGATACGTTTTTTGGTTTTGAATTTAATGCGAGCTTGCTCAACACCGATCCCCTGCAAATTATTTTTGTTTTGTGTTGTGTGCCTGGCGTTTCGTCACAGGCTGGTAGGGCCGATTTTGCTATCGGCTTCTCATGTGGTTTGGAACGTTTGGCCGCGGCCGGGCCGGGCATTGGACACCGGCGTTTAC
>JABDKF010000098.1 GCA_013003155.1 Woeseia sp. | reverse complement strand
TGCGCGGCGTAAACCGCCGGTACAAGACACCGTTCTTCACCGCGCTCAAGGAGTATTCAAGGCAGCCAACCGGCGTCTTTCACGCCATGCCGATCAGCCGCGGCAAGTCCATCAGCCGGTCGCATTGGATTCAGGATATGGGTGCCTTCTACGGCCCCAACATCTTCCTGGCGGAAACCTCGGCGACATCGGGTGGTCTCGACAGTCTTTTAGAGCCGCGCGGCCCGATCAAGGAAGCGCAGGACATGGCGGCGCGGGCTTTCGGGTCCAAACAAACGTTCTTTGCAACCAACGGAACGTCGACCTGCAACAAGATCGTGGTGCAGTCCTTGGTCAGGCCGGGCGACATCGTTCTTGTGGACCGCGACTGCCACAAGTCACATCACTACGGTATGGTGTTGGCCGGTGCGAACGTCGTCTACATGGACAGCTACCCGCTTCACCAATACTCGATGTATGGCGCTGTGCCGCTTCGGGAAATCAAGCACACGCTTCTGAACCTCAAGGCAGCAGGCAAGTTGAACAAGGTACGGATGGTCTTGTTGACCAACTGTACGTTTGATGGGCTTGTCTACAATGTTCAGCGTGTGATGGAGGAATGCCTCGCCATCAAGAAGGACCTCGTATTCCTTTGGGACGAGGCCTGGTTTGCCTTTGCACATTTCACACCGACATACCGACAGCGAACCGCGATGGGTGTCGCAAACACCCTGCGTGAATCGCTGCGGACGGAAGTGGCCGCCAAGGCGTACGCAGCGCAGCAGAAAGAGCTTGAGAACGCCGACGATGAAACCTGGCTGAATACGCGTCTGTTGCCGCCGCCCGATGCGCGCGTGCGGGCCTATGCAACGCAGTCGACGCACAAGACCCTGACATCGCTGCGTCAGGGTTCGATGATTCATGTCAACGATCAGGACTTCAAAGGCGAGGTCGAGCAGGCTTTTCACGAAGCTTACATGACCCACACATCGACATCGCCGAATTACCAGATCATTGCGTCGCTTGATGTGGGTCGGCGGCAGGTCGAGCTTGAAGGCTTCGAGTTTGTGCAGCGCCAAATCGAAAGCGCTATGGCGATCCGCAAGGCTGTCTCAACGCACCCAACGCTTCAGAAGTATTTCAAAGTTCTGACCGTCGGGGACATGATTCCAGAAGAGTTCCGTGAAAGCGGCGCGAACCGCTACTTTGATGCGCAACAGGGGTGGACGGACATCTGGGAGGTGTGGGCTTCGGACGAGTTTGTTCTGGACCCGACGCGCGTTACACTTGCAGTCGGCGGTACAGGCTGGGACGGCGATACGTTCAAGACCAAGATCCTGATGGACAAATACGGGATCCAGATCAACAAGACATCGCGCAATACCGTCTTGTTCATGACCAATATCGGGACGACCCGGTCGTCGATCGCCTATTTGATCGAAGTCCTCGTCGAAATCGCCAACGATCTGGACGATCTGCTGGACGATGCCTCGAAGATGGAAAAACGGTCGTTCGAGAACCGTGTGACCGCACTTATCGAAGACGTTCCACCGTTACCCGATTTCAGCCGGTTCCACGATGCGTTCCGGGACAATCAGAAAACCCCCGAAGGTGACATCAGGACGGCCTACTTCCTCTCCTACGACGAAGACAATTGCGATTACCTGACCCTGGGTCCCCTGCTGCTGGAGAGATTGCGGAATGGCGAGGAACTGGTGTCCGCGTCCTTCATCATCCCGTATCCGCCAGGCTTTCCCATTCTGGTGCCGGGCCAGGTCATCAGCCCAGAGATCATCGAATTCATGCTGGCGCTCGACGTGAGCGAAATCCATGGCTACCGCCACGATCTGGGGCTCAGGATATTCACGCCGGATTCATTGAAAAAGCTGAAGAAAAAATAGGGATCAAAAAAGGGACGTCGAAAAATGCCGAAGAAGACGCTGAATAATATCTCCGAAATCCGCCGCTATTTCCACACCAACAAGGATCCCATCTATTTCGTGTCTGCCACGAACTTCAACCTTCTCGGACTTGATGAGTGGGTGAAAAACTTCAAATATATCTGCTACATGGACTGTTTCGACGGGCGACACCCAAACGTGTTGTGCCCATCCGAACTGCCGCATGACGAGTTTCAATCCATCGAAGACATCAACAACTATCTTCTGCAGCACAAAGAGGTTGTCGATTACGTCAAGAGACGCGGTGGCAAGCCCAAGTTCGTTTTTCTGATGTTCGACCGGACGACGGAAAAGCTGGTCAAGGAATTGGGCGGCGAGGTCTGGTTCCCGAAGGCCAAGCTGCGTACCTCGATGGACAACAAGATCGAGACCGTGCGCATCGGCAACAAGGCGGGTGTGCCGTCCGTGCCGAATACCCTGAGCAAGGTCAAAAGCTACGAGCATTTGCGCGAGGTCACCGAGAAGGCCGGTATCGGGCACGATCTGGTGCTGCAATCCGCCTTTGGTGACAGCGGTCACACGACGTTTTTCATCAAGTCCGAAGCCGATTTCCGCAAGCACGAGCATGAGATCATCGGCGAGGGCGAGATCAAGATCATGAAGCGGATCGATTGCCGTGGCTCGGCCATCGAAGCCTGTGCAACGGACCAGGGCACGATCGTCGGACCATTGATGACAGAGCTGGTCGGTTTCAAGGAACTCACTCCCTATCGCGGCGGGTGGTGCGGCAACGAGATTTTCTCGACAGCCTTCCCGCCCAAGACCCGGCAGAAAGCCCGCGAACTGACCTTCAAGTTTGGCGAACAGCTTCGCAAGGAGGGCTATCGGGGCTACTTCGAGCTTGATTTCCTGATCGAGAAGAAGTCGGGGGAAATCTGGCTGGGTGAGTTGAATCCGCGGATCACCGGCGCGTCGTCGATGACGAACCACGCGGCCTTCGCGCACGCAGATGCGCCGCTTTTCCTGTTCCACTTGCTGGAATTCTCCAAGAAGCCATTCAAACTTGAAGTCGAGGACCTCAACGCCCGTTGGGCAGACCCGGACATGATCGACAGTTGGTCGCAAATGGTCATCAAACATACCGAGGACAGTGTCGACATCGTCACGGATGCGCCGCAATCGGGCATCTACAAGATGCTTCCCGATGGCCGCGTCGTCTTTGATCGTTTCGATTATCACCGCCGCGCCGTCGAAACCGAGGACGAAGCGTTTTTCTTGCGTATCTCGAACGCAGGAGACTACCGGTACGAAGGGGCGGATCTGGGCATTCTCGTCACACGCGGTCGATCCATGACCCAGAGCTTCCGGCTGACGGAAAAATCGAAGAAATGGATCAACGGGATCAAGACGGCTTTCTCGGCCCGGCCGCTTCCGTCCGCACAGGCCTTGCAGGATCCGGCATTCAAGATCATGTAGTGCAGCATGAGCCTGCTGATCCGCGCCATCTCAGAAGACACGCCTGGTCCCGTGTGGTCCGGTCTGTTTGCCGAGTATTGGTCTGCCTATGCGAAATGGTGGGCCCGGGACGGGCTGTCGGGCAGGCCCACGTATCTTGAATGCAGGCGTGCGATCTCGAAACATATGCCCGAGATTGCGGATCTTTATGAAACGCTGTGCAGCTTGGTGGGCGGCGGGGATATCGAGGCGCGGTTTCTGAGCTTCTATTGCCCGCCACGTTACCTTGCTGCCTGCAGTCAGGCCGTCTGGCCCGGCGACGCACCGCTTCTTGTCCGCAACTACGACTACGACCCCAAGGCCTTCGACGCGATTGTTCTGAAGACGCAGTGGAACGGGCGGGGGGTCATCGGCACAAGTGACGGCTTGTTCGGTCTGGTGGACGGAATGAACGATGCCGGCCTGGCCCTGTCACTGACCTTCGGCGGCCGCCGCGATGTTGGCGATGGCTTCGGCGTTCCTTTGATTTTGCGCTACATTTTGCAGACCTGCACGACCGTGGATGAGGCCGAGGCCATTCTGAGGCGCGTTCCGTGCCACATGAGTTACAACGTCACGGCCATAGATGCCGGGCGACGGTTTCTGACGGCCTATCTTGCGCCTGACAGACCCGCGATCATAACGCATTCGGCGGTTGCGACGAACCACCAGGAACGTGTCGAGTGGTCAAGCCACGCGCGGTTCACCGCAACTGTGGAACGCGAGCGCTTTCTTTTGCAACGTCTGACCTTGCACCCTGAAACGCAGGAGCGTTTCATCGGTGCGTTTCTGAAGCCGCCCCTCTACTCGACCGCGTTTTCTTCCGGTTTCGGTACGCTTTACACGGCGGCGTACAGGCCCGACGAAAGGTCGCTGGAGTTGCGATGGCCCGGTCGCACATGGAAGAAAAGTTTCGCAGACTTCGAAACGGACCACATCAACTTGGTGCTGCCCGCGACCGCTGTCCCGGGCCATGTCGCGATCTGAGTTTCCGGGCCGCTCTGTCGATGTCGACCCTGTCCGGTCCCAAACGCCTAGCAACCACGGATTCAAGTATGGTGTGAAGTTCAGTCGGGTCGCATTTCGAGAATTGCAACCGGTTGCAAAATACGCTGGATTGGTCTAGGCCGGTCGGGTTGATGGGGCGCCGAACTTGGCGGTGTCAGGGGGGCGAGATGGCGAAGGCGAACGAGACTGTAACGCTGACGACCGCACAGGCGATCGTGCGGTATCTGGACGCGCAATTCATTGAATTGGATGGGGAAACGCTGCGTCTCTGCGGTGGCGGGTTCGGTATTTTTGGTCACGGAAACGTCACCTGTCTGGGCGAGGCGCTGGCGGATGTGAAGGATACGCTGCCGCTTTACCGGGGGCAAAACGAACAAGGCATGGGTTTTGCCGCGGCGGCCTATTCAAAGACGTGGCTGCGGCGGCGGTTCATGTTCTGCACCGCCTCGGCCGGACCGGGGACTGCGAACTTGCTGACTTCGGCGGCCTTGGCCCATGCCAACCGCCTGCCGGTGCTAATGCTGTGCGGCGACACCTTCCTGACGCGGCTTCCGGACCCGGTTCTCCAGCAACTCGAACATTTCGGAAATCCGGCGATGGGGCTGAACGACGCGTTCCGGGCGGTCAGCCGGTACTGGGACCGGATCACGCATCCGGCGCAGATCATCCAATCGCTGCCGAACGCCATCGCGACGATGCTCGATCCGGCTGATTGCGGACCTGCCTTCATCGGCTTGCCGCAGGACGTGCAGGGGTGGACCTACGATTATCCGGTGTCGTT
>JABDKF010000078.1 GCA_013003155.1 Woeseia sp. | reverse complement strand
GCGGCCAAAAATATTGCCGGCCGGGTGGCGTTTTGGCGAGGCGTTGAGATTCTGGAATAACGCCTGTTCACGGCAAACTGACCGGAGAATTATCTATTCCGTTGCTCGCTGGACCGGCTGCCTGGCTCGGGCCGGCACGGCTCTAAACAATGTATCTACCTTCCTTAGGCATCGATACTGCGCACGCTGTAACGTCAATACGTGCAAACTTCATGATTGTTTCCAGCCTGTTTCCATCGTTACCATTGGTTACAATGCCTGCCGACCAAATGATGCACTCTTACCACTCAACAACCTTTCGGTTGAGTTGTACGGAGACAAAGCATGACTTGGCTTCCAGTGACATTTGTAGCGCTCTACCTGGTTTGGCACATCTATACCGATCGCACGCGGGTCGAAGCATCTCGAGAATATGCGAAAATTGATTATTCGGCGAAATCGCGGCGCTCGCGCAGCTAGCAGGACATGTAAAAATCGTGCAACACGTCCGGGGCCCCGACCACCTGCTAGAAATTCATGAACTTGCGGCACTGCTTCTCGCCGATTGGCGCGTGGTCAGTGCAAGGAAAATGAAGTCAACAAACAGCGTCCACAAACGGCTCGCAACGGTGATCGCCAGCGAAATTTCCACCGGGTAGATTGCCGATAGCAGGAAAAGTAGACTCGCATCGCGCGTCCCCAAACCACTCGGAACGAAAGGCGTTACCATGCCAATGGCAGCGGCCAGATTCACGGCGCCAACGACGTAGAAGACATCCGCAAAGGTCGTCGGCGACCATAACGCACTAACAAAAAAGAAATAGGACAGCCCAGAAACAAGGCTGCCAACCGCGTAGTAGCAAAACGAGCGAAATGTCGCCTTTCCGTTGCTGGCCAACTCTTCATAGGCGTCCCGCTGGCGCACTAACTTAAATATCGTTTGCAAAATCCGGTTAAAAATCGCTGGAACCAACAGAAGTGTCATGAGCAATGCGACCACCAGCGCCGTTCGGCGTATTTCGATATCAACAACCTGTTTGATGCGTTCATCCAGACTGAGCAGGACCAAAGAACTGGCGGCGACAGCGACGACCTGAATTCCAGCCTCAAGCAGGGACGCGACCGTCAAGCGGCTTTTCGAAATCCCGAGGTTGCTGGCCAACACCACACGACTCGAAATCCAGGCAATGGCGCCAGGGATATATCGAGCCATCCAGGACTGCGCAAAAATTCGCGCAAGAATATGGAAAGAAGGCAAGACCTGGGCGCCCAAATCTTTGAGAATGCCGCGCCAAATGAACACACCCCAATAGCGAAACGCCAAGGACAGCACAGCGCTGATCAGCAACGGCAGCGGCGCCAGATTAAGATCGGCAAGTCTACTGAAGTTAAATCCGCGTAGAAACAGCAGTAGAAAAAACGCAATACCGATAAACAAAGCCACGCGAAACGCGAAGGCGGCCTGCTTCTGCGAGAATCTAGACATTCAATTTCTTAAAACTCTGTCTGGCATCGAACCGCAAACGTTGCATAGCGTTCTGAAGGTCTTGACGGCATTTGTCTTGCGACTGCAATAGCTCATCGACCTTGAGCGCTATATCGGTATCAAAATCATCGTCAAGGACTGCTTCAATAGGGTACGCGTTACTACTTTGCCTGATTTGATCGAAATAGATGCGCCCTTTGTCCACGTAGTAAATATTCAGGCTCGGTGTGCTGGCGCTGGTTGCAATGATTGTCGCGTGCAGCCGAAAACCGATCATCAGGCGGGCGGTCGCGAGCACTTTCCGAAGTAAAGCCGGCGGTAAGGTGTCTTTATCAGCGACAAAAACGCGTTCCGGGCTTTCCGTAGCCGCCGCAATTTCCTGACACAGGGCAATATCCTCGCCCATGTGCATCGGAAGCAGCAAAACCCGCTCTGTCCTTTTCAAAGCCAAGTTAGCAAGATTTATCAAGCGTTGCCTGTATTGTCTGTTGCGTGGGTCAACAGTGTTGCCGGGTAGCTTTGCACGCCAACGATATGGCAATACTTGACCTTTGCGGTAGTGAAACCAATCGCGCGGTGCGATGGCAACAAAATCGTCCAAAAACTCCTTCGACAAACCAAATTCATGCAAGGTGTCAAAGTCCTCGGTACTGAGCGGCGTCGTTTCGGGCAAGATCGCAGGGTCGATTGACGCAGTGAGTTTCTCTGCATCAACGCCCCAACTTTGTAGCTTTTTATAGGATTCTGCGTCGCGCAATATGAAGTGTTTCGTTCTGTTTACTACGAAGCAAATAATTCGCCGGCTGAGTGGGGAAGAAGTCGGCCCTATTCCTTGATATGCACCGTAAATACTCGAATTGAAAAGTCTCAGCCAGATAATCTTGATGCACCAGTACCACAACCCTAGCTGATTGGTGTAGTCCTTTAACAACTCGCCGCCACCCCAGAAAATTCGATCGGCCTGGCCTGCCGCACGAGCAAGCGTGATCCAGTGCCACGGATTTAACGAATCGGAGCCCATCGGCAGAAACTCAATGCCGAACCAATCGCGATCACGGACTGCCTCTTCCGACAGTGCTGTGATCGTCGCATCAGGATAGGTTTCGCGAATGAGCTGCACGATGCCTTCCGTGATAACGCGATCGCCGCGGTTTTTGGCGAGATCACTGTTCAGTAAAAGAATTTTCACGACAGACCACTTCTTCCAGCTAATTTAATTAACTGCAGATGCCGGCGTGCGATGCTTTCCCACGCGAATTGATCGGCCAGCTCACGCGCGGCACGCGACCGTGCCAACATGGTTTCCTCGTCGCAGTTCAGTAAATCTTCAATTGCCGCAGCCAAGGCCTCGCTCGACCGCTGCGGTACCAGAATTCCACATTCGTCGTGCAATATTTCTTCAGCGCCGCTTACATCACTCGCTACAACCCATTTACCCGCCGCCAGCGCTTCCATCAGCACGACGGGCATGCCCTCGGAATCACCGCTCTGATCAATAATAGACGGCAAAACAAACGTCACCGCGTTTTGCAGCAGCGCTTGCTTCAGCTCGCCATTAACGTAACCGGTGAACACGGTGGTATCAGCTACGCCACGAGCCGATGCTCGTTCTTTAAGAGCCGCAGCAGACTGGCCGTCGCCCGCGACTACAAGTTGATATTTTTGACGCCTTTCAGGTGACAATTCCGAGTAAGCGTCGATTAGATAGTCAAAACCTTTCTTCTCACTCAGGCGACCCAGGCCGAGTATATAGTTTTGGTCGCCGCCTATCCCAAAGGCCGTCAGCAACTTTCGCACGTCATCTGCGGGCAGATCCGGCATTGCTAACGATGTTCCCATCGGAATTATCGATAACTTGCTTGCGAATTGACTATTCCATTCCACGTCGTCGAACATGTCTCTCAGCTTGCTTGCGGTTCGCTCCGACACAGCGGTAAAACATGCGGCACGCCGCAGCGCCCGGGCAACAAGTTGCCTGGAAAAAGGTAGTCTACGCAAAACTGAAACGTCGGCCGCGTGCGTCGTAAACATATACGGTACGGCATATGCATGGCTTATGTTGCTCGCGATAAGTCCCTGCGGCATAAACCAATGGGCATAGATAAGGTCAGGCTGTAGTTCCCTGACGAGCCGCGCAAGGGCACGACGTTGCGCCGCAAGAAAAAATGGAATTAACAAATAGCGCAAAGGTTGCTCACGAAGAGCAGGTAAAATCCCGCGGCCCGCCAGTTTTTCGAGCGTACGAGGCCAGGCGTAGTGGTAGCGAATTTCGGTATGGCTGTCTGTTTCGGTGCGGTCAGGCATAGCAGGGGCGTATGCATGATGCGGAACGAGAACATATATATCCAATTGCGAGTCGAGCTTGGCGAGTTCCTGAACCTGTTCAAGTACGAAACGCGGCACATGATCGCTATCGGTAGTCGGGAAGCTTGATGAAGTGACAACTATTTTCACGGGAGCTGACCATTAAAATGCTGCATAGTGACCGACACGCAAAAGCACATCAGCTCAAGAATTTTATACCGTAAGAAGGTTTGCCACGTCGTCCGAGTGTCAGTTTACTATATTTACTTTTGCAAGTTCTGTGAGCGATCAACCGGCACGCCATAGCGGCGCAGTATCTTGCTATTTCTTTTTTCCACGCTTGCTCGTTCCAGCACGATCATATCGCCGTCATGGCTCTCGAAGCGGGTGAATTCATCCGTCGACGATTCAACAATGCGAACCAGCTCCTTCAGGTCCCGAATCTTGCGGCCTTGAACACGCTCGATAATTACCGCTTCAAAATCGTGGTAGCCCTGGTTCACGCGATCTGCCAGGACTTTTTGCAACACCACAACTTCGGACCGTGAAGCGGTGCGAATCTCATTCTCGTAGGTCGATACGATTTCCGAAGGTGCGTCCTGCCACCATTCTGACCCCCAGGTCATTAACAGATCACGGCTCAATGGCACGAACAAAAGTCCGCCATAAAGGTAATATGTCGGCTTGACGTCGTAGGAGTCCTCGGCGACCAGGAAACGCGGCGGCTTCATCGGCACCTCCAGGCCTCGTACAACCCCGTCGCGGTAAACCTTGACCGGCACGATCTCGCCAACGTGGTGCCTGGCAACCTGGTAGGACAAATCAATCCGTTCGCCCTTGCGGAAACGAATGCTGCCATCGGCTGCAATGTTTTTCTGATCCAGCATGAGCAGGACATCGCCCTTTTCAATAACACCGTAGGCAGAACCACCGTGCACCACGCCGGTAACCAGAACACCGCTGTGGCTTTTCGGGCTCAAGCCAAGCGAGCGACGATGCGCCTTGGATTCGAGTTCCTGCGTCACAATGCCAAGGTCCGGGAAGCCATCCTGAACGCCATTTTCGATATCGCGCAGGAAGTGTCGCACCACCGGTGCGCCAATCATAAAGCCAACATTTTCAGCGTCGTCCAGAGCTTCAAATGCAATACCGACAATAACGCCATCTTTAACCACCGGCCCGCCACTGTTGCCCGAGTTGATCGCCGCATCGATCTGCACGGCGAGCAGGCTGCGCTGGCTGTGGGCGTACGGATACATTTCGATCCTCGAGACGATGCCTTCTGTTATTGAAAGTCGATCGCCACCCACCGGAAAACCGAGTACTGAAACGCGATCACCCAGCGTGGGTAATTCACCCACCGGGAATGCCGGTGCGCCCTCCGCAAAACCCGGGTCCTTGACCTTGAGAAGGGCCAGGTCGCAAACGTGACCGATGCCCTCAACCTCCGCCTCGAACTTGCGTGACTTACCGTAGCGACGCACCTCGACGAACACCTGGTTCTCAACTACATGGGCATTGGTCAGGACTCGTGGGCCACGGGACGTCATGACAATGACGCCGGAGCCGACCGCACCGTCGGGCCCCTCTGTCTGCCAGGGTTGCTCGTAGTCGGGCGCATCCGATGTGGTCATGACCTTGACAACTGAGCGCAGCATCGATCGCATAATGACGCTGGGCGTTTCGTGTTCGTCACCCTCCGTTGCGGTCTCTGGTGTGCGGTCCCTGGTCATAGGGCAATGATACGCGGTTGCCTTAGCGGGGAGCCCGCTATTTGTATGGCCGGCGCCAATCGGGGCTATTCTGGTGCCAACCGGCCGTATTTGGTTAAATCAACGGCTACGCCGCGGCGGGCCCTGCCGCCCCTATTTCCCCGCGACCCGGTCTTCCCAGATCCTGGAAATACCGGTTTTTCCCCGCGTAATCTACGCGCAAGACTAACGTTTGCATTCAGGAATAGTTACGACTTCTGCAAATCCTTATTGGCCGCTGATTCGAGAAACCCGGCGGCACCGGCGAAATCGTACATATCAAGTGCGTCTCTCGCGGCCGCCAACTCCGTGTAGCCGCTGGTATCTTCCTCTAAGCCGCCCAGCAACTTGTCGATGAGATCAAGTGCTTCAGGATTGCTGTCGGCGATCGCTTTTGTCACTTCAATAAACAAGGCATGACGCTGTTCGTCATCCAGTTCGGCGGCAGACTCGTCGCTGACCATCAGCGGCGCCAGTTTCTGTTGCGAACGGCCAAGCTCTGCGAGTGACTCGGCCAGGCGTTGCATCGCCTCCGCGTCGGGTAGCGCACCGTCTTTGATCTCGAGTTCGATCGTTTCCGCCGCAGTCCCTGTTTCGTCGGCGCCAAGATTGTTCGCAATACCCCGCAACTTGTGTGCGAACTGGCGCGCACCATCCGTGTCGCCGCCATCGAGCATTATCTGCAGGCGCTCCGGCGCATCCGCATAGTCATTGCAAAGATCGTTTAACAGGCTCAAATACAGCTGCGCATTGTTTGCCACGCGCTTCAGTCCCGCGCTGATGTTAACGCCAGGCAGCGAGTCCGGCAGCGCGTCTGTCACGGCTTCCGCAGTGTGCGCCGCCGCGAGTTGCTGTTCGTCAAAATCGCGCTCGCCGGGTTCTATCCAGCGCAGCAGGGCACGGTGCAGCTCATCGGGATCGATAGGTTTGGGAATATAGTCATTCATACCCGCGGCGGTGCCCCGCTCACGATCCTGCTGCATCGCGTTGGCCGTCATCGCCAGTATCGGCAATTGATCAAGATGACTTTTTGCACGAATTTGCTCGGTCGCCGTGTAACCGTCCATCACCGGCATTTGCACATCCATCAAAATACAATCGTAGGGTTGCGACGTTGCCTTCTCGACTGCCTGTCTGCCATTCAGTGCTGTGTCCACGCGCAATTTCGCCTGCCGCAGCAGCTCCCCGGCCACCTGTAAATTCAGTTCTGAATCGTCCACTAACAAAACCCGGGCGCCGCGGATCGGTGTGAGATCGAGTCCGACGTCTTCTTCTTCGACTGAAGGTTTCGGTACCGGGAGCTCCAGTTCAAAGCTAAACGTGCTGCCCGCGCCAACGGTGCTTTCGACCTCTATTTGCCCGCCCATTAACTCAACCAGCCGCTCCGCAATCGACAGGCCCAGCCCGGTGCCACCGTGCTTGCGGGTCATGCTGTTATCGGCCTGCGAGAACGCCTCGAACAAGTGCTTGCGCTGGTCCTCGTGAATGCCGGCTCCGGTATCGGACACGGCAAAGCGCACGCGGGCCGCGTGCCCGGCGCTGGGCAGCAGCGTCAGCTCGACGCCAACCTTGCCGTTTTCGGTAAACTTCAACGCGTTGCTGACGAAGATGCTCAAGACCTGTTTCAGGCGCTTTGCATCTCCAAGCAGTACCTGCGGGATATTGCTATCCACCGCGACGTTCAGTTCGAGCTCCGCTTCGCGCGCCGCATCTTCCCAGACGCGCCGTAGCCCTTCCGCCACGGCAGTTGGTTCGAACGATTGGCTGACACACTCAAGCTCGCCGTCTGCCAATTTGGAGAAATCCAGGATGCTGTCGATGATGTCCTGCAGGCCTTCCGCGGATTGTTCGACCTTGCCGAAGTAGTCGCGCTGTTGCTCGGTCAACTCTGTTTTCATGCCCAGCCGGGTCAGGCCGAGGATGGCGTTCATCGGCGTGCGCATCTCGTGGCTCATGTTGGCCAGGAAGTTGCCCTTGGTTTCTACCGCTGCCGCCAGCTCGCGGTTGGCATCGACCAGTTCCGCCGTGCGCGCGGCTACCCGCGATTCGAGTTGCTTCAGGATTTCGGTGTAGCGCTCTGCCATCATCAGTGCCACGCAGAACAGCATCAGTGCAAATACGAGATACAAGACATTGCCGGACGCAACTAACGGGGTCTTCAAGATGACGTCGTTAATGACGGCGGCAACCAAAATCAGCAGCAGCACGACGATGACTCGCGCAGCGCGCCTGCCTTTGTAAGCCTCCCATGCCATGAGTCCGGCCATAACCAGCGCCCAGAACGCCGCGAGGTACTGGAATGATTTGAGCGACAACAACAGCCCTGCACCCGAGGCAAAAACGGCAAACAGGAAGTACAGGCCGAATATCGCGTGAAGGCCATCGACCAATTTATTACTCGCGGTACGCGTCACCGAGAGTAATGTTTTGCCGAACAGTACAGGAGATGCGTACAGCAGCAGGAACTCGAGCTTCTTGTGCCATAAATAGGGAATGTCAAAGAAGAATTTGCTTTGGCTCGTTTCGAAGGTATAGATGCCGACCGCGATGCCGAACAGGCCAAACCAGAAGAACTCTTTCAGAACCGGATTGCGTCGCGCGACCAGCAGGTGGTAGAGGCCGAGTATCAAATAAAGCGCCGCCAGCACGACGTTCGGGAACAGAGCGTCTCGCATTGATTTCGCACGCAGGTCGCCTAAGTTGCCCAACAGGAATTCGCCGAAGTACGGCCCGGTTTCCCACTGGCTGCCGATTGCAGGACTCCGCCAGACCCGCAGGGCGAGCACCAGTCGGCCGTCGTCACCAACAGCGGCCGGCGGGATGAACCAGGTGCGCTGCTCGTCGTAGCGAGCCGCCGGCGTGGGCGGCAGTTGGCCCACGCTGCCGAGTCTTATTCCGCCTGCGTAAAATTCGTACGCGGACATGACACTGCCGATTGTCACGGCCAGCGCACCGGCTGAATCGCGAACCGACGGTTGCGACATGTCGAGCTGCAGCGTTAGCCGGTACCACAGCAGACCCGAGTAGCCGTCGTAATCCTGCGGAGCGTGGCCAGGTACGAGCGTTTCTTGCCAGCTGCTGTCATCAAATACGCTATCGGACCAGGCTTCGTTATCACCGGTACGAAACTTCCATTGCCCGGCGATGGATACAGGTTCTGAAAGATTGTCGACAGGCATCGCCGCGCGGACCGGCACTGTGCCCAACACGAGGAAAGCTAAAAGCGCGCAATAGTGAACAGCGCGCCGCACAATCATTAAGCTTTCAGGCCTTTTTCGACCTGCGCCAGTAAAGGTTCGACGTCGCCGAAATTGAAGTTATCGAGCATCTCGCGCGCCTCGGCCAGCGGTTTTCGCAACGCGCTGTCTTCATCTTCAGCCGCCAACAGCCGGTCGATGATCTCGGTAGCACCCGGGTCGAATGCCGCAACCGCAGCCTGCAGGTCCGCGAACACCGCAAGCGCGTCGATCTCATTGCCAGCTGCCGCCGGCGCGGCGGCCTGCATCTCGTCTTGCAGCGTCGCGTGAGATGCAGCGACAACGGTCATTGCCTCCGCGAGTGTCTCCAGCTGTTCCTCCGTGACCGCGATACCGGCAAGCGCCGCCTTCTCGATCGCCTCGGCGGCGGCACCCACGTCGTTTGCGCCAAGGTTGTTGGCGATTCCACGCACTTTGTGAGCGGCACCGCGAATGTCGTCAGCCTCGCCGCTTGCGCCGAGCTGCCGGATTTCGTCTGCGGCGTCCCCGTAATCACGAACCATGTCGGTGAGTAGCTGCAGGAAAAGTTTTTCATTGTTGCCAACACGGCTCATGCCCTGTGCGATGGCGAGACCGGGTAGTGCATCAGGCAGCGTCACCTGCGGAGCAGCCGCTCGCGCCTGTTCGGCGTCAGTCGACTCGAGGTTGGCGCTGTAGTCTGCCTCCGGAATAGCCTCTAACAGCGCCTTGTAGAGATCCGGCGGATCAACCGGCTTCGCAACGTGACTGTTCATACCGGCTTCAAGCGTACGCGCGCGGTCTTCGGCCATGACGTTCGCCGTCATCGCGATAACCGGCAGTTCATCAACCGCAATGGTTTTCCTGACTTCTTTGGTCGCGGCGTAGCCGTCCATACGCGGCATCTGAATATCCATCAAAACGCAGTCGTAGCTGTTCGCCCGGATTTTCTCGACAGCTTCCACGCCATCGCTCGCGGTTTCGAGGACCAGCGGCACCTTTTGCAGCAGCTCGCAGGCGATCTGCAGGTTGATGTCGGAATCGTCCACGATCAGCACGCGCGCGCCGCGAATGGCTGCCAGGTCTTCCGGCCCGGTGGAGCTGCCGAGAGAACGCTTGCGCTTTGCGACTTCTTTGCCGAAGGCCAGCATGATCGTGTCGAGCAGGGATTCCGGCTTAACGGGCTTGGCAATAAACGCATCGACCATCGCGCGATGTTCGCGGCTTGGCATCTTCCACGACGATAACAAGATGGTCTTGGGCGGAGACGGCTCGTCGCGAATCGCCAGCGCCACATCGAGGCCGGTCATTCCCGGCATCATCCAGTCGAGTAACACGAGATCGAACTTTTCTTTTCCCTGCATCGCGTCCAGGGCTTCCTCGCCGCTCTCGGCAAGGGTCACCGTGTAACCGTACGATTCGCAGTATTCGCTCAGAATGTCGCGGGAGGCCTCGTTGTCATCCACAACGAGGCAGTTCAGCCCTTCGGGCTTGTCTTCGAGGACGGGGCGCTCGACTTCGACGTCAGACACGGACACCGCCAGCGTAAAGCTGAAGCTTGTACCGACGCCCGGCTCGCTGCTGACCTCGATGGTGCCACCCATCAATTCGGTCAACTGTTTTGATATCGCGAGGCCAAGTCCCGTACCGCCGTACTGCCGGCTGATCGAGCTGTCGGCCTGAGAGAAGGATTGGAACAGTCGTCCCAGCTGCTCCTTGTTCATGCCAATACCGCTGTCACGCACATCAAAGCGCACGGTGAGTTTGTCACCATCGCGCTCCTGCTGGCGCGCCTCGATGACGATCTGGCCCTTTTCCGTGAACTTGATGGCGTTGCCTGCCAGGTTAATAAGAATCTGGCCCAGCCGGGTCGGATCGCCGACAAGCGTATCCGGCAGGGCCGGGTCGCGCTGGAACACGAGCTCGAGGTGCTTTTCCTGGCAGCGGACCATGCAAATTGTCGCGAGGTTATCCAGGACGTCATTCAGCGAGAACGGAATACTCTCGATTTCGAACTTGCCGGCTTCGAGCTTTGAGAAGTCCAGGATATCGTCAATAATCGTGCGCAATGCGTTCGCTGCGCCGTCAACCTTGACGAGATAATCCTCCTGCTTCGGCGTCAGATCGGTCTCGAGGCACAGCCCGGTAAGGCCGATGATCGCGTTCATCGGCGTGCGAATTTCATGGCTCATGTTGGCGAGGAACGTACCCTTGGTTTCGTTAGCCGCTTCTGCTTCGGCTTTCGCTTCCCCGGCTTCCCGGAACAGCTGTGCGTTACGAATCGCTGTGCCGAGCTGCGTTACGTAGCGCTCGATCGACTTGATATCGTCCTCGTCGAGGTCGAAAGGCTTGTCGCGCGCCGAAAAGAAAATGCTGCCAATCGCCTTGTTTTCAATTTCCAGCGGGCACGCCAGCAGCGACGCCATCGGGTTGTGTTGAAAAATCAGTTTCGCGTTGGCGCTGGCAGCGTCAACGGCTTGTTCACTGATAGCACCCGTGAATATTGACGTTTTGCTGATGACCGAGGCCGCCGGTATGTTGTCGTTCGCATCAAGCGGCAGACCGTCTTCGACGAGGCAGCCGTCAAGATCCGGTGCAAACGACCGACCCGACTGCAGCCGCAAGCGCAGGCGATTCGCTTCACGGTCGACCAGGAACACACCCATCTGATCGAACTCGAACAGGCTGTGCAGGCCCTCATAGATAGTGTCTTTGACTTTATCGACGTCCAGCGTCGAGTTCACGATACCGGCAATCTCGTTTAGATCTTCGGTCTCTTTCAGCGCCTGCGCCAGCTCTCCGGTGCGCTCTTCAACTTTGGTCTCGAGCGAGCGCTCTGATTCCCTGAGCGCTTCGATTGCTTTTTGCATGCCTTCGGACGCTTCGTTGAGGCGGCCCGCGGATTGCCAGATCGCGAGCATGACTACCATCGTGATCGTCACCGTGGAGAAGGATTCAACTTTTGCCACGACGTCGTCGGGCACGGTAGGCGTTATGATTGGAGGGAACAGCGCACCGATGCTGCCGATCAGCACCAGACCAATGGACGACACCATTAGCCAGCGCAGCGTTCGCTGCGACATGTAGGGCATGTTCATCAGAATAGGCAGCAACGCTGTGACCAGCAGAATGCCGTACAGGCGCTCGCCGACGATAATCATGCCGACGGCAATCGCGTACCAGACGGCTGCCAAAGCCATCGCCGATTTTTCCAGTTCACCTTGTTTTGCCCAGCGGTACGTCACGTAGGACATTGGCACCAGCAGGCCGTCGATGAGGATGGCCAGTCCCCAGGCGACCGGGCTGGCAAACGCGAAAGCGATAATCAATGCGATCGAGCCGACGATGACAAACAGTCCACCGCTGACCAAGGTGATACGGGTGAATAACTGGACCTTCAGGTCCTGGTTCGTGCTGGCTACTTTCACGGTGCCCGCCTCTTATTATTTAGTTCTGATCCCTCTGGTCAGTATAAGGCACGTTTGCTAGTGTGAGCGCTCAAAAAGAGGGATTTAGTAGATGAACGCAGCAACAAACGACAAGAGCCGGGTACTCATCGTTGATGACGAGCCGGGCAACATCAAGATTCTTTCAAGCGTATTGGCAGGCGATTATGCGCTCAGCGTGGCCACCGGCGGCGAACAGGCCCTGCAGATTGCCGAGGTACAGCTACCGGATATCGTTTTGCTCGACATGGTGATGCCCGGGATGGACGGGATCCAGGTGTGCGAGGCGTTGAAAAGCAATGAGAAAACTCGCGATATCCCGGTTATTTTCGTGACCAGCATGAGTGATTCGGCCAACGAAGAACGCGGGCTCGACGCCGGCGCCGTCGATTACATCAGCAAACCGATCAGTCCACCGATTGTCAAAGCACGGGTCAAGATTCACATCCAGAATTACCTTAGCAAGCGCTTCCTCGAGAATCTGCTGTCCAACAAGAGCGGCACGCTGGATGACGCGAAGAAAGAAGCTGAGTCACTACTGGTGTTCGTCTAAGCCGGCGCGTTCATCAGGCCATCGATGTACTCGACAAAGCTGGTGCGGTAACCGCCCTTGGTCTTTGCCCAGAATTGCTGAATGCGCGGCACCGCCATCGCTGCACCGGTACGGCGTTCCCAGGCGTTAAAGTATTCCGGGTCGAGATTTTTCTTTTGGTACTGAACAAACACGAGTTCGTTTAGTTCGAATAACGCCGACAGGTATCCTTCAAACTTTAGCGATTCGAGCGGCGTAAGCGACTCACCCATGGCGGCTTTGAAACGAATCTCCGCGAGGTCGCCCGAATATGACTCTGCGCGAAACTGAATTGCCAGTTCCATCACCGAGTGAATACTGGCATCGCGTGTCTCGGCCGCACTATGGCGCATTTGCAGCGCAACATAGATTAGTGACACGAATACGCCGATCGAGCCGGCAAAGTCACCGATTGCGCCAATTGCATCCCAATTAATTTCATTCACTTAACTTAATCCCCTTTCCAGCCAAGCTGGCAATTGAAGAATATAGAGGTGCCGGGTAGTTAATGAAAGCCGGCAAGACCGACCGTTCGTTTTTGAATGAGGCCCCGAACGGAAAAGAGCCCCAGAACGGGCAGTAGAAAAAATATTCGGACTTTTTTCGGCCGCGCACGGGTCGGAGAGTTCGTATTTACGATTGGTGCAGCCGGCCCAATGTATTATGAATGTGGCCAACGCAATAGCTATTCGGCCATTACCCGTTCCAACACATCTGGATCGCGCCACCTGCCACCTTGGAGTCGTAGCAAATACACGAGTGCGATTGCGAGGATCAGCACAACGAACGCAATCCACGACACCTTGGGAC
>JABDKF010000065.1 GCA_013003155.1 Woeseia sp. | reverse complement strand
AAACGGGGACATTCTCCTTTTTCTCCGGACACTGAAACGGGGACATTCTGCTTTTTCTTGCATTGCGCTCGGGCGTTGCAAGAAAAAGCAGAATGTCCCCGTTTTAAGCCCGTTGTGCTGCAAACACCTTGTTCACCGAATCGACGTGCCGCTCAATGTCTTCCGCCGGCAGGAAGCTCGCTTTGAAGGCATTCTGCGCGAGCGTTTGCAGTTGCGTTGCTGACAAACCCAATGCTTTTTGTGTCTGCTGAAAATTCTCGACGATGTAACCGCCGAAGTACGCCGGATCGTCGGAGTTAATTGTCACGCAGAGTCCCGCCTGCAGCAGTTCATTTAGATTGTGTTGTTGAAGTGTGTCGAACACGCGCAGTTTGACATTAGACAACGGACACACCGTTAACGGAATTTGTTCGCGCACCAGCCGTTTGACCAGCTCTTCATCCTCGAGACAGCGCACGCCATGATCGATGCGCCGAACCTGCAACAGGTCCAGCGCTTCGTGAATGTATTCCGGCGGCCCTTCTTCACCCGCGTGTGCAACGGTTAACAAACCCGCGTCGAGGGCACGATCAAAAACGCGCGTAAACTTTGAAGGTGGGTGACCCACTTCGGATGAGTCAAGGCCAACCGCATGCAGCCGGTCTTTGTACGGTAGCGCCTCGTCGAGTGTTGCCATCGCCTCATCGGCACTAAGGTGCCGCAGGAAACACAGGATGAGACGAAACGTGATGCCAAGCTTCTCCTCACCAGCTTGCAGTGCATCGTGGATGCCATCGAGCAAGACCTCGAACGCGATGCCGCGATCGGTGTGAGTTTGCGGATCAAAGAAGATCTCAACGTGCCGCACGTTGTCGGACGCGGCACGCTCAAGGTAGGCGTAGGTCAGGTCATAAAAGTCCTGCCGGGTCTGCAGCACGGCGGCGCCGGCGTAGTAGATATCGAGGAAGGACTGCAGGTCGGAGAACTCGTAAGCCTGCCGGATCTCCTCGACACTCTTATAAGGGAGGCTGACCCCGTTGCGCTCAGCGAGCGCCATCATCAGCTCGGGCTCCAGCGTGCCCTCGATATGCAGGTGCAGCTCCGCCTTCGGCATGTCTTTGATTAACTGCGTGAAATCCATAATCTCACCGGCAATGCGGGTAATTGGACGTGGAGACCTAATCTAGCACCGCTCCGAGACGAGTGCCCAGCAGCAGATATCATTGACTCGGCCCGACGAGGCCGGTCTAATACTCCGCTCGTTTTCGGCAGCTCCGAAAACCACCGCCCCCTATTTCAAGCGAAAACGCCTTGTGGGGGCCAGGTAGCTCAGTTGGTAGAGCAGCGGACTGAAAATCCGCGTGTCGGTGGTTCGATTCCGCCCCTGGCCACCACAAGGCGTTTTCGCGTTCTCAAATCAAACCAACGCCAGGTAGCGGCAAGGTAGAGCAGCGGACTGAAAATCCGCGTGTCATGCATCGAGAACCTCAGAAGTGACTCTTTGGAGAAGGATTCTTCGAACGAGGTTCATCCGAGCCGCGGAGCGGCGACAGACGCACGCAGTGCGCCCGAAGGGTGAGCAAAGCGAATCCATTCCGCCCCTGGCCACCATTCTTAGACGTCAATCGAGTTCTGCAAATTCGGCCGGCCGACTGACCAAACCTGTTGCAAGCAAGTGAAAGTCTGTTTCACGGAAAAAGTAATCAAAGGAGCGGAGCAAGTAGGTCTCTTTGTGGCATTGGAATCTCAAAATGACGCCAAGGACTAACAGCACTACTGCTGCTCGATATGTGACAAGTAACCCAAAATCACATGTAGAATTTCACTATTACGACCAGTCGCTCAACGAGGATCGGCAAAAAAAAGAGCGGCAAGCACTGCTCACCGCCCTTTCATTCCTGCCGGCTATCTGAGTTGCGCAAAACGACGGCTCTCGGCTCGATACACCCGAGCCGCGTCACATGTGATTAGTGGCCCGATTAACTCACCATATTTCTCATAGCCGCGGCCGTTGCCGAAAAGCTCAAAGTCGCTGCCCATTGCTTCAAAACTGGCGTGTACTTCGAGCCATTTGAAGTCAAATTTCTCACCGCCGCCGCCATAAACTGGATACCAGTGAAAGATGCCGGCTTCCGCGCCTTTTTCGCCCAGGAACTCAGACCACGCGCCCATCGCTTCGCCTAGTTTCTCGAATGTTGCGCCTTCGTCGTAATTACAATCGGAGAAAGTGATCAACGAGTCTTCGGGCGTTTTGCCTGCTGGCGTCGGTTTGTAATTCACGGATGCGAAGTTACTGTGGCCATCGCAACGCGCGACCTTGTCGGCCTCCCCCTGCAAACCATCGTTATCAGCCAACCACGTGTCATGCGTCCTGCCCAATCCATCAGCCGTCTTGCCGGCGATCATCCAGATAAAGTCAAAGTTTGCGTTGTCACCGGGTCCGTAGTAATACGGCGTCAGCGTCCAGACCGACAAATCATTCAAGTTTTTGGCATCCGCCCACGCGTCGAATTTTTTTGCATAGGCGTCGAGGTCTTTAGGACCCTTCCCGTCTTTGTATGCGCAAGCATACATGTCGACCGGAATCACTTTAAATCCGTCCTCGTGGTGCTCCGCGACCGCGGTGCCTGATCCGATTACCAGGATTGCTCCCGTCGCAAGCAGCGTTACTAGTGCTCTATTCATGTTTTAATTCCTTATTGTTGTTCCCCAACCCAAAGTCGTTCGGCTTCGATACGCGCGTGTCCGGCACTTCCTAACAAGTATAGATGGTAAACGCACAAGAGTTAGAGGGCCCGAGAAAAACAGGGGTCGAACCGAAATTCCGGCTTTCTCGATGTTTATTCAAAAACTGACGTGTTCACCATCATCGACCTGCCGAGGCTCGCAAGTCACGTGCGGGATAACCAGGGCTCACTGTTTTGCAGTTCGACAAGCAAGGGCGCCTGAATCGATCGCGGCTGAGGCCGCTCCCACATTCCGTCTTTTTTGCTCGTTGTGCGATGACGGGTTCTGGCCGCAAAGCGACGTTCGGTTAATCTAAGCTAGAATGCTGGCTACTGACGCATAGCAGCCATTTGATGACCGGTGCTCTTTCGACCGTTAACTTGCAAATACAATGAAAATTATTGAATTCGATCATTACAATTTGTCTGCGTCCCGCGAGCTCCTTGAGAGTTTGCGCCGCTTTTACACGGAAACAGTGGGACTAACTGTCGGATATCGCCCGCATTTCCGGAAGTTTGGCTACTGGCTCTACGCCGGTGATCATCCTGTCTTGCACCTGTCCGAATCTTCGCAAGATGATTCGATGCCGTCCGTTCAAACCTCATTCAATCATGCGGCGTTTAATTGTTCAGGTCTTCAAGAGTTCCAAGAGCGGCTTTCGAAACTAGGTGTTAAATACACTACTGCTCGTGTTCCCGAGCTGGAGCGAGTTCAAATATTCTTTAGTGACCCTGCTGGCAATGGGGTTGAACTAAACTTTCCTGATGAATAGTTCGCAGACAGAGGGCTGCACAAATTCATAATTGCGTGTGCGGCACGCTCGATTGCCAGGATCTGGACGTAAGGTAACCGTTACCTGGGGGCTGAACGAAGGTCGACTACACCTCGCATAGCCGACGCTCGAAAGAACTGAGGTAAACTGTCGGATACTTACCCAAATCGGTCGGCCGCAAGTTGCCCGACTTCCCTTCAATCGGCACCAAGAATTCATAGTGAAAATGAAACAAGACGTATACCTCGGCATGAGGCAAGGTGATCTGGTTGGAAAGCCTTACGCAAAGTACTGGAAACCAGAAATGGGCTCCCTTCAACCACAGGTCCAAGACGCCGTGCTACA
>JABDKF010000035.1 GCA_013003155.1 Woeseia sp. | reverse complement strand
TGCGGGCGCAGGGCGAGACGGTCTGGTATATGAATGCGTTGAACGAAGGGCATGGCTACCGGAAGAAGGAAAATCGCGATATTTATCAACAAGCTGTAATCCTGTTCCTGCGCCAGCACCTGGTCGGCAGGGACTAGGCAGCCGAGGTCGCGTGACCGCGCTGGAGGACAGCATTGCCGCCGGCGCGGCGGATTTGGGGCAGGAACTCCCCGCGGGCGCTGCAGGTCAGCTGGCCCTGCTCGTCAGCGAGCTGGCGCGCTGGAACCAGCGCGTAAATCTCACAGCAATTCGCAATCCGGACGACATGGTGTCCGGACACGTGCTCGACAGCCTGGCCGCGGCGCCTTTTTTGCGCGGTACGACGGTGCTCGATGTGGGCACGGGCGCTGGCTTTCCGGGGCTGCCGCTGGCAATCGCTATGCCTGCCCGGCAATTCACCCTGCTCGACAGCAACGGCAAGAAAATCCGCTTCGTTCAGCATATGATTGGCGAACTCGGGCTGAAGAATGTGAATACCGTGCAGGCCCGGGCAGAGAGATACACGCTACCGATGCGTTTTGATACCGTGATTGCGCGCGCTTTCGCCGCGCTGCCGCGCATTTTGGCACTGGCAGGTCACCTGGTCGCTGAGACAGGCGTGCTGCTGGCGCTCAAGGGAAAAGACCCGCACGCCGAGATCCGCGAACTCGGCGCACCGGGCGATAGTTGGGATTGCACCGTGACCAGATTGACAGTACCCGGAATGGAAGATCACGAGCGACACGCGGTTTGCCTGTCGCGACGCGGTACGGTGCGCGCGTGACACGAATCATTGCGATTGCCAACCAGAAAGGCGGCGTAGGGAAGACCACTACCTGCGTCAACCTGGCGGCCTCGCTCGCGGCAACGCAGCGGCGGGTGTTGCTGGTCGATCTTGATCCGCAAGGCAATGCGACGATGGGCTGTGGCATCGACAAGCGCGAGCTCGAACGCACCGTCTGCGATGTGCTGCTGGGCGAGGCGACCGCCGCGGACACGATCGTATCCGTGCCGGAGGGAGAGTTTGCGTTGCTGCCCGGCAATGAAGACCTCACTGTCGCCGAGGTGCAGCTGCTGCAGGAACTCGGCCGAGAGATGAAGCTGCGCCAGGCACTAAAGCCGGTCGCCGGACTCTACGATTTCATCCTTATCGATTGCCCGCCATCCATTAACATGCTGACGGTAAATGCGTTGGCAGCCGCAGACGGTGTGCTGATTCCGATGCAGTGCGAGTACTACGCGCTGGAAGGGCTGACAGCTTTGTTGAATACCATCGAACAGGTAAAACAAAGCGTCAATCCGCAGCTGGATGTTTTCGGTCTGTTGCGCACGATGGTAGATCCGCGCATCAATTTGTCGAACGAAGTTTCCGAGCAGTTGATCGAACATTTTGACGACAAGGTTTTTCGCACGGTCGTGCCGCGCAACGTCCGGCTTGCAGAAGCACCCAGTTTCGGCAAGCCTGTTATGTACCACGACCGCAATTCGCGCGGTGCGCTGGCTTACCTGGCGCTCGCAGGGGAAGTATTGCGCCGCGAAGACGAACGGGCCACCGAGGCACACCGGGCGGCGCTCTAGCGCGCGCGGATCAATGTAACGAGTTAAGAAATGACGACACCGAAAAAGAAAAGATTGGGGCGCGGACTGGATGCATTACTGAGCAAACCAACGCAGACGGCAGCAACACCGGCAAACGATGCAAATACATCGGGCGACGACGTGTTGCGCAACATTCCGATCGAACACCTGCAGCGTGGCGAATACCAGCCGCGAGTCGACATGCGTCAGGACACGCTTGAAGATCTCGCGCGCTCCATCGAAGCGCAGGGCATCGTCCAGCCGATCGTTGTGCGCCCCATTGGCAACGCGGGGCAGGGACAGCAGCGCTATGAAATTATTGCTGGCGAGCGCCGCTGGCGCGCCGCACAGCTTGCGCAGCTCGAGGAAATCCCGGCGATCGTCAGGCAGGTACCGGACGATGGTGCCATTGCGATGGCGCTTATCGAGAACATCCAGCGCGAGAATTTAAACCCGCTGGAGGAAGCGCGCGCGCTGGACCGGCTGATCAAGGAGTTCAGCATTACGCACCAGGAGGCAGCGGAGGCAGTCGGCCGCTCGCGCGCCGCGGTGAGCAACCTACTGCGGCTCATGGATTTGTCAGAAAAGGTAAAGACCTTGCTGGAATCACGCGAACTGGAAATGGGTCACGCGCGCGCGCTGCTGCCGCTGACCAACGCGACACAACAGTTTGACGCGGCGCGAATCGTCGTGAAAAAGGGTCTCTCGGTTCGTGATACTGAGGCCCTGGTGCGGCGGATGCTTGCGCCGAGGTCCGGTCAACGGTCGTCGACCGCGCCGCAAACCGCCAACGCGGACATTCGCCGACTGGAAACGGAGATCACCGACAAGCTTGGCGCAAAGGTTCGCATCGATCACGGCAGCAAGGGTGCCGGCAAGCTGGTGATTAACTACAACAGTCTTGACGAACTCGACGGTATCCTGAAACACATCAAGTAGACGGACAGGTCGCAGCCTGACATCACCGCAAGCGGAACAATCAGGCGACCGCGTGAACCTCGACGGAATCTGCGCTGTAGCCGCTCTTGATGAGTTCCGGCATGACGGCCTCCGAAATCAAATACCCCTGTAGCTTGTCGCAGCCAATAGTGTCGAGGAACTCGTAGGACTCCTGATCTTCTACGCCTTCCGCACACACGGAAATACCGAGGTTGTGCGCTAGACCGGTTACTGCCGCCAGTATGGTTTGTGCGACCGGGCTCTTGCGAGCGCGCTTTAACGCAGCTGCGTGAATCTTGATCTCATCGACGGGCAAGGCTTCGAGCGTGCCAAGCGATGCCGTTGCTGCGGCAAAATCGTCCAGCGATATGCGAAAGCCTTTCTCGCGCAAATCCCACAGTGCTTTCAGATGCGGCGCGTCGGAGGACGCAATGTCCTGCTCGATGACTTCAAACGTAAAATCGGAGCAAGGCAGGCCGTGTTCCTTAACTATCTGCTCATAAGTATCCGCGAGCCGCGGGATATTCAGCTGACTGGACGCGAGATTAATACACGAGTTCAGCTCCAGGCCCTGCTCGCGCCACTTGATCAGCTGCGAAGCGGCTTCCTTCAGTACGAATTCGCTAACCGCGGGCATCATGTCGAACGCTTCCAGCTCGGGAAGGAATTCCATGGGCCCGATAGAACCGAGTTCCGGGTGACGCCAGCGTAGCAGCGCTTCCGCCTCGGTTGTTTTCCATTCGCTGCTGTCGCCGCGCATGACCTTGGGCTGGTAGCGCAGGAAAAATTCACCATTGCGCAAGGCATCGCGCACGTCATCGGCCGAGACGCGCAACAGTTGGCGGCGGCATTCCCGCGTCGCGGTCAGCAGCTGGTGGTCACTGAAGTCAGTAGCGACCCACTGCACATTGCCAAGCTCGTCCAGTTCATCCACCAGGGAATCCTGATGTTCGGCACGTAGCGCGTCACGATCGGCGACGGTGACTAGGCCGAACGAGCCGCTGGTACTGGCCTTTTGCAGGACGGCCACCTTGCCGGTGCTGATTTCGGACGCCGTCAGCAACACGATACGCCGCACGTTGGCACGCATCTGCTGGTCAAGACTGACCGCATTGTGAAAATAACTGGTCGTCAAACTGAGTT
>JABDKF010000032.1 GCA_013003155.1 Woeseia sp. | reverse complement strand
ACTGGGATTCCTTCGTCAATTCCCCCCAAACCGAAGAAGAACTGCTGGCGCTGAGGAGATGCACGTTAAGAAGTGCACCCTTTGGCGACAAGGTATGGACTACGGCTACTGCCCGGCAACTCGGCCTCGAATCCAGCCTAAGGCCGCCCGGCCGACCCAAAATGCCCTAAATGGGGACATTCTGCGTTTTTTGGCAACCGCATGCTCTGCGGTTGCCAAAAAACGCAGAATGTCCCCATTTAGCACGCCAGAAAAAGCAGAATGTCCCCATTTAGTCCCAAATATTAAAGATTTAGCCCGCCGCGCCGACAAAGTACGGGAGTAGCAATGAAGTTTTCTGACGAGGCACGGTTTTGGCTATCCCCAAGCAAATTGCAGACGTCTGGTCGGCAACGGATTTCAGTAATCCGGACCTGACCGGCTATGCCGAGACGCAAATTCACAAAGAGACGCGGCTCGGCGTGCAGATCATGGCAGGCCTCGCCTTGTTCATTCAAATGGGCGTGGCGGTGCTGCTGCTGTGGCGTGGTCTCGATCCGGTTTATATCAAGACCAATCTCATACTCGGCGTGCTCGCAGCCCACATCCTGATTTCTGCCTCGTACGTTAAGGACCTGCGCACCCTGCACATGCTGGGTATGACATTCCTTGTCTTCGGCGCGCTCGCAATCACGCTGCTCGCACACCAGATCGGCGAACTGAACGTGGGCATGATCGCCGCCATTGTTATGCTGTTCGTCGCGATACCGGTCGTGCCATGGGCGTTGCGAGAAGCGAGCCTCGTCATTGCTCTTACCTACCTGCTGCTCACCTCCTCGCTTGCCAGCGTACCAGGGAGATTTAATTCCGATTCCATACTGGCGCTGCAACTGCTGATATTTGGTGCCGCGATCATCGGTTTCATTATTACCGGCCGCAACACCTACGTCCGCAAGCATGATTTGCTCACGCGCTTCGATCTCGAGAAAACTCACAAGGAACTGGAGCTTGTCTCCATGCAGGACCACCTGACCGGCGCCTGGAACCGGCGCTACCTGCAGGAACAGTTCCCGTACATGGCGCGCACCTGCCAGAAGAGCAAGAAGACCTTGCACATTGCGGTGCTCGATGTCGACAACTTCAAGACCATCAACGATGTCTATGGCCACCAGATCGGTGACCATATTCTCGTTTGCATTGCGAAAATTTTTGCCGCCCACATCGGCGCGCACGGTCGGCTCATTCGCCTCGGCGGTGACGAATTTTTTATCGTTTACTGGGGTGATGATCTCGACACGCTGATTGAACGCTCGATCCGCGACCTGCAGTTATCGCCCGTTGCCAAGAAAATTCACGGCACGCAGGCCGTGACCTTGAGCGCCGGCATGGTCAGTTCTGATCCGAACTGCGTTGCCGAACTCGAGTTCATGTACAAAACCGCAGACAAGGCGCTCTACGAGGCCAAGAAAGGCAAGCCGAGCGCCCGCCCGAGCAACGGGCCTAGCGAAAAACTCCTTACGCGTACCGGCAGCTGGACCTTATGAACGCGCTGGCAGCGGCGGTCCAACGGTTTCGCGGGAATCCGTTGCGCAACGAAGTCGGGCCGATCGGCATCGATTTCGCACTCGAGGAAATTCACCTCGTACAGCTCGAGTTTCGCTCGAACGGCCAGCCGCAGGTGCGTGCGCGCGCCTCATTACCGTTCGAGAATTCGCGTCGTGAGGCGCTCAGCCAGCCGTTGCAGTTTCGCTCGATTATCAAGCGGGCATTAGCGAGCGCCAATTTTTATGGACGCAAGTGCGTGATTGCGGTGCCATCCGACAGATTTCGTACCGTCTCTATTAACTACAAGAGTGGCGCCGGCAAAGAACAGGAAGCGGCGGCAGTATTGAACGTCATGAAAGACCGGGTCGATGGCGATCTCAATAACTACGTGCTCGATTACCTGCCGGTTTCCGGTCGCGTGAAAAGCGATGAACGCCTGGCGCTGGTTGCGGTGAGCGAACGTGCGGCGATTATGTCGCTGCTTGAAAATGCCCGTAAATCCCGTCTCGATGTCGGGGCGCTTGAAATTGGCCCGGTGGCCGTCAGCAGACTAGTGAGTGCGTACGCCGCAAGCGACGGTATCGACAATGTCATGGTCATCAACTCAGGCCGACGCGCCAGCTACCTGACACTGCTCTGTGGCTCTGACCTCCTGTTTGACCAGGAGGTTTCATTTGGCGAAATCAACCTGATACGCCAGGTAGCCGAGACGCTTGATATGCCGGAAGACATGACGCGCGGATTGATTCTGCGCACGGGCGTACGATCCTCCAAAGTCGCTGACCCGATTGCAGCGGCGGTTGATGAGGCGGGTGTCGTAAATGCCTTGTCAGAAATTCTGAAACCCCACTTTCTAAAACTGGTCCAGGAAATCAAGCGCGTTTGCCAGTACGCCGCGGCAGAAACCCGCGGCGGTGCTGTCGGCAAGGTGTACCTGCTCGGCAGCGTTGCTCGCTGGCCAGGCTCGGATGGCCTGATCAGTTCCCTGACTGGCGTCGACGTAATGAACATGCCCAACCCGCTGATGATGTTCGTACCGGCGGGAAATGAACCGGCGACAGACGGCGACAACTCGGCGCCCGAGTTATCTGTTGCCACCGGTCTTGCGCTGCGCGGGATGAATGCGAATGGCTGACATTGACCTGATTCCGCATGACTATCGCACCTGGCTCACGCAGCAGGCGATGTTGCGTCGCTATGTCTCTGCAACTGTCGTACTCAACATCGTGTTCGCACTTGCCGGCGGCCTGCTGCAATTTTCAAATTCCAATGCGGAATCAAGACTGGAAGCACTGAAAGCGGAGAATGCAATTACGCAACAGCAGCAGATTCAACTCGAGCAATTGCAAAGTCAGCAGGCCGAGTACGAAAAGCAGCTATCGTTGTTGCACGG
>JABDKF010000337.1 GCA_013003155.1 Woeseia sp. | reverse complement strand
ATCGCACCTTCCTTGGTCACATGCCCGATGAGTAAAACAGCGATCCCCCTCTGCTTGGCAAACTGCACGACGCGGCCAACGCATTCGCGCAGCTGCGCAACAGACCCCGGCGCGGATGTCAGATTTTCATTGACCATCGTTTGAATGGAATCGATGACGAGTACCTGAGCTCCGGTGGACGCCAGGTCAAGAATGTTGTCGAGCGAGGTATCCGCAAGCAAGCCCATGTTGGAGGCACCCAACCCAAGCCGCCGGGCACGCTCCGCAATTTGCCGCAAGGATTCCTCGCCGCTGGCATAGCAGACCGCCAGTTCGGTTGGCAGCCGGGCTGCGACCTGCTGTAACAGGGTGGACTTGCCGACCCCCGGATCGCCACCCAGAAGGACGACGGAGCCCGGCACCAGGCCACCGCCCAGGACCCGATCGAATTCGGCGAATCCCGTCGCGTGACGCTGCTCAGGCTCCGCGTTGAGCTCACGGATGGTCGAGACATCAACCTTGCCGCGGCGCTCTTTTCCCGCGCCGCTCAGGGTAACGGGCGTTAGCGTGTTCCAGGCGTCACAATCCGGGCATTGCCCCTGCCATTTCACGCTGTGCGCGCCGCAGGCACCGCACACATAAGCTGATTTTGCCTTGGCCATGATCCTCCAGCCCCCAGGGGGCATTACCTGTGGCGGACAAGGGTAATGCAAAATGACCGCCTGGGCGGCGCCAGAATTGCGATTTCAGCCGTTTTTGAGCCTTCCTGACGAGCTAAACGTGTATCCTCTTGGCGCAGCGCTGGCCGAAAAAATGCTAACCCTATCTCATTAATAACCCTTGCGATTTTCTATACTCGCTGAGATTTCACGAGATTTTCACTTGAATGCGCAAAACTTAACAAACCGTGATCGTCTGATCGCGCTCGGCTTCGTCAGCTTGCTGCTGGTCGTCATGTACGGCCCGGCGGCCAGCTTTTTCGTGGGCGCCGATCGCTTTGTCTACGACCAACTGGCCGGTCGACTGGTGACCCAGGGCGTGCCGGATGGCATCGTGGTCACTGTCGATCCAGAGGGCAAATCTGCGGCTGATATTGCGGCGGAATACGGCCAGGTGCTGGCACGCATCAGAAGCCACGACTCAAGACGTATCATCATGACACAACCGCCCGCGATGGCCGCGAGCGAGGAACTTCCTGCGTGGGCAGTTGAATTACGTGACGGGCCGCCGGTTTTTGTGCCTAGCCGCCATCCGCTCGCCGCGATCAGCTCCGCGTCCGGCATTTTTGAAATCGTGCCCGACGCTGACGGAATTTTGCGCCGTTCGAATCTCTGGTTCCTGGACGGCAGCTCAGTTTCACCATCGTTGTCGCCCTCGCTGGCATTGGCAATCGCACTGGCGAGCAGTGACGGATTGCCGGCCGCAGACATGGCACGAAACGATGCTGCCATGTTCATTGGCGGCCATAGGGCGATGCCCAGCCTGAGCAGCGAGGATCTGCGGGCAGGTCGCTACAGCGGCGCAGATTTACGCGACAAGACGGTGTTCGTCGATGCATCGCCGGAAAAAGTTGCCGCGGCGGCACAGCTACCGTCCGGACAATTCGTGACCTCGTCGGAACTTGTAGCAGCGATGCTGGGCAGTATCGAAGCGGGTGTCGCGATCACTTCCCCCAGTTGGGCAGGCGTGATGCAGATTTTGACCCCGGCGCTGTTCGCCGTGCTGGCAATCATGCTGTTGCCCGGGCACAGCCGCCGCGGCATATTACTGACTACAGTTATTGCGGTCGTTGTTTTGCTCGTCGCCCAGGCCGCATTGCTCAAGGTTGCGCATTTGCGTTTCGACCTCGGCCGGCCCATCGTTGTGCTGGTCAGCGCCGCAATTGTGGTCGCGTGGCTGGCCCGGAATACGAATCTGCAGTCGGTCAGCGGCAACGCGTTGCGGCGCGGCAACGCATTTTTGGCGGCGGGCCGACTTGAGCCGGCATTCGCCGAGCTGCGTCGCTGTAACCCCAGTGACGAGCTGGCCAATGCCATGTACAAACTGTCTATGGCTTTCGAGGAAAAGGCGAAACCAGAACGCGCTGAAGCGGTACTGAGCTGGATGCAGAAAGCGCAAGACACCTTTTCGCGGACGAGGCACCCTGCCGACGATGAATCTGCTGCAGCAAGAGCCACAGACGCTTTTCAAGCCGCCGAAACCGGGGCACCGGCGGAAAGTAGTCCGACGACCAGCAACTCAGGAGCGAATGCGTTAATGCAAACCTCGGAAATCCCACAGCAACTCGGCCGCTACGTTATCGAGCGCAAGATCGGAAAAGGCGCGATGGGGGCTGTGTACCTGGCCCGCGATCCGCGGATCAACCGCGCCATTGCGCTGAAGGTCATTGCCATAGAAAAGGAGTTCGAAGACGAGGAACTCAAGGAAGCACGCGAACGCTTCTTCCTCGAGGCGGAGTCAGCGGGACGACTGGCGCACCCCTACATCATCACAGTCTACGACTGCGGCGAAGACAAGCATCTTGCCTACATTGCGATGGAATACCTGCAGGGCACGCCCCTCACGTTTTTCAAGGATCCGAAGAAACTGCTGGCACCCCGCAAGGCCCTGGAGCTTGCCGCTCGCACAGCCGAGGGTCTCGATTATGCGCATAATCAGGGAGTTATCCATCGCGATATCAAGCCGGCTAACCTGTTGTACAACGCCCGTGAAGACGTATTGAAAATCAGCGACTTTGGCGTAGCGCGGCTGACTGACAACAACCGTACTAAAACCGGTATCGTGCTGGGGACTCCGATGTACATGTCGCCGGAGCAGCTGAGCGCCGAAGAGCTGACTGGCCATTCGGACTTATTTTCGCTTGGTGTTACCCTGTACGAGCTACTGACAGGCGAAGTCCCGTTCAAGGCCACCAATATCGCGGTGCTGATGAAAAAAATTACAACCGAGGACCCAGAGCCTGTTTCCAATCGACGCCCTGGCATACCCCCTAGTGTTGACGCTGTCCTGTTCCGGGCATTGGCGAAGCGACCTGAAGAGCGCTTCGCCAACGGAGCCGAGTTGGCTGTCGCATTACGCAATTGCGCGAAATACGCCTCAACCTGACGCCGAGACCGAGAAGCCTTCACTATGAGCCTGGATGGCAAAATCAAATTGGCGGAAATTTCCGATACCGGCAAGGTTCGGGAGCACAACGAGGACGCCATTGGCGCCAACGCCGATATCGGCCTGCTGGTGCTGGCCGACGGCATGGGTGGCTATAACGCCGGTGAAGTTGCCAGCGGCATTGCGGTACAGACGATTTCCGAGCTGTGTGCCGAGGGCGCGATTCGCGAAGTGCGCAACGGCATCGATCCTACGACCGGTTTGATGCGTCAATCGATAATATTGCGTGATGCGGTTGCCCGGGCCAACAAGATTATTTACCAGACTGCGCAAAGCCAGACGCATTGCGAAGGCATGGGCACGACTCTCGTGACAGCGATGTTCTACGACAATCGCGTGTCGATCGCGCATGTCGGCGACTCGCGCGCCTACCGTTTACGAGGCAAAAAATTCGAACAACTGACCCTCGATCATTCGTTACTTCAGGAACTTGTCGACCGCGGATTTTATTCGGAGGAAGAAGCGCAGCGCTCAACGAATCGCAATTACGTCACGCGTGCGCTTGGCGTTGAACCGACCGTCGAAGTCGAAGTGAACGAACACGACGTGCAACAGGGTGACCTGATCCTGCTGTGCTCCGATGGCCTCTCAGACATGGTCGAAGATGACGATATTCACTTAACTATCAGCACGTTTAATGCTAGCCTTGATGTGGTAGGTCAACAGTTGGTGCAGTTGGCAAACGAGCATGGCGGGCGCGACAACATCTCTATAATGCTAGCCGAAGTTCTCGACTCATTCGCTGCGAAACGCAGCCTGAAGGAACGAATTATTGGTATCTTCCGTTCGTAACGGCGCTGGGGCGAATGCTCGCCCTGGCCAGAACGGTTCTCGTTAAGGAACGTCACTAAGATGGCACGTTTAATCCTCAGTCTCGACAGTCAGGTTCTCGCCGAATACAACATGTCGAAAGAGCGCTACACCATAGGCCGACTGCCAGATAACGACGTGCGCATCGACAATCCTGCGGTCAGTGGCCATCACTCACTCATTATTAACATCCTCAACGACTCGTTTCTCGAGGATCTGAACAGCACGAACGGCACCTACGTGAACGGCAAGCTCGTGAAAAAACATGCCTTGCAGCACGGTGACGTAATTACAATCGGGCATCACCAGCTACGTTTCTCAGATCAGCAAGCGAGCGAGCCGGATCAGGATGAGTTTGAGAAAACCATGGTTATACCGGCGAGCAAGCAAAACCAGGAACAGTTGCAGCAGGCGCACGAAGCGGCTGAAGCCGCGATGGCCAATCAGAACGAGGTGTCGCCGCCAACGGAACGACTCGACTTGAACAAGGTCGATCTGCCGGAGGCCAAAGCTAAACCACACGGTGCGACGTCGGCGGGCCTTGATCCGGCGGACGCACCCGTTGCTTTGCCCCTCGGAAAGTTGCAGGTTCTCAGCGGCTCGTTTGCCGGGCGCGAACTTGAGCTGACCAAGGCTCTCACGACCCTCGGTCGTCCCGGCGTCCAGGTCGCTGCGATAACCCGTCGTGCCGACGGTTATTTTGTCGTGCACGTCGAAAGCGGCAAGACCGGCGATTTCCCGCTGATAAACGGCGAGCCGATCGGCGCGCAGGCGCGGCGCCTGAAAGAAAACGATGTGCTGCAGCTAGCTGGCATCAAGATGGGCTTTTTCAGCGCCTGATCCCTTTAGCCCGGCCGTACCGGACTCCAGACACGTTGGCCTAGTTGCCGATCGCGGGCTCTTCGCGATGCATCACACCGGTAACCAGCTGGTAGGCAATGGTTCCGGCATGGCGAGCAACTTCTTCGACCGGCAGCTCCGCACCCCAAAGCAACACCGGATCACCGACCCTGTCAGTAGCGCCGGGCCCGAGATCCACGGCGGCAAGATCCATCGACACCGTGCCTGCAAGCGGTACGCGACGTCCGTTCACCAGCACCGGCGTGCCGCTCGGCAAAAACCGGCTGTAACCGTCGCCGTATCCTGCAGCAATGATGCCGATGCAGGTGTCAGTCTCTGCACGCCAATGCCCCCCGTAACCAACTGTTGAACCGGCATGAACGCGCTTGTTGTCTAGCAGGCGCGTTTCAAACTCCATAGCGGGACGCAGTCCCAATTCACTGCCGCAACGATCCTGAAAAGGCGAAATACCGTAGAGTGCAATCCCGGGGCGCACCCAATTATCGCCGCTGTGACCCCAGG
>JABDKF010000305.1 GCA_013003155.1 Woeseia sp. | reverse complement strand
TGGAGATCGTCGGACTGGCCTACGATTCTGGCGGCATCACGACCTCCACGGTGACCGTGCCGCTCATCGCCGCCTTAGGGATAGGTCTGTCGAGCAGTCTCAAGGAACGCAATCCGTTGATCGATGGATTCGGGCTGATCGCGTTCGCCAGCATCATGCCGATGATCTTCGTGCAGGGTTACGGAATCATTGCCTACGGCAGTGGCGGCGACGGCAGCGCGACGACGGCCGTCGAATCCACGGTCGCCGCATCGAGTTCGGCCTGGTGGGCCTATGTCGAGACCCTGCTCGCCAGCATTCGCGACGTGACACCGGTGATCGTGGTGATACTGGTCTTCTACCTTGCCGTGCTGCGCGAACGCATCGTCGATTTCGGCAAGCGCGCGGCCGGGTTCGGCCTGGTTATCCTCGGTCTTTACCTCTTTGTCATCGGCCTGGAGCTGGGCCTTTTCCCGATCGGCGAAAGCCTGGCCATGGAGCTCGCCGCCAGCGGCAACCTGTTGCTGATCTACAGCTTTGCTTTTGCCATGGGCTTTGCGACGACTATTGCCGAGCCGGCCCTCACCGCGATCGCCGGCAAAGCGGCGGAGATCAGCGAGGGCTCGATCAACAGCGCGTTGCTGCGCGGCTTTGTGGCTTTCGGTGTGGGTGTGGGCATACTGCTCGGCGCGTATCGAATTATCCACGGCGATTCGATCGTCTATTACATCCTGAGTGGTTACGTGGTCGTCATCATCATGACGTTCTTTGCGCCGCGCACCATCATCCCGATTGCCTACGACAGCGGCGGCGTCACGACCAGCACCATCACGGTACCCATTGTTGCAGCGCTCGGGCTCGGGCTCGCGATGAGCATTCCGGGTAGGGACCCTCTGATCGACGGCTTCGGGCTCATTGCTTTTGCCAGCCTGTTCCCGATGATCGCCGTGCTGGGCTACGGCATCAGCAAGCGCGAAGCGATCCGTATCCACGAGCGCCGCATACTCCGGATGGAAAACCTGGTGATCTCGAAAGTCGGCCAGCACATCAGTGCGGACCTGGATGGCGACGGCATCGACGACACCACGTACATCAATTCGCTGCCGATCAAGAAGCGGAACATCATTACCATCACCGGGGAAAGCGGCTCCGGCGTGTCGACCGTCACTGCCAGGTTGGCGGAAGCCCTTGGTTACCGAAAGTTCAGCGCCGGGGGGCTGTTTCGCAGCCTTGCTCTGCAACTTGATATGTCGGTGGAGAAGCTCAACAAATACACGAAGTCGCACCAGATTGTGGACCAGGAGATAGACGCGCTGCTACGCCGCCTGGGCGAGGGTAATGAAATCGTCCTGGACTCGCGTCTCGGTTACCACTGGATACACAACAGCTTCAAGGTCTACCTGACAATAGACCCGAACATTGCCGCGCGCCGCATTCACGAAGACATTATGCAGGGCCGCCGGCGGGCGGAAGTAGCGGTGACCATCCTCGAGACCACCACCAGTATCGAGGACCAAAACGAAAGCGCCCGGGAAAGATATTTCCGCACCTATGGCATCGATATTACTAACACCAGCCCGTTCGACCTGGTGATCAATACCGACAAGATAACGGCTGCCGAGGTAGCCGCCCTGATCCGGCAGCACTACAGGGAGTATCAACAGAAGTAATCAAAAGGTGTCAGATTTATTTCCTTTTTCCCTTTTTCGAAGAACCCTGTAGGGGCAAAGCACCCTGTAGGGGCAAAGCACCCTGTAGGGGCAAAGCACCCTGTTGGGGCAAAGCACCCTGTAGGGACAAAGCACCCTGTAGGGACAAAGAACCCTGTGGGGACAAAGAACCCTGTTGGGGCAAAGCACCCTGTAGGGACAAAGAACCCTGTGGGAGCGGCTTCAGCCGCGATTATCCAACTGAAACAGAAAAAACGTGCCTGGTTTATCTTCTTCTAATAGATAAACCGGTAACCGTTATAGAATCAGCGTGGCTCAAGCATGGAGAGCAAGAGTCTCGATGTATGGAAAACAATCATTAGCGGCCACTTCTGACCGTTCTCCCTATAGAAGTGACAAAATTTTATGAG
>JABDKF010000261.1 GCA_013003155.1 Woeseia sp. | reverse complement strand
CCCGACAAGTCGGCGGCGAGCAACGCTCGCGCGCACCGACGAAAAACCACGCAATCGGGCATTCAGTTGCGATCCGCAGGATCGGCAACTGCAATGCCAATAGAAACCAAGTTTGGTGGGCGATGGTGGTCTCGAACCACCGACCTCCACGATGTCAACGTGGCGCTCTACCCCTGAGCTAATCGCCCCCGTTTGCAAGGGACCCCGTGAAGCGGCGCACAAAGATACTCAAGCCGTAGCGCCTAAGCAAGCTGCGCTAGCTGTGCACTGTGCTAACCCGCCAGCCGTTCGCTGAGGCCCATGGCCGCTGCGCGCATCTCGTGTATCTGGTCGCGCAAGCGGGCAGCTTCCTCGAACTCCAGATCCCGTGCGTGCCGCAGCATCTGTTTCTCGAGCTTCAAAGCGCTTTTCAGAATTTCTTCAGGAGACTGTGTCGCGTAAGTCGCACCCTGCTCTGCTGCGCGCCTGACCCCGCGTAACGTGCCTTGCGAACCGGCCTCCATGATGTCGGCCACTTTTTTGATGATCGACGCCGGTTCGATGCCGTGCTTTTCGTTGTGCTCCAATTGCCTTTGCCGCCTGCGGTTCGTCTCGTCGATGGCGCGCTCCATGGAACCGGTAATGCGATCGCCGTACAACAGGGCTTTGCCATTCAGGTTGCGCGCGGCACGGCCGATCGTCTGGATCAGCGAGCGATCTGAACGCAGAAAGCCCTCTTTGTCGGCATCGAGAATCGCGACGAGCGATACCTCCGGCATGTCGAGGCCCTCGCGCAGCAGGTTGATGCCGACCAAAACATCAAACATGCCCAGACGCAGGTCGCGGATAATTTCGGTGCGTTCCACGGTGCCGATATCAGAATGCAGGTAACGCACCCGGACACCATGTTCGTCGAGGTAGTCGGTCAGGTCCTCGGCCATGCGTTTGGTCAAGGTTGTGATCAGCACGCGCTCCTCGGCGGCAACGCGCTTGCGAATCTCGCCCAATACGTCATCGACCTGCGTCCTGGCAGGACGCACCTCGACTTCCGGATCGATCAAGCCGGTGGGGCGCACGAGTTGCTCAACCGTGTTGTCTGAGTGTTCCCGCTCATAGTCGCCGGGCGTCGCGGAGACGTAAACCGTTTGCGGCGACAACCCCTCGAATTCGTCAAAACGCAATGGACGATTATCCAGGGCTGACGGCAGCCGGAAGCCGTGCTCGACCAGCGTCTCTTTGCGTGAGCGATCGCCTTTGTACATGCCGCCCAATTGCGGCACGGTGACGTGGCTCTCATCGATAATAAGCACGCCGTCGGCAGGCACGTAGTCGAACAGGCAAGGAGGCGGCTCACCGGGCTCGCGACCCGACAGGTAGCGCGAATAGTTTTCGATGCCCTGGCAATAGCCAAGTTCGCGAATCATTTCAATGTCAAACAACGTGCGTTGCTCGAGACGCTGTGCCTCCAACAGCTTATTATTCTTGCGAAGTTTATTGAGTCGATCCTTCAATTCCACTTCTATAAGCTCCACCGCGGCGAGCAGTTTTTCGCGCGGCGTTACGTAGTGTGATTTTGGAAAAACCGTCAAACGAGGGACCCTGCGCTGCACTTCACCGGTTAGCGGATCAAAATAGGCCAGGGAATCGATCTCGTCATCGAACAGCTCAATTCGGACCGCGTCGCGCTCGGATTCGGCCGGGAAGATATCGATAACGTCACCACGCACGCGATAATTGCCCTGCGATAACTCCAATTCATTGCGCGTGTACTGCATTTCGGCGAGGCGCCGCAAAATACTGCGCTGATCAACCGGCTCACCGCGCTGCAGGTGCAACACCATGCTGAAATAGGCCTCCGGATCCCCGAGACCGTATATTGCAGATACGGTTGCAACGATGATGGTATCGGGTCGCTCAATCAGCGCTTTGGTTGCTGACAGGCGCATTTGTTCGATGTGCTGATTAATGGATGCGTCTTTCTCGATATAGGTATCGGAACTCGGGACGTACGCTTCCGGCTGGTAATAGTCGTAATAAGAGACAAAATACTCGACCGCGTTGTGCGGGAAATACTCGCGCATCTCGCCATACAGCTGAGCTGCCAACGTCTTGTTAGGCGCCAGAACAATGGCCGGCCGCTGCACCTTCGCGATGACACTTGCCATCGTGAAAGTCTTTCCTGAGCCCGTAACGCCAAGCAAGGTCTGGCGTGCGAGGCCATCGCGTAGTCCTTCTACCAGACCGCCAATCGCCCCTTCCTGGTCGCCGGCCGGTTGGTATTTAGAGACGAGTTCAAGGCGGTTTTGGTCTTTGTCTGTCATTGTCTTTTGAGCGTCTTTGGTTTCACGTACCATGTCGCCGGCGAACAGGAGGCAAGCGTGTGAGTTTAACAGTTTCAGAAAGAATGGGTCGCGTGATGCCCTCCGCAACGAGTGCCGTACTGGGGCTCGCGGCGCGGCTCCGTGAAGAAGGCAAGGATGTCATTAGCCTGGGAGCCGGTGAACCGGATTTCGATACGCCGGATCACATCAAGGAAGCGGCTATTCGCGCCATTCATGATGGGCAGACGAAGTACACAGCGATCGATGGAACGACAACTCTCAAGCAGGCGATCCAACGAAAGTTCGAACGCGAAAACAGTCTCAACTACGGGCTGAACGAAATTCTCGTATCGGTTGGCGCAAAGCACACGTTATTTAACTTATGTATGGGTGTGCTGAGCGCAGGCGATGAGGCGATAATTCCCGCGCCTTCGTGGGTGTCTTATCCCGATATGGTGCGCGTTGCCGACGGCGTTCCGGTCTCGATTGATACCGGCATTGACAGCGACTTCAAAATTCAGCCGCAGCAGCTTGAAGGCGCCATCACGAAACGTACCCGCCTGTTATTTCTGAACAGCCCATCGAATCCGACGGGAAGCTGCTACACACGAAAGGAGCTCGAAGCAATTGGCGAAGTCTTGCTGCGGCACCCGCAGGTCGTTGTCGCTGCGGACGATATTTACGAACATATTCATTGGGGAGCCGATCCATTTTGCAGTCTCGCAACGGCGGTACCTGAGCTGAAAAACCAGGTCGTCACGATTAACGGCGTGTCGAAATGCTACGCGATGACGGGTTGGCGCATCGGTTACGCCGGCGGACCGGCGGAAGTCATCAAGGCAATGAAAACCATCCAGAGCCAATGTACGTCCAATCCCTGCAGCATCTCACAGGTGGCCGCAACGGCAGCGCTCGATGGTGACCAGACCTGCGTCAGGGAAATGAACAAGGCCTACAAATCGCGCAGCGACTATATCGTCGATGCCCTGAACGGTATCCCGGGATTCGAGTGTCGGCGCGGCGAAGGCGCCTTCTACGCCTACCCTCGTGTCACCCAGGCACTGACGGCAAAGGGCCTCAAGAACGACGTTGAACTGGTCGAATTGCTCCTGAACGAGGCGATTGTGGTGATGGTCCCGGGCAGCCCGTTCGGTACCCCAGGCTATGTCAGGATTTCATTTGCATGCTCTATCGACGAGCTCAAAGAAGCGGTCAAGCGCATTCGAAAGGTCCTGGCCTGATGCATGAACCGCCGCCTTGACTTGGCGTAGGGTCTGTCCGAGAATGCCTGCCCTGCGCGCCTTGGGCCGCAAAAATTCCCCGATAGCTCAGTTGGTAGAGCGATTGACTGTTAATCAATTGGTCCCTGGTTCGAGTCCGGGTCGGGGAGCCAATCACCAAAAAGGGGCACCCTATGGGCGCCCCTTTTTTGTGATCGACACCCCGACACGCACTCCCCAGTGAGCGATTCGCGAACTTCCTTACACAACCACTAAAGATCAATCGGCACCGACTGGGAGTAGCAATTTTCTGCACCGCGGGCCGATTGGGTTCGAGTCCGGGTCGGGGAGCCAATCACCAAAAAGGGGCACCCTATGGGCGCCCCTTTTTTTTGGCGACAACCTGATATCCGCCGGACATTCGATCCGTGCAAGACCTAACGGACCACTAAAGATCAATCCGCACCTCGCTGCTCGGGTGCTTTTGGACTCGCGGGCGGATTGCAGGTCGGGGAGCCAATCACCAAAAAGGGGCACCCGATGGGCGCCCCTTTTTTTGATTCAACTCCGCACTGCGTTCAGGTCAGATCAACGGTCGCTAAATACTGCTTAAAGTCGTCCGCCACCTCGGGGTGTGCAAGTGCGTACGCAATAGTCGCTTTCAAATACCCCAGCTTGCTGCCACAGTCGTAACGTTCGCCCGTGAAAGACAACGCGTGAACAGGAAAATCTGCGAGCATGTCTGCAATAGCGTCCGTCAGCTGAATTTCACCGCCTGCACCGCGCCCTGTGCTCTCCAGTTTGTCGAAGATTTCGGGTACCAACAGGTATCTGCCAACGACGGCCTGATTGGATGGCGCGTCCTTGGGCTGCGGTTTTTCAACGATTCGCGTTATTCGGTTGCCAGCCTTTCCATCAATCGCAACGATGCCGTAGCTGGACGTGCGGTCCGGCGGCACCACCTGCACGGCGACAACACTGCCGCCGTGGCGTGAATGCTCATCGGCCATTTGTGCAAGACAGCCAGGTTCGCCGTAAATCAGATCGTCGGCGAGATGCACGAAGAAGGGTTCATCGCCAACAGCCGGCCGCGCACAAAGCACCGCGTGGCCGAGTCCCAGCGGTTCTCCCTGACGAATATAGATGCAGGACACGCCGGCCGGCACGATCTCGCGAATGGTCGCCAGCAAATCTTCCTTCCCCGCGGCACTCAGCGCCTGTTCCAGCCCGGCGTCGACATCGAAATGATCCTCGATAGCACGTTTGGACGTCCCGGTGACGAACACGAGGCGCGTTGCACCGGCAGCTATAGCCTCTTCGACTGCGTATTGAATAAGTGGCTTGTCGACGATCGGCAACATTTCTTTTGGGCTCGCTTTGGTTGCGGGCAAGAAACGTGTGCCACGACCGGCAACAGGAAATACGGCGGTTCGCACGGTTTTTGGCAAAATGATTCTCCATGCCAGATTGGGAGGCTCATCATACCGAACGCAATCGTCCGCGCAAAAAGAGAAATCATGCATGCGGAAGTCAAGTGGCGCCGCCGACGAGGCGGCGCCAGCTTTTACCGCTACTTCTTGCGCGATGATTCCTTGCCTGACGCCAAAATGATATTGTCTTTGTTAATTTCGAGGGTGCGCGCGCCGATGCCTTTTACCAACATGAGGTCGGTCAAGGACTTGAACGGACCGTGTGCCTTCCTGTAGGCAACAATCGCCTCAGCCTTTGCCAGGCCGACCCCTTTCAACTCTGTCGAAATAGCGTCAGCGTTGGCAGTATTGACGTTGACGGGTCCGGCGAATGCCAGCATCGGCAGCATAAGCGCTGCGAGGCATGCCAATAAAAAGCCGTGATATTTGATCATGAATCTCTCCTGAAATAGTAAGTACACCGCAACCGCACTACTGCGGCCGGAGTTCGCAATATAGGAAGAGAAAGTTGAAAAAGCCCCGCGCATTTCTGCGCGCTTCGTGCCGAAACGACTTACATCGATGCTTGACCGCGTTGCAACAGCGAATCAAATTGCACGCGAGAGTGTGGCCGCTGGGTCTCCCAGTTTTTACAGCTGGGGCACTGCCACAAGATGCGCTGGCTCGAAAAACCGCACTCGCTGCACTGGTAGCGAGGTATCGACGCTGACAATTTACTGAGCGCCGCCCTGACCCTCGCCAGAGTTTTCTTGCGCTCGCCTGCGTCCGCGTTTTCATGCAGTTGCAAGTCGATGAATTCCGCCAGCGTTGGTTCGTTCAGCAAGTATTGCTCCACGCATTCATCGATAACCGGAATCCCGCCAATATCGTTGACTATCGCCGTGTATGCGAGCTCCTTGCTGATGTTCGGGTGTGCGTCAAGCATCGTCCGCAGTTCGTTCTCAAGCTTGCTGTTTGTGCCGGCGATGTCGTGCACAGCAATAAGCCGCGGTAATGCTTCAGTGATCAAATAATCACTTTCGTCAATAACACGACGATAAAGCTTTATAGCAGTTTTGTAGTCTTCCATTTCGCAGGCAATCGCCGCACGCGTCAGCGCGCCGCGAAAGGTCTGCGGTCGTCCGCTGCGCGCTTTCTTGCTGAAAGCGCGAGCGCCGGCGAAGTCACGTTCGCTCGCTGCCTGTTCTGCGAGTTCGCAGTAGTAATGGGCGAGCTGCAAACTCAATGAACGCCCGCTCAAAGACTCCAGCTTTTCCGCAGCCGCAATCGCTTTTTGCCATTCACGTTCCTGTTCGTAAATGCGGCATAGCTGTTCGAGCGCCTCGACCTGGTGACGAGACCCTTGCGACAGTCGAACAAACAGCTTTTCTGCGCGATCCAGCAAGCCCGCCCGCAGATAGTCGCGCGCAAGCGATTGCAGAGCCTGGTCGCGCTGTTCGGGCGCGAGGTCCGGGCGCGCGATGATATTCTGGTGAATGCGGATAGCCCGGTCGACTTCCCCGCGCCGCCGAAACAGGTTGCCCAGCGCGAAATGCGTTTCGATGGTTTTGTCATCAACTCGCACCATCTTGAGGAAATGCTCAAGCGCCTGATCGGTCTGTTCGTTTAACAGGAAATTCAGGCCCTTCAGGTAGTCGGTGTTAAGCGGCAGCGATTCGCCGCCTGCTGCGTCGCGCTCACCGAACCTGCCCAGCGTCCAGCCTGCTGCAACCAGCAGCAGAAACAGTCCGGCCAGTAGAAACGTCGACTCAGTCGGCATCGGCGATCGGGAGACTGCGTAGTTGGCTGACCTCTGACTCAGTGTTGCGCAATGCGTTGCGCAGGCGTCGACGCTCATTGACGAGTCGCAGCATGAACACACTGGTGCTAATCAGCCCAAATAACCAACCCATGACGAAGGTCAGTGAGAACGCTAGCGGTATGGTCGGTTCAACAACGCCGAATGCCAGATCAAGACGTACCTGGCCGGGATTGATCCGGGTAAACAGGATCATCGCAACAAAAATAATCACTAGCACGATTAACGCGATAAATTTTTTGATCATGCGGCCACTCCAATACCACCGCAGACGGCTGTCTGCTGTTATTTACCGCAGTTTATTGCTTTAACAGGGAAAGGGTAAGCGGCAAAGCGGCGAAGCGCCGCCTGCCCTCATGCTTTTATTGGAAAATCACGACTCGCATTAACGCGTTCGCGCAGGTCTTTGCCTGGCTTGAAATGCGGCACATATTTGCCGGAAAGCGCGACAGCTTCACCGGTTTTCGGGTTGCGGCCAATTCGCGGGGGCCGAAAATGGAGCGAAAAACTGCCGAAGCCGCGGATTTCGATACGCTGACCTTGCGCCAGCGAATCGCTCATCAAATCCAGCATATGCTTAACCGCCAGCTCAACGTCCTTCGCTGGCAGGTGCTTCTGCTTCTTTGCGATTACTTCAATCAGTTCAGACTTGGTCATTACGCGGTTCGCTTCTGATTCCGGTGTCGTTGCGTCTAAGCCGCCGTTTATAAAGGAAATATAGCCCGGACCGAGGGGTCCGGGCCAGTCTTTTTTTTACTATTTGCCCTCGCCGGACATTTTTTCCTTCAGAAGCTCGCCGAGCGTCGTCCCGGCCGGGGTGCTGTCAGCATCAGAATTGTAGCTGCTGAGCGCCTCGGCTTCCTCGTGGACTTCTTTCGCTTTGATCGACAGCGCAACGCTGCGATTCTTGCGATCCACGTTGGTGAATTTCGCTTCGATCTCGTCGCCCACCTTGATCATCGTGCGCGCGTCCTCGACTCGGCCACGGCCCAGCTCGGAGGCGCGCAGCGTGCCGGTGACACCGTCACCCAGATCAACCACGGCGTATCGGGCATCGACTTCCGTCACCGTGCCTTTGACCACCGTGTTCTTCGGGTGCTCAGCAAGCCAGGTCGAAAACGGATCCTGATCGAGTTGTTTGATACCGAGCGAGATGCGCTCACGCTCTGCATCGATGGCCAGCACAGCCGCCTCGATTTCCTGCCCCTTGCGGTAATTGTGCACGGCTTCTTCGCCAGGCAGGTCCCAGGAAATATCGGACAGGTGCACGAGACCGTCAATGCCACCGTCGAGACCGATGAAAATACCGAAATCGGTAATCGACTTGATCTGGCCCGACACTTTGTCGTTGCGATTGATCGTCGCAGCGAATTCGGCCCAGGGATTTGACTGGCACTGCTTGATGCCGAGCGAAATACGGCGACGCTCTTCGTCGATCTCGAGGACCATCACTTCTACATCATCCCCAATATTGACGACTTTCGAAGGATTGACGTTCTTGTTGGTCCAGTCCATTTCGGACACGTGGACCAGGCCTTCAACGCCTTCCTCGATTTCAACGAAGCAACCGTAGTCGGCAATATTCGTCACTTTGCCAAACAGCCGGGACTGCGGCGGGTAGCGCCGCGCCAGGTCATGCCATGGATCGTCGCCGAGTTGCTTGATGCCGAGTGAAACGCGCTGGCGTTCGCGATCGAACTTCAGGATCTTCACGTCGATCTCATCGCCAACGTTAACGACTTCCGACGGGTGCTTAACGCGTTTCCACGCCATATCGGTAATGTGCAGCAGGCCATCAATACCGCCGAGATCAACGAACGCGCCGTAGTCGGTCAGGTTCTTGACGATTCCCTTGACGGTGTTGCCTTCCTGCAGTGACTCGAGCAGTGCTTCGCGCTCAGCGCTGTATTCCTGCTCAACGACTGCACGACGCGAGACCACAACGTTGTTGCGGCGCTGGTCGAGCTTGATGACCTTGAATTCGAGGCTCTTGCCTTCGAGGTAGGCAGGATCGCGGACCGGACGAACGTCGACGAGCGAACCTGGCAGGAACGCACGCACGTTGTCGATTTCGACGGTGAAACCGCCCTTGACGCGACCATTGATGACGCCGGTGACGACTTCGCTTTTTTCGAAGGCTTTTTCGAGCTGCGTCCAGGTACGTGCACGGA
>JABDKF010000245.1 GCA_013003155.1 Woeseia sp. | reverse complement strand
CGACGCGCTGGGACCTGACAGAAGCCATCAAGAAACGCTTCGACAAGGACGGTATCTCGATCCCGTTCCCCCAACGCGACCTGCACATTATCAAGGAAGCGTAGCCTTTCGACGTTGCGGCTGCTCAAGGCCTCGTCATCGGGCGCGATAAAGCACCCGTGTATCCCGGTTTAGCGTCGCTTCGATGCTTTTTCCAATGCGTTGATCCAGGCAGGTGAGTAGCTGAAGACAGGAAATTTCCATTCGGCTGTCAACCGGCGGTCGCCGGGCACGTTATTCTAAAGTCAGCGCGTGCCCGCGTCCGGGGCGTCGTCGCCGGGGCAATGTTTAACGGAATTTAGGGATCAAGTTATGCGAATACTCTTGAATGCAACGATCGGGCTTGCCGCGTGCTCGCTGCTGTCAGCCTGTGCGTCGCACCCCGAGCCTATCGTGGACATGCAGGGCGTCGATCCGGTGCGCTTTGAGCGGGATCGCGACGAGTGTGCGGCCTATGCCGCCGAGGTCAAACCGGCAACAGGCGCGGCCAAGGGTGCGGTAGCGGGCGCCGCGGTCGGTGCGGCAACCGGCGCAATCAGCGGGGACGCCAGTCGTGGCGCCGGCTACGGCGGTATCTACGGCGCCAGCCGCTCCGGTCTGCGCGGCAATGCCGAGAAACAAGCTGTGTTCAAGCGCTGCCTGCGGGGCCGCGGATATCGCGTTTTAAATTGAGCGTTTGACCGCCGGCACCCACCCGACTACTGTACGTACATACAGTGATTGGACGGGTTCGATGGCAGGCACAGCTCATAAGGGCCGCGGCGCGATTGGCCAAACGCAAAACCGTTTCGAGCAGCGTCCCGTCGAGCTGACGGCACAAGAGACTTTCGACCGCGGCGAGATAGCGCCAGAGACCGTGCTGCGACCAATGCATGCGCGGAGCATCATTAGTCACAATGACTCGCCCGATATTCCATTCGATCACTCGATTAATCCCTACGTGGGTTGTGAGCACGGTTGCGTGTATTGCTACGCGAGACCGGCACACAGCTATCTGGATCTGTCACCCGGTCTCGATTTCGAAACGCAGATTTTTTATAAACCGAATGCCGTTGAGCGGCTGCTCGCGACCTGGGAAAAGCCCGGCTATCGCTGCGAACCAATCACGATAGGCGCCAACACGGATCCCTACCAACCGGCGGAACGGCGCCTGGAAATCACACGACAGTTGCTGCAGGTTTTTCTGGATCACCGGCATCCCGTATCGCTCATTAGCAAAGGGACAGCGATGCGCCGCGACCTCGACCTGCTGGCGGCGCTTGCCGAACGTAACCTTTGCTCGGTCGCGATCAGTATTCCGACGATGGACTCGGCATTAAAACGCCAACTGGAGCCGCGCGTGCCCGCGGCCAGCGCCCGACTAAAGTTGCTGCAAGCGCTGAGCGATGCGGGCGTGCCCTGCTCCGTGCTGGTCGCGCCCGTGATACCGGCCGTCAATGACAGCGAAATCGAGAAGATTCTGGAGCAGGCCGCTCTGCACGGTGCGCGCAGCGCCGCCTGGATATTGCTGCGCCTGCCGCACGAGGTTCGCGAAATATTCAGCGACTGGCTCGACCAGCATTTGCCCGACCGCGCCGATCATGTAAAAAGCCTGCTGCGCCAGGCCCATGGCGGCCGCGAATACGACAGTCGTTTTGGCCACCGCCAGTCAGGCTCCGGCCCGTATGCGTCCATGATCGGCCAGCGGTTTCGAGCCAGCTGCAAACGCGTCGGTCTGACGACGGGTGAGCGCCCACAAGCGCTTGATTGCAGCGGGTTCCGGCCGCCAGGCCAGCAACAGTTGGGACTTGAATTCGGCGGTGACTAGCTGCCCGGTATCGTCTGACGGGGCGAAATTGTATAGTCGCCGGGGCTGCAGGAATTACCCAAGAACTAAATTTTTCCGCGCTAGTCTCAATAAGCAGTTACAGGTTGATACGCCACTAAAAAATGAGAAATTTTGAGATCTACAGCGTTCTTCGGCTGACGCCGCTGGTGGTATGCGTTGTTCTGGCTCCGGATATTTCGCTTGCCCAGCAAACTGACGCCGGGGAGGACGAACTCGCCGAAATTGTTTTGCCCGGATCACAAGATGAGGTGTTTGAAGAATTTGAGGAGGACAATCTGGGGGACGACCCGGACTTGTTGCTCTCGCAACCGGTATCAACGGAACAGCGGCTGGCCAACCTGTTCAAGTTGTATCGGGATGCGATGGACGATCGCATGTTTGCCGAAGCCGATACGCTGGCCAAGCAAATTGTCGAGCTGACAATTGAAAGGCGCGGCATCGACAGCGCGATTGCAGCGCGAGCAATTACCAATCTCGCCATTGCCCAGCACGGCGCCAAGGACTATGCCGCCGCTGCGCTGAACTTCAACTCTGCCATCGAAATCATTGAGCGCATTTCCGACCGACTCAACGAAGCGCTGATAAACCCCTTGAAAGGACTGGCGGCAACGCAGCTTGCTCTGGGCAACCCGGGGCCCGCATCTGAAACCTACAGGCGCGCTATGCATATCAGTCATGTCAATTACGGCCCGCACAACCTTCAGCAAATTGAAGTGCTCGAGTCGCTTGCCGAGACGTTTCTTGCCGCCGGCGAATATGACGAGGCCATAGACCTGCAGGAACGAATTTTTGCGCTGCAGTCGCGCAACATAGCGGCCAAAAGCGAAGAGATGCTACCGCCGTTAATATCGCAGGCACGCTGGCTCCATCGCATGCGCCTTTTCGACAAAGAGCGTTATACCTGGCGACGGGTTATCAGCATTCTTGAAGACAAGCGTGGCAAAGAGGATCTTACGCTGATCGGACCGCTCACGGAGCTCGGCAAGTCCTATCTGTACATGCCGCTGAATGCGGTTGCTTACAGTCAGCCGGTGGCGCCCTCGACGGGAGAGATTTACCTGAAACGTGCCATGCGTATCGCCGAGAAAAACCCCAAAGCAGACTGGGATATCAAAACCCAGACCATGATCTCACTAGGCGATTATTACCTGTTGACTGACAGACCTTCTCGCGCGGAACGCATGTATCGCAGTGCCTGGAACCTCTATTCAGAAGACGATGCACGACTGAGGAAGCGCGTCGAAACGCTGCAATCTTTGCCAGTTATACAAAAGATTGATCCGCCGAAAGTTTATCGAACCCAGGCACCGGGTACGACGCAGCCGCCGATGCAACCAGCTACCGGTCTCGAAACCGGCAGCCTTGTCTTTCAATATACGGTTAGCGTGCGGGGGACTCCCACCAATATCGAGCTGATCGAGGCTGAGCCCGCGGGACTGGACGACATGAGCGCCAGCGTCGCCAGGGAGGTAAGACGTATTGTGCACCGGCCGCGCATGGCAAACGGTCAGGTGGAGACCACGGACGGTGTAAAGCTGACACACGATTTTTATTACCGGCCGGAAGACTTGCCACAAGACCCGGAGGTTGCAAACGAGGCGGTGAATGAGTAACCCGATCACCACGCCAAACCTTGAAAAGTACCGCTAAGGAATCAGGAAAAGACAACGCTATGTTTGCCCGCAAGAATAAAACCAGCCTGCCCTCTGCGGCAGAATCCCTGCCCGGCCGCGACACGCCGATGCCGGTACCGGATGCGCACTTCGTAAACGGGCACGCGCTACAGCCACCCTTTCCGGAGCACCTTGAGCAGATCGTGCTCGGCATGGGTTGTTTTTGGGGAGCCGAACGCATCTTTTGGGAGTTGCCCGGCGTTCATGTCACCGCCGTTGGCTATGCCGGGGGCAACACGCCCAACCCGAACTACCGCGAGGTCTGTAGCGGACAGACCGGCCATTCTGAAGTTGTGCTGGTGGTATTCGATCCCAAAAAAGTGAGCCTTGACGATGTATTTCGGCAATTCTGGGAAGCGCATGACCCGACGCAGGGAATGCGGCAGGGTAACGATCTTGGCTCGCAATACCGCTCGGCTATTTACTCATGCGATACAGCGCAGCTCGACGCCGCTATGCACTCGGCCAAGGTCTACCAGCAGGAGCTGGCAGCGGCCAACCTTGGCAAAATTACCACCGAGATAAGCCCGCTCGCGCGCTTTTACTATGCTGAGGACTATCATCAGCAATATCTCGCCAAGAACCCCGGGGGTTATTGCGGCATCGGCGGCACCGGTATCAGTTGCCCGATTGGTGCGCACGCCTCCGCCTGACAGCGCGATGCGACGACCGCGCAATGCGCGTACCATGCTTTTATAGAGGAGCGTTGGCGCGAGGTGCAGCGCTACAGGCCGTTATCCGGCGCGATCCTTGACCTACCAACAAGCAATGCAATCTGGAAAACACGTGGCCAAGAAAAAAACGAAAAAATCCGCCAGGAAACCTCGCAAGCCGTCTTTGCAGCAGGCTGAGGATGCCATCTCAACCTTGCTCAGATGGGCGGGCGAAGATCCCGCCCGTGAGGGCCTTATCGATACACCGTCGCGAGTCGCTCGGGCCTACCAGGACTGGTTTAGCGGCTACAATGACGATCCGGTTAGCTACCTCGAACGTACCTTCGAGGAAGTTGAAGGCTATGACGAAATGATCGTGCTGCGCGATATTGCATTCGAGTCGCACTGCGAGCATCACATGGCGCCCATCATTGGCTGCGCGCACGTCGGCTATCTGCCCAGTGACAAGGTCGTTGGCATCAGCAAGCTGGCACGCGTCGTCGACACGTTTGCGCGACGTTTCCAGGTGCAGGAAAAGCTCACCGCGCAAATCGCACATTGCATCCAGGACGTGCTCAAACCCAGAGGAGTCGGTGTGGTCATCGACGCGGTGCACCAATGCATGACGACCCGCGGCGTTCACAAATCGGGCGTGTCGATGGTAACGAGTCAGATGCTCGGGTCATTCCGCAAGGACGCCCGCACCCGCGCAGAATTCCTCAATATGATTCGCCCCGCTATTTAGCAGGGCAAGTTACTTCGTGAGAGGCAATCAATAAATCAATTGAGGCCGAGTTCGGCAACACCCTGTTGAAAGATAATATCCACAGGAATGTTTGCATCAGTCAAACGATCCAGATCCGCCTGTAGCTGTGGCCGGATCATGCCGCTGCCATTGGTCAACTCGAGCACGCCGTCGTAATTACCGTCGCCTTGCAACGTTAACAGCAACTCCGACAGCGAGCCCATCGCGTCCTCCATACGTTCGAAGTCAACGCGATAGGTACCCGTTTCCGCATCGCGTACGAAAGCTCCGGAGTCGGCGAAGAAATTGAAGCGAACCATGTTTGCCTTGCCATGGGCGCTGCTGGCACCGAACCGTATGGAGCGGAAAATGCCGGCCATAAACGTTACGTAGTTATCGCGCAGATCGATTTCTCCGAGCTCACCCGCTTCATGCAGCTTTGTAATCATGTACAGGCCAAGGATGTCCGCCTTGCCTTCCTCCATGCTGGATGCAAGGTCCTTCAGCGCCTCGCGCACGGTGCCTTTGCCGTTGATCGTATTCTTTATACCCAGGCCGTGCGCTACCTCGTGAAACATGGTGTTGGCGAAAAATGCATCGAACGAAATATGCTGACGCTGAGATTCATCGATGAGTACGCCCGCGATCGGCCGCAATATCTTCTCGAACTTGGCCTGCATTGCATTCTTGAGCTGCAGTCGACGCGTGCCTTTGGCGAGTTGCACTTCTTCATCATTCGGCAGGTTGATCGCGATGGTTTTCGAACCCGCATTGCTGTCGCCGGCATAGTAGACAACGTCGTAGGCGTTCAGGTCCGAATCGGTGCCCGGCGTTTCCATCTTGTACTCGTCGGCCACCGGCAGGCCGCGCTGCAATTCTGGCAGGAAAGCCGCGAATCGAGCGAGGCGCTCACTCCACTCCTTGTCTTTGATCAGGACGTACGCTTCAAAAGCGGCCCGATAGCCAAACAGTTTGTCCTCGTAGGTTTCGATCGGACCAAGCACAAGCTCGATGGGATTGGTCTTTACATCCATCCAGGCCATGTCACTGGCCTGGTACTTACCGCTAAGCAGGGCGTCAGCGCGCAATCGCAGGTAGTTGGCGAATCCGGCATGATCGGCAAGCTCTGCGGCGTCGCGCAGCAGGCTGGCCGCCTCCTCTAGCTCGGCAGCGTAAGCAAGGTGATACGGCACCAGCACGAGGTCGCCGTTCTCGTCGCGACGCACCAATGAATACAGCCCGTCCTTGCCTTCTTGCGACCACGAGTCAAATTCTGCGCGCGTCATGTCCGCGGGATAGAGGTTTGCGCCCAATGGCTTTGGGCCAATGCCGTCAATAAACGGCCGGTCTTCGGCGAGTCGGTCCCACGGACCGTAATTTATCGTCGCAAAACGTTGCACACGTTTATCTTCGACAGAGGCGAGCCACCTTTGCCAGTCATCGCGAAACGCCTGACGCCAGAACAATCCGTTCATGATATCGGCGGCGTCTATCAATTTGACGATGAGCTGGCGCTGATTGTCAGAAAGACTCGACAAGTCCGTTGTAAGTGGAAACGTTGCATAAATCTCGGGGCGCACAGGAGCGAGCGTCGTCGCTGTGGACGCAGGCTCTTCTGCTTTACTGGTAACGGCTGCGGCCTCATCGCCCCTCTCGCCGCAGGCAGCGAATATTGATAGGAAAGCGAGCAGGCCAAGGCGGCGCTGGGTAGTCGTGAACATTTTGAACTCCTCCCGGCGATCTGCGTAACCGTCGTCGGGCATGCGCGAAAAGATGGCGATTATTGCACACCGCCGTCTTGTTGCCTGTACAACCCGTTAGAGGTCAGCCAGGTGCACGTCGTCGGTCGATAACTCCTGTCCGAGAAAGTTGCCGCCGACGCGCGCAAAGCGCCCGGCACCGTCGGTAGCCAGCAAGTTTAGCGCCCCGTCGCGGCCTGGCGGCGCCAGCAACTGCTGGTCGCGAAGCAAGGTCTTGACGACCTCCGCGGTTGTTTTAGCGGAGTCAACGATAGCGACGTCAGCACCAACAACTTCGCGCACGGCGTGTCGCAACAGTGGAAAATGAGTACAACCCAGTATTAAGGACTGCGGCCTGAACGTGCCGTTCTCAAAATACGGCTCGAGGTAACGCCTGATTGCCGCAACGGCTATAGCGTCGTTTGTCCAGCCTTCCTCGGCCAGCGCAACCAGCAGTTCGCAAGCGAGCTCGTCGACCCTGGCAGCAGGATCGAGTGCCAGCACCGCGTCTCGATAAGCATGCAAACGCACCGTCGCCTCCGTTGCCAGCACGAGATGACGCGCTGCCGGCATAGCAGCTACCGCGGCGCGCGCGCCGGGCTCGACAACGCCAACGACCGGCAGCGGTGCCAGTGATTTCTGCATAGAGGAAAGCGCGACCGCCGATGCCGTGTTGCAGGCGATAACCAGCAACTTGATGTCGTGCTGACCCAGAAAGGCCGCCGCTCGTTCGGCATAGCGACGCACGGTGTCCGGGCTTTTCGTGCCATAAGGGAGGCGTGCCGTATCGCCGAGGTAAATGAAGTGTTCGGCCGGCAGGACCGCACGGGCAGCCTGCAGGACAGTGAGGCCGCCGACGCCGGAGTCGAACACCCCGATCGGGCGCGCGTCGTGGTTTTCCATGAGAACGGTCCGGATTAGTCAGCGCGCTATTGTGCCGGACTTGTCAGCACGACGCAGCCAGGCGATGAGGCGACCTGTGCGCTCAAAGATGCTGGCGGCAAAGCTGGCCGCTGGCAGACGATGTAGGCCGGTTCAGCCAGACTTGACGAGAAACGGGGGCACGGGCTGCTGCGAATCAATCGGCTTGGCAGCCTGGCCATCACCATGGCGTATCACTTTGCCGTACAACTCGACCATCAACTTTGCACATTGATCCGCTTCGTCGAGCGACATCTTGCGTACTGACGCGCAGACTGCACCTTCGCCGTTCAAAGGGGCCACGCGTTGCATCAAGTGCCTGAGATCCGCGAAGCGCTGCTTCATCGGAATGGGCAGCTGATCTTCCTCGATGGATTGCAAATTCTCTTCATAGGCCTTTATAAGTCTTTGTTTTATATGGCCATTTCCCGCTAGCACCGAAACGGCGGCGGAAAAGCTCTCTGTCGGGTGGGACATTTCCTCTCCAGCGTTCTTATTGTCGTAAGGTCAGCGTTCATTGCAGAAGCGGCCGACCGTTTTACGCTTTTATAATTATGTCATCCGCCTCGTGAGGGCGGTGCCTGTCGCTGATCAACGCTCCCCGGCGAGATTGCTGATCAATTGCTTGCGACAATTTCTTATATCAGACTATTCGAAGTGGACGCAAGCACGCGTGTTTTTCAGCGACTTGTGCCTAATCCAACTTTGAAATTTCGATACTCCAGTGCAGCGCTTCCAGGTCTCGCTCGGCCTCGAAAACGGGCTGCGCCTGACCGCAAGACCACTTGATAGCCAGTGTTTCCTGCATCAGGAAGTCCCTGTGGACGGCCAGCGCAGCCTCGATTTCCGGCGAGCCGCTCACGCCCAGCACAATTCGATCCGAGACTTCGAGGCCGGCCTGCTTGCGCGCGTCCTGCACGGTGCGAACAAGCTCGCGGGCAATGCCTTCCAGCCGTAAATCGTCGTCAAGCGCAGTATCGAGCGCTGCCAGAAAACCCGCGTCCTCGGCACAGGAGTAACCCTCGGCCGAGCTGGTTTCTATCAGCACGTCGTCGCCCGTCAGGGTTGCGGTCTCGTCGCCGACCTGCACCGTAAACGAGTCGCCGTTCGCCGCCGCGGTCGCAATGGCCGCGCCGTCGGCAGCGTCCAGCGCCTTCTTCAACAACGGAATTCGTTTGCCAAACGTCTTGCCAATGCGCGGCAGGTTCGGTTTTATGCGGTAGTCCACCAGGCCCGCATCGCGCGCAATGAATTCAATCGTCTTGACGTTGAGTTCTTCGAGAATCTGGTCGCTGTGCGCTGACAGCGCAGCAGCTGCTTTGTCGTTCGGCGCACGCAGCAACAATCGCGACAGCGGCTGGCGCGTGCGCACCCCTGACACGTTGCGCGCGGCGCGGCCAAGACCGACCACTTTTTGCACGACGTCCACATCAAATAACAACGCGGCATCTTCAAGTGCTGCATCCGCTTCCGGCCACGTACTCATGTGCACGCTGGCAGGAGCAGCGGCATCAAGACCGCGCACCAGGTTCTGATAAACAGCTTCCGACAGGAACGGCGTAAATGGGGCCATTAGACGGTGAGCAATATTGAGGCATTCGTACAGCGTCAGGTAGGCGGCCAACTTGTCTTGCGGATCCGTCGACTTCCAGAAGCGACGCCGATTCCGCCGCACGTACCAGTTGCTCAGTTGGTCTACAAACGACTCGATTGCCTCGCCGGCCGATTTGGCGTCGAAATCGTCCATAGCTGCCGTCGCCCTGCTAATCGTATTGTGCGCGAGCGCCATGGCCCAGCGATCGATCTCCGGGCGTGCCCCGACGGGAATGTCGGCGGTCAGGTCTACGTCGTCAATGCGCGCGTACAGGATGAAGAATCCGTAGGTATTCCAGAACGTGTTGATAAACGAACTGGCGACGTCGGCCACGATGTCGACCGAGATGCGCTTTTGCGCCTCCGGTGCGAGCCTGGCAAGAAAGTACCAGCGCAATGCGTCCGCACCAATCGTGTCAAACACGTCGTACGGGCTAACGATATTGCCGATCGATTTCGACATTTTTTTGCCGTCTTTGTCGACGATATGGCTCAGGCAGATGCAGTTGCGGTACGCGACGGAGTCTGACACCAGCGTCGCGATCGCGTGCAATGTATAAAACCATCCGCGTGTTTGATCTATCGCTTCGCAAATATAATCGACCGGGAAGTGCTCTTCGAATGTCTCCCGATTCTCGAACGGGTAGTGCCACTGCGCGTATGACATCGCTCCGGAATCGAACCAGCAATCAATCACCTCCGGAACCCGTCGCCAGGTGCGACCGTCTTTTTCGAAGGTGACCTCATCGACAGCGGGTCGGTGGAGATCAAGTTCGGCAAGCTTACGTCCCGCCAGATTCTCAAGCTCCGCAACAGAACCAACGCACAGGTAATTCTCTTCACCGTCCGTCCAGACCGGTAGCGGCGTGCCCCAGAAGCGTTCGCGCGACAGCGCCCAGTCGATATTATTCTCGAGCCAGTTGCCAAACCGACCATCGCGAATGGTCTCAGGCACCCATTTGATGGTCTGGTTCAACTCGACCATGCGCTCCTTGAAATTCGAGGTGCGGATGTACCACGCGTTTTTTGCGTAGTAGATGATGGGGTCGCCAGTGCGCCAGCCAAACGGGTAGTTGTGCCGATGCTGCTCCGCGCGGAACATCAAGCCGCGTTCTTTCAGAATGCGGATTAGCGGCTTATCCGCTTCCTTGAAAAAAAGCCCGGCGACCGGCGTCACTTCCGGCAGGAAATGCCCGTCCTCGCCAACACCGTGCACTACCGGTAGCCCCTGCTCCTGACCCAGAGCCAGATCGTCTACACCATAGGCTGGTGCCGTATGGACGATGCCCGTGCCGTCTTCGGTGCTGACGAAATCGGCGTGCACAACCCGGAACGCATCGCCATCAACGCGCAGGTAGTCGAATAGTCGCGCATATCGCTTGCCAACAAGTTCGGCGCCCTTGATGCGTCTTGTGATCTTGTATTCCTGGTCTCGAAACACCTGCTCACAAAGCGCCTCGGCCAGGATCAGCGTTTCGCCGTCGCAGGCCGCGTACACATAATCAACATCGCGATGCACAGCAAGGAGCAAATTTGCAGGCAGGGTCCAGGGTGTCGTGGTCCACACAAGAAACGATGTCTCGTGCTCGCCTTCCACCCTGAACCTGACGAACACCGAGGGATCATCGACTTCCCGATAGCCTTGTGCCAACTCATGTGATGACAAGGTAGCGCCAATACGGGGGTCGTAGGGAACGACTTTGTAGCCGCGGTAGATCAGGTCCTTGTCCCAGATGTTTTGCAGCAGGTTCCAGACGCTCTCAATGTAGTTGTTGTCCAGTGTGTAGTACGCGTCGTCAAGGTTTACCCAGAAACCCATGCGCTCGGTCATCTTTTCCCAGTCGCCGATGTAACGCATGACGGACTCCCGGCAACGCCGGGTGAATTCTTCGATGCCGACTTTTTCTTCAATTTCCTTTTTGTCGAAAATGCCTAGCTCTTTTTCGATCTCGTGTTCAACCGGCAAGCCGTGCGTGTCCCAACCGGCCTTGCGCGGCACGTGGTAGCCGCGCATCGTTTTGTAACGTGGAAACGCATCCTTGAACGCGCGCGCCAACACATGGTGAATACCCGGCTTGCCATTAGCCGTTGGCGGCCCTTCATTAAAGGTAAAGAGCGGGCGACCTGTCGACTGGGCCAGCGTTTTTTCGAAGACCTTATTGTCACGCCAGTACTCGAGCGTTTCCTGCTCCAGCGTGGGCCCGTCGTAACGACCTGCGACTTCCTTAAAACTCATAAATCATCTCGATAAACAAAAACGCCCCGGACGCCTAACTAGCGTCCGGGGCGAGAATCAGATTCCGCGGTACCACCCGGTTTCGCGCGAGCCTGGCTCGCGCCTCTTGTTGCCCGGTATCGGGGGCGACCGGCTGCGCCTACTGCGCAGGGATCTGCGGTTCGGGCAGCGACTCCGGGGCGATATTCAGCGGTATTCGTGCCAGGGCTCTCACCATCCCCTGGTCGCTGGGTCACAAAATGTCCGCCTACTCTTCCCCTTCGACGTCGTGCAGGGGAAACTAGCGTCGAATGAAGCGAAATTCAAGCGCCCAAGGCGCCTTAGCTGAAGGATCGTCCTGTGACAGAGTTCCCTGCCGCCCGAATGGTACAAACGAACGGCATCCGACTTGCGGTTTATGAGGCTGGCAATGGCCCGCCCATTATCCTGTTGCACGGTTTTCCGGAACTCGCATTCTCCTGGCGGCACCAGCTGCCGGCGTTAGCGGCAGCAGGATATCGTGCTATCGCGCCGGATTTGCGCGGCTATGGTCTCAGCGACAAGCCGCCAGGCGTTGCAGACTACCGACAGGAAGAAATCTTCGATGACATCGCCGGATTGCTTGAGGAGATGGGGCAATCGCAAGCAATTTTCATTGCGCACGATTGGGGCGCGCTGATCGCCTGGCAGATGGCGTTGGTTCGTCCTGAGTTGCTGCGCGGCCTGATCGCCTTGAACATTCCCTTTCTGCCGCGTCGGCACCGCGATCCGGTCCAGGTCATGCGGGAACGCTTCGGACCCAACTATTACATCGTGAACTTCCAGGATTCGGATGAAGCTGATCGGCTGTTCGACAGTGACCCACGCCGCTTCATAGATCGCATAATGCGGCGCGATGGGGTCACGCGCAGGCAGTTTAATGCACTGCCTGACGAACGCAGAATCGTGAATATGATCGCAACGATGAATCTGGATCGAAAACGGGGCGAGGCGTTGTTAACGGAGGATGAGCTCGACTTCTATGCCAAGGCTTTTTCTGCGGGCGGGTTCAGTGGCCCGATTAACTGGTACCGCAACTGGACACGCAACTGGAAATCGATGGAAGACATCGAACAAAAGGTGCGGATGCCCGTACTTTTTATCGGCGCTGATAACGATGTGGTGGTAACGCCACAGCAGATCAAGGCGATGAAAAATTTCGTACCTGACCTGGAATCACACGTACTCGACGATTGCGGTCACTGGACGCAGCAAGAGAAACCAGGGGAAACCAACGCGCTGATGCTCGACTGGCTGCGCCGGCGATTTCCGGCCGAGTGACAATGGGTCTTAGTGAAAAGTGCTGGACACCGGCTGGTCGCTTTCTTCACCAAACATAGCCCGATCGAATGCATCGATGAGCACTTCGGCAGGCTGCGCGCCAATAACCAGCAGTCTATCATTGACCAAAAAGTTCGGAACGCCGCTCACGCCGCCGCGCCGAATTTGAGTTTCTTTTTCCAACAACGCGGAGCGGGCCGCATCATTTTCGAGTGCAAGCAATACTGGCTGGCGTGACAGGCCGCGGTTTCCGGCAGCCTCCACAAGGACATCACGATCTGCAATGTCGAGGCCTTCCTCGAAAAAGTCGCTGAGCAAATCCTCGGCAAGACCGACAGTGCTGGCACCCTCTTGCTGAGCAAACTGCAAGAGCTGGTGAGCATTCAGAGTGTTAGGGACACGCTTCAACAGGTCGAAGCGAAAGTGAATATTTTCAGCTCGGCCGGCCTCCGTCAGCGCATCAAGTCCTGGTTGGATCTTGGTGGGGTCGCCAAACTTTTCCGAGAGATACTGTTCGAAACTCATACCGTTCGCCGGCATCCCGGGATTGAGCTGGAACGGCAGCCAGCGAATCTCGCGCGGGCCCTGCACCGCGCTGAGGGCCGAGTTCAGGCGACGCTTGCCGAGGAAGCACCAGGGGCAAATCAGGTCGGCAATAAGACTGACACGCAGCGTTGCCGCCGCGATGTCATCGCGAGCTTTAAGCGAGCTTGTCATGTCGTTCTGTATCATCTTTCAGTCCCCGTTGCCGGACCTTGCGGTCAGATGGTTATGCGGGCTGCTGAGCGATTTTCAAGCTACTCTGCGATTTCTTTCCCTTTACCTTTTAGAGTGATTCTGCAGCTCAAAGTTTGCCTTGATTTACCTGAACACAGGCTGAGTTTGAACAATAAATCCGCGATAAATCCTGATGGATACAAAATGTTGCAATAGAAGCAGCCTGTGGCAGGTCTAATAAGGGTAGTTGAAGGAGTTAAACCGTGCTTACCAGCAAACCGTCCAGAATCGCGTCATCCGAAATTACGCCTCGCAAGAACTACCTGAATCGCCGCGCGTTCCTCGAAGGTAGCGCTTTAGCCGCGGCGGGTTTTGTTGCGCCTGTCGCAGCCGCTGCCGTATTGCCAACGGGCGACCGGGCGAAGTTAAAAGACGTCAGCGAAAGTCCTCTGAGCACGGGCGAAACTGTGAACAGTTATGAGGATGTGACGACATACAATAACTTTTACGAATTTGGCACGGGCAAAGGCGATCCCTACCGCAATGCGCAGGATTTCGAACCACGGCCCTGGACTCTCGAAGTTGCCGGACATGCAGAGCGCACTGGAACGTTCCAGCTGGAGGACTTCGTCAAACCTTATGCCTTGGAGGAACGCATTTATCGTATGCGCTGCGTCGAGGCCTGGTCGATGGTCATTCCCTGGGTCGGCATTCCGCTTGCCAGTATTATTCGCGAACTAAAACCGACCGCCAGTGCCAAGTATGTGCGGTTTGAAACCCTGAAAGATCCGCAACAAATGCCGGGACAACGTTCACGCGTATTGAACTGGCCGTATCGTGAAGGGCTGACGATGGCGGAAGCAATGCATCCGTTGACAATTTTTGCTGTCGGCCTGTACGGCGAAGTGCTGCCAAATCAAAACGGCGCACCGCTGCGATTGGTCGTGCCGTGGAAATATGGCTTTAAGGGTATCAAGAGCATCGTCAAGATCGAATTTGTCGAAAAGATGCCCGCAACGACGTGGGCGATGGCAGGACCCCGTGAATACGGTTTTTACGCCAATGTGAACCCGGAAGTAGACCATCCGCGCTGGAGCCAGGCGCGCGAACGTCGCATCGGAGGCGGTCTGTTTGCCAGTAAGCAACCGACGTTGATGTTTAACGGCTACGCAGACCAGGTGGCGAGCCTGTACGAAGGGCTGAACCTGCGCCGAAACTTTTAGGCAAATCCAGCACCCCGCTTGAATACTCTTACGCAGATTCGTTTCATCTGGAAGCCCGCTGTTTTCTTTGCGTGCTTGTTGCCGGCGCTGCAGGCAGTTGGTGACGCGTTTGGTGTGACGGGTGACCTCGGCGCGAATCCGGTCGAGGCGTTGCAGGATCATTTTGGTAACTGGGGATTGCGATTCGTGCTGATCGCATTGGCGGTCACGCCGGTGCGACAAATCACTGGCCGCAACTGGGTAACGCGATTTCGGCGCATGCTCGGCTTGTTCGCCTTCTTTTACGTTTTAATGCACTTCCTCGTGTGGCTGTTGCTGGATCAGTCGCTCAATCTAAGTGCCATCGGCGCGGATATTTTCGAGCGGCCATTTATCACGATCGGCTTTGCGGCGTTCCTGCTGCTCAGCGCTATGGCCGCAACCTCGACTAACGGCATGCGCAGAAGGCTCGGACGACGCTGGCAACAATTGCACTACAGCGTTTACGCCGTCGGCATCCTGGCGGTCTGGCACTACTGGTGGCAGGTGAAAAAAGACGTCACCGAACCGCTGATCTACGCGACGCTGCTCATCATCCTGCTCGGCTATCGCGTTGTGCATCACTGGCGTCACGTCCATGATCGCAAGAAGAAAGCGGGCGCCCGGATCGTGACGGCCTGACGAAACCCGCGCTGGCCAATGCCTTGCCAGGGATTTCTGGAGATTGACGGAACTCGTTGCAAGCCGCCCGAGTCGAACATGAGACAGGATCGTCGCTATCGGTGAGCAATATGAAAACTCTCGCAGGACTTGCGATTTTTACGACACTATCGATGATACTCGCAGCTTGCGGCGGAGGCGTGGCGCCCTATCGCGAGCCGGTTGCCTGTGCAACGGACGAATACGTAGTTTGCACGCGCAAGGTTGCGAGCAGGGTGAAAGGACAGGCCGACGAATACGAGCGCTGCCGCTGCGAGCGCATCGAGAACATTGACTAAAGCCGCTATTCCAGACGTTCGCCGATTAATAAGCGAGACACGCAAAGAAACCCACTAGCGTAAAACGCTGGCAATTCTGCTCGCAGCGAGCGCCCTGCTCGGCGCCTGCGCCGGGAACACACCGTCACTGGATTCTCGCAGCGACGATGAATGCCCCATGGGTCAGGTCCTGGTGTGCAAAGGCGGCTCGGCCAATTCCAGGGTCAAAGACAGCAAGCTGAACGAAACCGACATCTGCATTTGCCGTCAGCAAGATCTGCGCTAAAACAATACACGGCCGGTCGCGTGCGCTAGTCGGATTCTTTACTGAGTTTTAACGGCTCTGCGAAAGTCAGCGTGCGGTAAGGATAGGGAATCTCAATCTTGGCATCGTCGAGCGCACGCTTGATGCTGGCGATAACCAGATCCCGGCTCTCGTGGAAGTGGCGCGGCTTCGAATTGGACCACCATCTCACCCGAAAATCGATGCTGGACGAATTGAACTCTGTCGCAAATACATCGACCGGCTTGTTGTCGACAACGATATCGAGTTTTTCAACCGCCTTGCGAATGATTTCGCGTGCCTCGTCCACGTCAGCATCGTAGGAAACGCCGGCGATGATTTCGAAACGCCGCAACTCTTCGTCAGTACGAACAAAAACCGGGTTCTTGAAGAGCATTGCATTCGGCACGAGCACCAGCTGCCCGTCAGTTTGCCGCACGTAGGTGTCACGAATCATGATCTCCTCGATTTTGCCTTCAACGCCCTCGCAGTGAATGAAATCACCGATGCGCATCGGTTTGCGCAACATGATCATCGCGCCGGCCATGAAGTTCTCGAAAATATCCTTGAAGGCGAAACCTATCGCAATACCGCCGACGCCGAGGGCGGCCAGCACGCTGCCAGGCTTGACGGAGGGAAACAGGACTGCCATCGCAATCAGGATACCCAGCACCCAGACTGCAACACCGACGACCGTGCGCGACAGACCGATCAACGCCTTACGCACCCCCGCCGAACTCATCGCTTTCTCGATAAGTTTCTTGATGCCCTTGGCCAGCAGCCAGGTGACGACCAGGACGACGATCGCCGCCGCGATATTCGGCAACGAGCGAATGAATGACTCCAGGTAGTTTTCGAGCTGCGTCGTCAGCGATCCGACGACATTGACGTCAATGTTCGATGCGATCTGGGTCGCGGTACTGGTATCGCTTTGCATGGGGCGCTGTCCTCTGCCGGCGTGTTTTAAAGCCGGATACCTTGTTAAATCTCCACATTTAAGTCAAATCGCCGATATTCAAAACCACGCGCGTACCCCCAGCAATAAGGAGGCCGTGGAGGATTCGCCGGCGTCACCAGCGATACGGTTGCGTTTCTGCCAGGTTATGCCGAAATAGGGAGCGAATTCCCGCTGCACTTCGTATCGCACGCGCACGCCCGCCTCGGCAGAATTAAACCCGCGCGTAATGCCGAGCTCCGACACATCGGACCATGACACGTTCAGCTCAACGCGCGGCTGCAGGACCAGGCGCTGGGTCAGTCGCAGGTCGTACTCGACTTCCGCGCGACCGGACGTGTCGCCGTCTTCGCTGACAAAAATTGCCACGTCGACTTCGAAGCGGTACGGCGCTTGCCCCTGGATGCCGGCAACGACGTGACTGCGGCCAGAGCCAGTCGCGACATCGCGGCGAACGCCGACCTGCCATTCCCAAAAGGGTGCAAACAGCCGCGAAAACAGGAGCTGGACTTCGGCGTCCTCCGGCGACCGGCCGTGTTCGCCCTCGCCCTCTGTCTTGAAGCGAAGTCGATTGAAGTCATAGCCGTACCAGCCCTGCACGTCCCAGGCGTATCTGTCAGTGCCATCGGCAAACCCGGACTCGAGACGATCGCCGAGCAGCATCCAGAACGGACCCGGTTTGTGCATCGGCATTTCCCAGTCGTCCGGCGTACCGGCTTGTTTTGCTGCGAACGTCGTCGTCGCCAGCAGGCACAGTGGGATCAACAGGGCATTCGTGCATTTCATAATTAGTCTCCTCAGCTCACGCGGACCACGCGGAACATGCCCATTTCCATGTGGTAAAGAAGGTGGCAATGGAAGGCCCAGCGGCCGGGCGCATCGGCCGAGATCAGCGCAGAAACCCTCGCCGCCGGCATAATATTGATCGTGTGCTTTCTCGGAATATGCCGTCCGTGCCCGTTCTCAAGCTCCAGCCACATTCCGTGCAGGTGGATCGGGTGATTCATCATCGTGTCATTGACGAGCGTCAGCCGCAGGCGTTCGCCGTGGTGAAACTCGATTGGCCCGTCCACCTCGTGGAACTGCACGCCGTCAAATGACCACATGTACCGCTCCATGTGCCCGGTCAGGTGCAGCTCAATCTCGCGGGTCGGCGGCCGTGCATCGAAGTCATGATCGAGCCGCTTTAGATCCGTGTAAACGAGGACGCGGTGCGGCACGTCGGTGAGCCCGGTACCGCGCTCACCCAGTCGGTCGCGCTGCAGGTTTGCAATACCGGCATTACCGGCACCGTGCTCATCCGGGCCATGGCGCGCGATAACAGGGCCCGCACTGTGCATGCCGTGTCCTGTGCGCACGACCGCGTCGACGGGCCCGCCGTGCCCCATGGCCGCGTGGTCTGCGCCGCCGTGTTGTATGCCGTCGGCAACCGGCAAAGTCGCCCCGGTGTTACCAACCATGCTCTCGCGGTGGCCCGCCATGGCAGCGTGGTCCATACCCATGTCCACCATCGAAAGCTTCGGCGGTTTGCGAAGCGGCGGAATTTCTGCGCGCATTCCCGCGCGCGGCGCCAGGGTACCCGCGGCGAAGCCGCTGCGATCGATTGTCTCGGCCATGATTGTGTATGCATGATTGGTCTGCGGAGCGACTACTATGTCGTACGTTTCTGCCGGCCCGAACTGGAACTCGTCGCTGGTCACCGGCTGTATGTTCTGACCGTCCGCAGCGACGACCTGCATCTCCAGACCCGGTATTCGCACATTGAAATACGTCATTGCCGACGCATTGATAAAACGCAGCCGCACGCGCTCGCCCGGCTGAAACAGGCCCGTCCAGTTGCCTGCCGGGTGCAGGCCGTTCATCAGGTAGCTATAGGTGGTGCCGCCGATATCGGCAATATCGGACGGCATCATGCGCATGCGATCCCATGCCAGCTTGGTGCGAACGGCATTGTGCCGTGCAGCGCCGGCCGGTTCGTCCATGATGTCCGCTACCGTCACCTTCTGGAAATTGTAGTAATCGCTCATTTTCTTCAGCGTGTGCATGACCTTGTGTGGATCGTCGAACGTCCAGTCGGACAACACGACCACGTAGTCGCGGTCGCAGCTGACCGGGTCCGGATCACGCGGATGCACGACCAGTGGTCCGTAGTGACCGGACTGCTCCTGTAGCTGTGAGTGACTGTGGTACCAGTAAGTACCGCTTTGCCTGACCGGAAAGCGGTACTGAAACGTTTCCGCCGGTTTAATGCCGGGAAACCCGACACCGGGCACGCCGTCCATTTCGAAAGGCAGCAGGATGCCGTGCCAGTGAATCGACGTATCCACATTCAGCTCGTTGCGCACATAAATGACCACGTCCTCGCCTTCGTACCATTCCAGCAGCGGGCCAGGTACCGTGTTGTTGACAGCGATCACGTCGCCGCTGCCACCCGCGATTTCGGCGCGTCGCTGGCGAATCGCGAGGTCGAACACGAGCGGCTCTGCCGCTGGACCGTGCTGCGCACCCAGCACACGCATCGTTGTCGACCAGGCGGGCACGATCGCGTCCAATAGGGTGATGGCACCAACACCGCCTGCTGTCTGCAGGAAACGGCGGCGCGATGCCGTACGATCCCTTGGTGGTTGCTTGTTCAAGTCTGTTTTCATCGGTTGCTCTTGGCGTCGGTGGTTGCAAAGTGCGCGGCACTGTCGGCAGTTGTTGCGGCGTTGTTCCGTTCAGTGGCCGGTCAGCAACCCGGGCATTGTCACTGTCGCCGGGATACCGAACAGGCAGTCACACTCATCTCAATCCGGGGTTATTGCTTTGCCACAGAAAATTGTTTGCCGGCGCTGCTGATTTGTCTGAGGTGTGCGCACGACGAGTGCCCGTGAGGACACAGCGCTGCGCTGCGCTGCCAGTCGGCGCCGCGTTAGCAGCCGGGTTTGGGAGGTCGTTTCAGGACCGTGGGATCGGGTCCGGGCAGGAATAGATCGGCGGATTGCATGCCGTGGCGGGCAATCGCCGCGGCCGCGTACCCTGTGGCAACGGGGGCCGGTGTAGCGCCACCGCAGGCTGACGAGCAGGCTGTCACGCAGCCTTCGCAGCACAAGCCAGCGCCGTCGTCCGTGGTCTCCGCAGTCTCGGTCTTTAGCATGTCATGCCCCGAATGCACGCCGGCATGGTCTGCGGACAGACCGTCCTCTATCAACTGCACAGTCGCCGGTGTAGGACCGCAGGCGGTTGCCAACGCGGCGATTCCGTTGACAGGCAGCGCCAGCGTAGCCAGCAACAGCATTATGGACGGCAGGATTTTCATCGCAGTCAGAATATTAGGGATTCCGGTCGCTCGCAAGTTAGGACATCGCACTGCATTTGAGACCTCATAGTGCGGCAAGTAACCACTTTCAGCACACAACTGCATGCCCGCGTTGCCACGCCACGAACCAAGGCAGCGCCTTCCGGGGCCTTGCGGGAGGGAACGAAGCCGACCGCAGGGAACCATCCCGCCTAAGATGGCCGGCGTGATCGTACGACATTCCAAGGCAGCGTCTTCCGGGACTTTGCGGGAGGGAATAAAGCGGACCGTAGGGAGCCATCCCTCCCGTGAAGTCCCGGAAGGCGCTGCCGACAGTCTGGCACCGTATCAAAAGGTCAAGAAACCGCATTCCCTAGCCGGATAAACGCGATGCCCGTCGAGAAGACTGCCGGCGGAGGTGTCCAGGCGGATGGCTCCCTGCGGTCCGCTTTATTCCACCTGGACACCTCCGCCGGCACTCTTCTCTTGTCTGGACAATATTTTCAGCATCCAGGGCCACTCAATGGGCTCACGTGCGTAGTGCGGCCTGATCACAAGGATCGCCAAGCTGATCTGCACCGGGAAAAGCGGTAACCACCGACAGTCGCGAGCGGCAGGCAAAAAAAAGCCCCGCAAAGCGGGGCTTTCTTGTCTTTCTGGTCGACTGACCGGCTGCTTACATCATGCCGCCCATGCCGCCCATACCACCCATGCCGCCCATGTCCGGCATGCCACCACCGGCAGGCTCATCTTCCTTCGGCGCTTCGGCGACCATTGCTTCGGTCGTCAGCAGCAGTCCGGAGACTGAAGATGCGTTCTGCAGTGCAAAACGGGTGACTTTGGTCGGGTCAAGAATACCCATTTCGATCATGTCGCCATACTCACCGGTTGCAGCGTTGTAACCGTAGTTACCTTTGCCTTCTGCTACAGCGTTGAGTACTACGCTGGCGTCACCGCCGGCGTTCTTGACGATCTGACGAAGCGGCTCTTCGACGGCGCGACGCAGGATATTGATACCTACGGTCTGGTCATCGTTGTCGCCTTTCAGCTTGCCAATGGCGCTGACAGCGCGAATGAACGCAACGCCACCACCGGCAACCACGCCTTCTTCGACAGCAGCACGAGTCGCGTGCAGTGCGTCTTCAACGCGAGCCTTCTTCTCTTTCATCTCGACTTCAGTGGCTGCGCCCACCTTGATGACGGCAACACCGCCAGCAAGCTTGGCAACACGTTCCTGCAGCTTCTCTTTGTCGTAGTCAGAGCTTGACTCTTCGATCTCGGCATTGATCTGGTCAACACGGCCCTTGATGTCAGCAGCACGGCCAGCGCCGTCGATGACGGTCGTGTTTTCCTTGGAGATCTGTACTTTCTTGGCTTCGCCAAGATCTTCCAGCGTCGTTTTCTCAAGTGACAGGCCAACTTCTTCCGAAATCACCTGGCCACCGGTCAGAACAGCGATGTCCTGCAGCATGGCTTTGCGGCGATCGCCGAAGCCCGGTGCCTTGACGGCAGCTACCTTGACGATACCGCGGATGTTGTTCACCACGAGAGTAGCCAGCGCTTCGCCTTCCACGTCTTCTGCAACGATCAGCAGCGGACGGCCTGACTTCGCAACACCTTCGAGTACCGGCAGGAGATCACGAATGTTCGAGATCTTCTTGTCAAACAACAGGATCAGCGGATTCTCGAGCTCGACGCTCTGGCTGTTCTGGTTGTTGATGAAGTACGGGGAGAGATAGCCACGATCGAACTGCATGCCTTCGACGACGTCCAGCTCGTTCGCAAGACCTGATCCTTCCTCAACCGTGATCACGCCTTCCTTGCCGACTTTCTTCATGGCATTAGAGATGATTTCACCGATTTCGGTGTCGGAGTTTGCAGAGATAGAGCCGACCTGCGAGATCGCCTTGTCGTCATCGCAAGGTTTCGACAGTTTCTTCAGCTCGGCGACAATTGCCAGTGAGGCTTTGTCGATGCCGCGCTTGAGATCCATCGGGTTCATGCCGGCAGCAACCGACTTCAGGCCTTCGCGCAGGATAGCCTGTGCCAGAACTGTGGCGGTCGTGGTGCCGTCACCTGCAACGTCCGAGGTCTGGGAAGCAACTTCCTTGACCATCTGCGCACCCATGTTTTCGAACTTGTTCTCGAGCTCAATCTCTTTGGCAACCGATACACCGTCTTTCGTGACGGTCGGAGCGCCGAAGCTTTTGTCGAGCACAACGTTACGGCCCTTCGGGCCCAGCGTGACTTTCACCGCATTCGCCAGGATGTTGACACCCGCGAACATCTTTTGGCGCGCGTCGTCGCTGAAACGAACTTCTTTAGCAGCCATGATAATTCCTCTGTTTAATTCCAATTGATGCGCTGTTGGCGCATCTCAATACAAGTGTTGGTAAAGCGTTTTAAATTCTGGCTCGAGTGGCTTAGCCCTCGATGACGGCCATGACGTCGTCTTCTTTCATTACCAGCAGATCTTCGCCATCAACTTTGACTTCCGTGCCGCTGTATTTGCCAAACAGCACCTTGTCGCCTTTCTTGATATCGAGAGCACGGATCTCGCCGTTCTCAAGGATCTTGCCCTTACCAACGGCGATGACTTCACCCTTGATCGGCTTTTCTGCTGCTGCGTCTGGAATAACGATACCGCCAGGGCTGGTACGCTCTTCTTCCATACGCTTTACGATGACTCGATCATGAAGCGGACGAATCTTCATCGACATGTTCTCCTGTAAACTATTGAATTCTAAATGTTTTTTTCGACTTTCCGGAGCAATGTGTTAGCACTCCCCCAGAAGGAGTGCTAATGATAGGGCCGCTTCCTCAAAATTCAAGGGCAATATGCCTGCCCACCGCGCGTTTCTGCCCAGCGCGTCCATGACAGGGCTGGCAGGTCCGGTTATGCTCCGAACCCCGACGACGCGGCGGTGTCTTAAATCAAAGGCCGGGAGCGCCAGTTGACGCGGCCAGGCGCTTACCGGGAAGCCTCCAGGAAACCTGATTTGAGACCTATGACTGCACGCCTGAACATTCACCCCGCAATCTTGTTGTTGGCCGCTCTGCTGCTGGCGACGCCGGCGCTCGCAGACAGCCCGGAGCTGTTACGGCCGGAAAAAGCCTTTCAGTATGTCGTTACGGATACTGGCACTGCGCTTGAGATCGACTGGGCAATCGAAGATGGCTACTACCTCTACCGCAAAAAACTGTCCTTCGACAGCGCGACGCCGGGCATTCGATTGTTGCCGTTTGAATTGCCGGAAGGCCTGCCGCATAGCGATGAATTTTTCGGCGAGCAGCAGGTTTACCGCGACCGCTTTTATGTCACGATTCCTTATGAGACAGACGGTGAACGCCCCACCACGCTGGAACTAGCGACGCGTTCACAAGGTTGTGCCGACAGGGGCATTTGTTACCCGCCGCAACTCTGGACAACAGCGGTTGACCTCGTATCAACGGCCGCTACCAAGGGCAAACCCTCCCCGTTTAATTCGCCGTTCTCGTCCGGTTCGGCGAACTCGGCTCTGGGCGATTTCCTGCCGGTTGACGAAGCCTTTGTACCCCACGCCATCGTGATTGACGGCAATACCCTCGAAGTCTCCTGGGAAGTTGCCGAGGGCTATTATCTATACAAGGACAAGCTCGCTGCCGACACCCGTTCGGACGACGTGCAGCTGGGTCGACTCGAACTCCCATCAGGCAAACCTAAAACTGACGAGTTTTTCGGCGAAACTGAGGTTTACTACGACGCTGTGTTTGCGCGCCTGCCGTTGGCACGCGCGACGCCGGAACCGGTGACATTGACAGTCGACCTTGGCTACCAGGGCTGCGCAGAAGACGGCATCTGCTACCCGCCGGTGTCGCGCTCGTTGACCGTCAGCTTGCCTCAGGCGACGGCTGTCGGCGCGTTGGCGGCAGCCGGCGGCAAGCCGATGATTTCGGAACAGGCACGCCTTGCCGATTTGATTGGCAATGCCAGCCTGCTGGCCGTCATTGCAACCTTCTTTGGCGCCGGATTGTTGCTGGCGTTCACGCCGTGTGTTCTGCCAATGATCCCGATCCTGTCAGGAATTATTGCTGGCGACGGTGACAAGGTCAGCCCCGCGCGCGGCTTCTCGCTCGCATTCAGCTACGTGATGGGCATGGCGCTTATCTACACCGGTGCCGGCATCGTTGCCGCCTCTATCGGTGTGCAGCTGCAGGCTGTGTTCAATGCACCGTGGGTACTGACTCTGTTCGCCGCTTTGTTCGTCGTACTCGCACTAGGCATGTTCGGTGTCTACAACCTGCAGGTCCCCTCTTCGATCCAGACTGTTGCAACGGATATCAGCAGCCGCCAGCGCAGCGGTACCCTGGTTGGCGCTTTCGTCATGGGCGCGCTCTCCTCGCTGATCGTGACCGCCTGCGTGGCGCCGCCGCTCGTCGCATCACTCACCGTCATCGGCCAGGCGGGTGACGTATGGCGCGGCGGAAGTGCATTGTTTGCCCTGAGCCTCGGTATGGGCACGCCCCTGCTCGTGGTCGGCGCCTCCGCCGGGACGCTGCTGCCAAAAGCCGGCCCGTGGATGAATGCCGTCAAGGAAGCGTTCGGCTTCATGATGCTGGGCCTTGCGATCTGGATGCTCTCGCGCATCTTGCCGGACGGCGTGACGCTGGCGTTGTGGGGCATCCTCGCCGTGATGACGGGGGTCTGGCTTGGCGGACTAACGAGCCTTGGCCAGGGGGCGAGCGCAAAACACAAGCTGGCAAAAGGCGGCGGCCTGGTTGCGCTGGTTTACGGCGCGGCCTTGTTGCTTGGCGCTCTTTCCGGTGGACACGATCCGCTCCGACCGCTGGCCAACCTCGGCATGCAAGGGAACGGCGCGGCACACGAAGCGAGCGGCCTCGAGTTTCAGCGCGTGAAGACGGTCGCGGATCTGGAAAGGGCGCTGCGGACGGCAGCGCAGTCAGGCCAGCCTGCGATGCTCGATTTTTACGCGGACTGGTGCGTGTCATGTATCGAGATGGAAAGATACACGTTCACCGATCCCGCGGTGCAAGCTGCGCTGGCAAACTCATTGCTGCTGCAGGCCGATGTAACGGCGAACGATGCTGACGATCAGGCGCTGCTGCAACGCTTCGGGGTGTTTGGGCCGCCGACGATAATTTTCTTCGGGCGTGATGGTGGACAGCGGCGCGGCTACGAAGTGGTTGGCTACATGAAAGCGCAGGACTTTGCGAGCCACGTCAGGCAGGCGACAAGCGCGGCGGCCATTACCGCGCATTCAGAAACCGGCAAATGATGAACAGCAAGTTGCTTGTTACAGCGGTCGTGCTGCTGGCGTTGCTCGGCGGCTTTTTATTGCGCCAGAGCCTAATACAAGAGGACCAGTTGCAAGAGGACCTGACGCAAGAGAATACGACGCCGCCGGCCGCCGTCGAAACCAGCGCTGCTCGCGTGAACTTTACGCTGCCCGATCTTGCAGGCGTCTCTCGCGATTTCGCGGAATGGGACGGTCAGGCGCGCATCGTGAATTTCTGGGCCACCTGGTGCGCGCCGTGTCGACGTGAAATTCCGCTTCTGAAGAAGACGCAAAGCACGCACGGCCCCAGCGGGCTGCAGGTCATCGGCATCGCTGTCGATTTTACCGAGGACGTCATCCGCTACGCGGAAGAGGCCGATTTCAACTACCCGATTCTTGTCGGACAGGAAGATGCGATGGCGGTCGCCGAGTCTTCCGGTGTCGAATTCATCGGCTTGCCGTTTACGATGATCGTGGCGCCTGGCGGTGATCTGCTAGGCGTGCATTTGGGCGAGATCCA
>JABDKF010000226.1 GCA_013003155.1 Woeseia sp. | reverse complement strand
CATCACGGTCCGATTACTCATCGACTCGGTGATAACTGGGTGGCCACCCGCATAAATTGGGACCCGGTCAACGCGCTGCGCCAGTCCTATACCCGCACGAAGCTGAAAAACTATGACGAGTTTCGCGCAATGATGGACATTCGCACGAATTCCTCGAACAACACCGTTTTTGCCGACTCGTCCGGCAACATAGCCTATTTTCACGGCAATTTTGTCCCCCGGAGAAATCCAAAATTTGATTTTCAGAAGCCGGTCGACGGAAGTGATCCCGCCACCGATTGGCAGGGGCTGCACTCAGTGGACGAGATTGTCACGCTTTTGAACCCGGAAAACGGCTGGATACAGAACGCCAATTCGACGCCGTTTACAGCCGCTATGGAATTTAGTCCGAAGCGGGAAGATTACCCGGTCTATATGGCGCCGGATCCTGAGAATTTTCGTGGAATCCATGCACAACGAGTGCTTGAAGGCATTGAGGACGTAACCCTCGACAGTCTGCTGACTCTCGCCTACGACCCGTACTTGCCAGCCTTCGAAAAACTTATACCCGGACTTATTGCTGCTTACGACAATGCACCGCAAAAAGACCCGACGTTAGCCGATGCCATCAATGAATTGCGCAGCTGGGACTTGCAAGTCAAGCTGGACTCGGTCGCGATGTCGCTGGCCCATTTTTACGGCATGCATTACGAGGAACAAGGTGACAACCCGCTCGGACTGAATGGGATGGATCGGATTAACTACTTCGGATCAGAGTCTCCTCCAAGCGAACGGCTTCTGTTGTTCACCGAAACGGTCGAGATGTTGATCGCGGACTTCGGCAGCTGGAAGACGCCCTGGGGCGAGATCAACCGCTTCCAGCGCCTGTCGGGCAACATCGATGCCGGTTTTGATGACGATAAGCCAAGCCTGCCTGTGCCGATGGCCACGAGCCGCTGGGGCGCGCTCGCAGCATACGGGGCAAAGCGCTTCGGCAATACCCGGCGCATTTACGGCTACCGTGGCAATAGCTTTGTCGCCGTTGTTGAGTTCGGTGACAAAGTGAGGGCAAAATCCATTCTTGCGGGAGGCCAGAACAATAGCCCGGCTTCGCCGCATTTTGATGACCAGGCGAAACCTTATGTGGAGCGGAATTTTAAGGATGTTGCATACTACCGTGAGGATGTCGAGAAACGCGCGGCTGAGCGCTACCAACCCGGGGCAAGACTGCCGCGATAGAAACACCGGGCCCGATGCGCCCTCTCCTTTCGTCGTAACAGGTACTGACGAACAGGTTTGCTGACGGATTTCGCCTTCATCGGTTGTCGAGCCACCAGTCGGCGAACTCGCGAAAGCGAACCTTGCCATCCTCATCATCGTCAATTGCAGCGAATTCGAGACTTCGCACCTCGGCGCTATCATCGTAGCCCAAACTGTCTAAAACCTGCGAAAACTCGTGTTCGTCAATGAAACCATTGTTGTTGTGGTCAAACCGATTAAAAATTCGAATCAGTTCAGCCTCAATTTCTGCGGTCATCACGGTCATTGAAACCACCTCACTATTGCCTCGATATACCAAGCTAAACATGGCCTTACCGATAGGGCAGCTACTTATTCGTCAGCGTCATTCTACTCCCTACCTTAACCCGAAAAAAGCGAGTGCGCTGTCCTGACACCGCTATTAAACGCCGAGCTTTGTTTATACCATCGATTCTTATTAACATCGGCACACCGAATGGAGGAGATATGCTCAAACGCCTGGTCAAAACCGTCACCGACGCGCTCACCGCCGAAGACTCAATTGAACAAGACCCCGCACAGCGCGAGCAGTCGATACGCATGGCGACGGCGGTGCTGATGATCGATGTGGCCCGTGCCGACAACGATTTTCACGAAAATGAGTTTGATCTGTTGCTTGACTTGATCCGGCAGCATTTCAATCTGAGCGCTGACCAAGCCAGTGACCTCGCAACAGCAGCTCATGAAGAGGCTGAAGAGATCGTTGAAATCAGCCGGTTTACGCAGCTATTGCACAACGCGCTAAGCGATGATGAAAAGCTCCACATCGTGAACCTGCTATGGAAAATTGCGTTTGCAGATGGTCGTTTAAGCAAACATGAAGATGCGCTGGTGCTAAGGATTAGTGATCTGCTTTACGTCAGTCGTGCGAAAGTGATGCGTCTTAAACACGATGCCAGACCTGCGCGAGCTCCTCAGCCTGAAATCGACTAAGACCAAGCAAACACTGAATTTTTTGCCAATGCGTCATCCCTATCGATCCCAGCCTGCTATGCTCCGTTGCGCATCGGCGAGTGCTGGTGCAGACGCATGCTGAGGACGAGCCTTTGACAATAGTTTTTAACGCCGAGGAAGCCCGTATAATCGGCTGCCTGATTGAAAAGTCTATCGTTACGCCGAACCAGTATCCGCTGTCTTTAAACAGCCTGACGAACGCCTGCAATCAGAAATCCGGCCGTAACCCGACCATGGGCCTGACGAAAGGCGAAGTGCAACGGCATGCGCGCCTGCTTGACGGCAAAAACCAGGTCCGTATTGACGAGAATTTTCGCAGCGGAGTCGAAAAATATTCGCAGCGACTTTGCAACACGCGATACAGCGACTACCAATTTGAAGACGATCAACTCGCACTGGTATGTGTGCTATTGCTGCGAGGACCACAAACACCCGGCGAATTACGCACCCATTGCCGGCGCCTCCACGCATTTGCTGATAACGCAGCTGTAGTTGCCTCGCTCAAGACGCTCGCTGAACATACCCGCGGTCCGCTGGTTCAGGAACTGCCGCGGACACCGGGCCGGAAAGATGCTGAATACATGCATCTCTTGTCCGGCCCGATAGACGTCAGCGCGCATGCAAGCGTGCCACAGGCAGCCTCAGGCAAATCCTCGAAGCGCGCTCAGACCAGCGACCTGCAACAGCGCATTGCGGAACTGGAAGCGGAAGTTGCCGAGCTAAGAGCTCGCCTGGCCCAGCAAGGCTGAGGTCTACTGCAGCAAGGTCTTGTCAATCGCGTGCCAGGTGCTGGCAGATTCAATCAGCGTATTGGCGGTCAACGGCTGTACACCCCACACTTCAGCTTTTACGCCAAAGTCCTTGCGAACCTTGTCCAGCAGAATTGCGAAATCACCGTCACCCGATAGCAGCACCACAGTCTCAACTGTTGGCGCTATCTCCATGATATCAATGGTTATTCCTACGTCCCAATCGGCCTTTGCGGAGCCATCACCGCGGACAACATACGGTTTCAATTTGACCGTAAAGCCCATCTCGCGAAGCGCCAGCTGAAATTTCTTCTGCCCATCGTCACCGCGGTCCGTCGCATAGGCTATCGCAGTGACGATCTCCCCTTTGGCACTGACTCTTTCCCAAAGTTTTCGATAGTTGAACTGCTTTTTGTAGGCATCACGCGTCGTGTAATAGATATTCTGGACGTCGGCAAAGATTGCAATTCTGTTCATGGTTGGTTTTCCTTTCAACACCAGATTTTGGCGAGCAGTTTTGATAACACCGCGAGTGCACGAACACCACATGGCCGCCGGCGGCCCGCTAAATGAACGATAGTGCAACGTCACTGCTTTTCGGCAGGTCTGTTCTCGCCGATGAGCGTAACGCTAATTCGATCGCCAGCTTCGTTCACTAAAGTGAGCCGCAAAGTTTCACCAACCGTTTTTTCGAAAAATGGTACGAGCTTACGCATCCTCTCGCCTACGATCGCTTGCCCGAAAACTTCAACAATTCGATCACCTTTGGATATCCCCGCTTTGGCAGCCGGCGAGTTAGCCTCAACATCGACAACAATCAGCTCATTGATCACTGGATTCCAGAAGCGCCCTTCTCCCTCGGCCTTTACCTGGATACCAAACCAGGCTTCGTCAGCAGCCGCCAAAGGCACGGCGCATTGCAGCAAGGATATGGCCATTATCAAGGAATACTTTCGAATAACGGATCGTCCCATTGCGCCACCTTTCCCGGTTGGACCAATCTAATACCTGAGAAATCCCGGGTAATCCACGCCGCCCACAGAACATGCCCTTTTTACTGCCGCAGCTTTCAACACGAAGTAACCGCAAAATGTTATTTTACGGAAAATATCAGAAGCCAGAGATTTTGGGGGGACTTCCATGATTGCTCGTCGTTGCACTTTGCGTGCCCTGCTATTGCTATTGCTCAGTACCGCAGCCCTGGGTCAGTCACCGCTGACGCTTGAAGAGATCGTCCTGCTGAAAACAGTAGGTGCCGTGCAGATGAACCCGGCCGGCGACAGGATTGCGTACACCCTGAACGTGCCGCGCAAGCTTTACGTTGACGAGGATGGCCCCTCGTATACGGAACTGCATGTCGTCAATTTTCAGGGTAATTCTATCCCCTACGTAACCGGCAAAATCGCGGTGGATGGCATCAGGTGGTCCCAAGACGGCAAATCAATCTACTTCCTGGCCAAACGCGACCCGGAAGCGACGGTAAACTCGTTATATCGCATCGCCATAGCCGGCGGCGAGGCTCAGGAGATATTCACGCACGTCAGTTCGATCAATGCGATATTTCCTTCGCCAGATGGCAAAACCATCGCATTTATCGCGACAGACGCGCCACCCGCGAAAACTGAAGAATTGGCGCTCAAAGGCTTCAAGGCCGTAATTTATGAGGAAGCGGTACAGCACGCCAAGGTATGGATGCTGGATCTCGGCTCGATGAAGGCGAGCGCACACGAGTTGCCGGGACACGCGTCCGATTTTAGCTGGGCAGCCGACGGCGAGCGTTACGCGGTTGCACTTGCGCCAACGCCCCTCATTGATGACAGCTACACGTCACGCGACATCCATGTGGTCGATGCACGCTCAGGCAACGTGCAAAACGCAATGGGCTCGGTCGGCAAGCTCGGCCACTTCGAATTCTCACCGGACGGTGATCGTATCGCCTACATCGGTAGCGTTGATATTAACGACCCCAGCAACGGCCGACTGTATGTCGCGTCCAGCAATGGCGGTGAGCGTCGCGACATGGTGCCAAACTACCTGGGCCACGTCACAGACTTCACCTGGAAGGACGAGGTCACGTTGCGCTGGCTCGGTGCGAGAGGCGTCTGGACTGAATGGAAGACCGCATCTATCCGTGGCGCCCGGGAAGCCGGGCCGGCTCCGGCGAAAGGCGCGATATTGCGCTCGGTTAGTGCAAATCCGGATCAGCAGGTTGCGGCAGCGGTCGCCGATGCACCGATCCATCCTCGCGAAGTGTATCTGCTGCGAGATGGCCAGGTTGCGAAACGCCTCACCAATTCGAATCCTTTTCTCGCGAACCGCAAGCTCGCGCGCCAGACTGCCATCACTTACGAAGCACGCGATGGCCTGGAGCTAGAGGCTATCCTCATCGAGCCCTTCGAAAAACAGGCTGGGGGCAACCCGTTAGTACTTTTTGTGCACGGCGGACCGGAAGCACATCAATACAACGGATGGGTGTCAACCTATGCGCAGCCGGGCCAATTCATGGCCGCGCACAGCTACACGATCGCGTACCCGAATTACCGGGGCAGCACAGGTCGAGGCGTCGAATTCTCCAAGCTTGGTCAACATGATTACGCAGAAGAAGAATTCGATGACCTCGTCGATCTGAAACGGCACCTTGTTGCCGAAGACCTTGCTGATGCTGCCAAGACTGGCATCTCGGGTGGGTCTTACGGCGGCTACGCGTCCATGTGGGCAGCAAGTGCCTTAACCGTAGAGTTTGCCGCGTCTGTCGCGTTTGTCGGCATTTCAAACCAGCTTTCCAAATTCGGCACCGGCGATATCCCTTATGAGATGTATCACGTGCACGCGCGCGCGTGGCCATGGGACGACTGGATGTGGATGCTGCGGCGCAGTCCCGTATTTCATGCCGGCAAAACGAAAACGCCACTACTGATCATGGGCGGCGACCAGGATCCGCGTGTGCACCCGAGTCAGTCCCTCGAAATGTATCGTTTTGTGAAGATTCGCACTGATACGCCGGTCCGACTCGTAATTTATCCCGGCGAAGTGCACGGCAATCGCAATACTGCGGCACGCTATGACTATGCACTGCGCCTCTCCCGCTGGATGGATCATTACCTGAAAGGCCCGGGTGGCGCCCCGCCACCGTACGAATTGCCGCATGCTGAGAAACTCGCCGCAATGACCGAGGACACGACCAATTCAGACTAAGGGATTTTCGGCAGTAAGTCGCCGTCAATAGACCACAAGTTAACGGTCACGACGAACTGAGCGGGCAAAATGTTCAGTGCAATCGAATTTTTGTAGTGGACTCGACCGCTTATTACGGCGCGCAGCAAGGAACCCGTGCTGTATGAGCGCCGCAAATAGAAGAGGCTGGACCGGGCAGAGGATTTTTGAAATTTATTCCGTGGCGGTTGACGGCGAATCCTCGCGCGACATGAACAAGGTCTGCGTCGGATAGGCAAACTCGATACCTTCCTCAGCGAAGCGGCGAAATATTTCAAGATTGACGGCCTGCTGAATATCCATGTAAAGCGCGTAATCTGCCGACTCCACCCAATAAATTATTTCGAAATCCAGGGAAGAATTTCCAAATCTCTGGAAATGCGCCCTATCAAAACGCGCCGACTGCTGGTCGTCGATTATTTTTTTGACAATAGCGGGAATTTGCTCAAGCTTTTCGTGAGGCGTCTGGTACACAACGCCAATAGTAAACGGTACGCGCCGCTCGGCCATGCGCCCGTAGTTCCGGATGCGGCTGTTTAGCAGGTCGTTGTTCGAAAAAACAAGCTGCTCTCCGGACAGACTGCGTACGCGCGTTGTCTTCAAACCGACTTTTTCGACGTTTCCAGACAGCTCGCCGATCGTCAGAAAATCACCAAGCACGAACGGTTTGTCCAGAACAATAGACAACGACGCGAACAAGTCGCTGATGATATTTTGCGCGGCCAGCGCGACCGCGATACCGCCGACGCCGAGTCCGGCCAGCAACGCCGTTATGTTTACGCCGAGATTGTCGAGCGTCAGCAGGAATACGGTGGCCCAAACGGCAACGCGCATGAGGAAACCAACGATATCCATCGCCGCGACGGCGCCAGCGTCCTCTTCGAGTTTTTCGTCACGGCGCAACGCCATATAGCGGCCGAAACCCGCGACAGCCCATATCCCCATTTGTATCAGCATGCCGACGACCAGCAACTTGCCAAAGCCGTTGTCAAAGCGTTCGCCAGCCTCGATCACCTGCAACGAAACGTTGAGAGCGATCAGGAAAAGGAACCAGCCTTTTGTCTGGCCGACAACATGCCTCGCAACTCTGAAAAACAGTTTCCCGTGGTCTTCGGCACGCTTCTGCAGTCGCCCACGGAGGAGCCGCCGCGCGAGGAAAAGCACGGCCAGCATACCCAGCAATAGCACGACACCGACCCCCCAATCCTGCAGGGGATTGCCAAACAGCTCATAGTCAAGAAAATCGAGAAATTTCATGGGTGCCACGGAAATTGGGGACGGCTTATTGTAGCTGATCTGCGAATCGACCAATGGAATCGCACCGAACCGGGCGGCCGGCAGCCTCGACGGCCCGGCAAACGGAGGACGGGATGGGTCAGGCCTGTACGTAAAATAATCCGGCCCCGATGCTGCCAGGATCAGCGTGTTATCCTGTCGGCTCCCCCTTTGGGTGAATGAACAAAATGCACGTCACGCAGTATCCTTCTTGTCACTAATCCCCTCGAGCTATACGCCGGCAGAGGAGCGGCTGCACGCGATTAGCCATGGCGTCGGTGTGCTCCTGAGTATAGTCGGCTTATCATGGATGCTGTACATCTCCATCGAAAGCGCGGATCCGTGGCGGATCACAGCAAGCCTTGTGTACGGCTGCAGCCTCATTCTGCTTTTCCTCAGTTCGACGATTTACCACGCGCTGCACGCGTCACCGCACAGCCACATTTACAAACTGCTCGATCATTGCGCAATCTATCT